>NZ_BAABIK010000028.1:0-80954 GCF_039542725.1 Streptomonospora halophila | reverse complement strand
CGGCGCCGGCACGGCCGGCGGCGTGCGAGCGCCCTGCGCGCCCCGGTCCGGGCCGGCGCGGGACGGTCGATGCCGGGCGGCGGCGCCGGTGCACCGCGGTCGGCGCGTGTCTGAGCCCGTTCGTCGGTACCGCCCCGTAGGCTCGCGGCACAACCCCGCACCGCCGCCGCGCGCCCGCGGCGGTGGCCGACCGAGGAGGGCGCCGTGGCCGATCTGATCTACTCGATGCTCGTGTCCCTGGACGGCTACATCGCCGACACCGAGGGCAACTTCGACTGGGCGGTGCCCGACGCCGAGGTGCACGCGTTCGTGAACGACCTGGAGCGCCCGGTCGGCACCTACCTCTACGGCCGCCGCATGTACGACATGATGACGGGCTGGGAGACCGATCCCTCCCTGTCCGCGCAGTCGCCGGAGATGCGCGAGTTCGCGGGCATCTGGCAGGCAACCGACAAGGTCGTCTACTCCAGCACCCTCGACGCGCCCGTGACCGCCAGGACGCGGATCGAGCGGCGCTTCGACCCCGAGGACGTCGGCCGGCTCAAGGCGGAGTCCGGCAGCGACCTCGCTATCTCGGGCCCCGCGCTGGCCGCCCAGGCGTTTCGGGCGGGGCTGGTCGACGCGTGCCACCTGTTCCTCGTCCCCGCGGTGGTGGGCGGAGGCAACCGCGCCCTCCCGGACGGGGTCCGCCTCGACCTCACCCTGCGCGACGAGCGCCGCTTCGCCAACGGCACGGTCTTCTTGCACTACGACGTCCGCAACCCCTGACCCCGGAAGCCCCGCCCGCTCCGCCCCCTCACCCGCCCCATCACGCGACCGCCGTCGGAAGCCGGCGAACTCCTCGTCCGCGGCCGTTTCACGGTCGACTCCGCGGGCCCGGACCGGTCCCAGCGGCCGGTGCGGGACCGGGACGGCGAGGCCGCCGCCGTCGTCTCCGACCTGCGGCGGGCCACCGGACGCTTCCCCGCGAAAGGAGGCCGGCCGAGCTTGTCGGTGAGGTGCACGCGCAACGCGCTGTTCGCCCGCCCGTGGGCGCAGGGGGCGGTCGCCGCCCATCGCGAGGACCGCAAGACCGTCGACCACCCGGACGCCGACCCCGTCCTCGTGGTATGCGGCGTGCAGACCGACGGCGACCTGGAGCGAAGATCGTCGCCCTCACAGCACGCCCCGGCAGCGAGGACCGGACCGGACTCCGCCGCACCCTCTCCGCGGCCTCCCCGGCACCACCGGCGGTTGCGAGGCTCGGCTGAGGCGCTCCGGGCGCCAGGGGTGCCCGGACCCCGGACGCGCGGGCCGGGCCCCTGGCTGAGGGGCCCGGCGTGGGTGGGGTGGCGGGGTCTCTAGGGTTTGTCCAGGGAGAACGTGCTCAGGCGCAGGTCTGCGGTGAACACCAGGTACACGTCGCGGTGCTTGCCGCCGACCCGTTCCAGATCGGCTGCGACCTCGGTGTAGGTGTACTTGTCGCCGGTGCTGGGCACCTCGGCGGTGCCCAGCAGGCGGCCGTCCGGGGAGCCCAGGCGGACCTCGACGCCCGCCGCGCCCTCCTGGGCCCGGGCGGTCCGGGCGGTGAAGGACGCCAGGCGGCGCAGGTCCGCATCCTCGAAGGAGATCCAGTCGCCCGCGGAGCCCGCGACGGCGGTGCCCTTCGCCTTGGACTCGTCGACCAGCTCGGCGCCGGCGGAGTAGCCGTCGAAGTCGGCCGCGCGGATCCGGCCGGTCAGGTCGCGGGGCGGGATGCGCTCGCCGTCGACCTTGATGCGGGCCGTGCGCCGGATGTCCGCCGACGACGAGCCGACCAGCACGTCGTGGCTCGCCCGCTCCACGACCATCGACCCGCTGGTGACGTCCCAGAACGCCAGGTCGGCCGCGTAGATCTCCAGCCGGACGGTGACCGTCTCGCCCGCCTCGACGTGCACCCGCTCGAAGTCGCGCAGCTCCTTGACCGGCTGCTCCACCCGCGAGCGGTTCTGGCTGGTGTAGAGCTGCACCACCTCGTCTCCGTCGCGGTCGCCGGTGTTGGTGACCGGGACCCGCACCGTCACGGTGCCGTCCTCGCCGACGCGCCGGTGGTCCAGGTCGGGCTTGCCGTACTCGAAGTCGGTGTAGGAGAGCCCGTGCCCGAACGCGTACAGCGGATCGCCCCGGAAGTACTGGTAGGTGTGCCCCGAGTCGATGACGTCGTAGTTGCTCATGTCCGGCAGGTCGTCGACCGACCGGTACCAGGTCTGGGGCAGCCGGCCCGCCGGGTTGGCGTCGCCGAAGAGGACCGACGCCAGCGCGTTCCCGGTCTCCTGCCCGGCGTGGGACGTCCACAGCACCGCCGGCGCGTTCCGCTGAGCCCACGGCACGGCCTGCGGGTAGCTGGACTCCAGCACGACGACGGTGTTCGGGTTGGCCTCGGTGACCGCGCGGACCAGCTCCCGCTGCGCCTTCGGCAGGGCGATGTCCTCGCGGTCGTCGGTCTCGCGCGCGTTGATGAAGGGCATGTTGCCCACCACGACCACCGCGGCGTCGGCGCCGGAGGCCGTGCGCACCGCCTCGTCGGTGCCGCTGGACAGCGTCTCCAGCTCGAAGTGCGCGGCCTGCTCGGGGGTGTCCGCGTCGACGGTGAGCGCGCCGTCCTCGCCGATCGACACGTACTTCCGGTTCCACTCGTCGTAGCCGTCGTACTTGAGCGCGACCCGGCCCTCGCCGACCTCCTCGAAGCGGAACAGCTGCTGGACGAACCACCCGTTGGGCTGCTCCTGGTCGTTGTACAGCCGGTTGCCCTCGCCCAGGCCCACGACCCTGCCGTTGGCCTCGGTGCGCAGGGTCACCACTCCTTCGCCCCACTCGAACACGCTGATCGCCTGGGCATCGGCGCCCTCCTCGCCTCCGGAGCCGTCCACGCGCAGCACGCCGCCGCCGTCGGCGGAGGAGGCCGTCACCGCGTCCCCGTCGGGCGTGGTCAGCCGGACCCGGTCGGCGCCCTCGGCGGTGGCGACCGAGCCGGCGTCCCCGAGCCGGTCGGCGATCCCGCCCGCCGGGGTGACCTCGTAGGGCATCGTGCCGCTGTACCAGTCCTCGTACAGCGTGTCGGACAGCGGCCCGACCACCGCCACATCTTTGTCGCGCTCGGGGTCCAGCGGCAGCGCGCCGTCGTTCTTCAGCAGCGTCATCTGCTCGGTGGCCGCCTCGCGCGTGAGCTCGCGGTGCTCGGGGGAGTCGATGACCTCCGCGGTGATGTCGTCATAGGGGTTGCGCGCGTCCGGGTCGAACTCGCCCAACCGGAACCGCACCGACAGGCTGCGGCCCACCGCGCGGTCGATGTCGGCCTCGGTGATCAGCCCCTGCTCCAGGGCCGAGCCCACCGCGTCGACCGTCAGCGAGGAGTCGGTGCCCTGGTCGGTGTAGCTGTCGATTCCCGCCTTCAGCATCGCCGCGTGCGACTGCGCGTGGGTCTCGTAGTAGTCCTGGCTGCCGGCCACGTTGGAGGGGCCGTAGGCGTCGCTGACGATCATGGTCGGGGTGTCGGACCAGGAGCGCACGTCCTCCAGCAGCGGCGATACGTGCGCGGGCCGGCCGTTGATCATGTTGTAGGCGGCCATCACGCCGGTGGCGTTGCCGGCCTCGACGGCCGGGCGGAACGCCGGGTACACGTATTCGTGCAGCGCCCGCGGCGGGACGGTGACCGATATGCGGTCGCGCTTCTCCTCGATGTTGTAGCCGGCGAAGTGCTTCAGCGTCGGCGCCGTCTTCAGGTAGAAGTCGTCGCCGCCGCGCAGCCCGCCGGTGTAGGCGGTGGCCATCGCGCCGACGAGGGCGGGGTCCTCGGAGTAGCCCTCCTCGTTTCGCCCCCAGCGGGGATCGCGCAGGGGGTCGGCCACCGGCGCCCACACGTTGAGCCCGTGCGCCGCGGGGTCCTGGGCGTGGAACCCGCGCATCTCGGTGCCGGTCGCGTCGCCGACGCGTTTCACCAGGTCGGTGTCCCACGTGGCGCCCAGACCTACCGACTGCGGGAACACGGTGGCCTCGCCCAGCCACGCGACGCCGTGCAGCGCCTCGGTGCCGGTGCGGAACTCGGCGATGTCCAGCCGCGGGACGGCCGGCTGGTACTGGTGCAGCATCGCGATCTTCTCGTCGCGGGTCAGCCGCCCGAGCAGGTCGGCGACCCGCTCGCCGACGGGCAGGTCGGGATCGCGGAAGGGCAGGTCGTCGGCCGAGGCGGGGGACGCGGCCGCGCCCGCCGCGAGGACGGCCGCCAAAGCCGCCGCGGCCGTGCGGCGGAGCGCGCGGCGCACGGTCGCGGCCGCGCGTGCCGCGGCCGCCCGTGGCGCGGCCGACGCGGGCGGGGGAGGTGGAGCTGAGGTCGGGGGCGGCGGGGGGATGCTCGGTTTCACCGTGCTACCTCGCTTCGTCGTGGTTCCGGTCGTGGTGGTTCCGGCGTCGTTCGGTGCGCCGTTCTTCTCGGGTCCTGCGGGTCCGGGCGGATCCGGGCGGGTCGTGCGCGGCGCGGTAGGCGTCCGGCGCGCGGTCCGCGCTCGGTCGGCCCGAGTGTCGTGCGCGCGGCCGCCGGAGGAGGTCGGCGGCCGCGCGCCCCGTTCGGCCCACCGCCGAAGCGGTCGGCCGCGGGATCAGGGGTCAGCCGGCCACGGGCACCGAGGCGCCCTCGCGCACCAGCACCGGCGCGCGCTCCAGTGGAGCGGGCAGGCGCGCCACGGCGCCCCCGGGGAGCACGTCACCGCTGTAGGGGTCGCGCCAGCGCGTGCCTTCCGGCAGGTACACCTCGCGTTCGCGCGCCCCGTACTCGGCCACCGGCGCCACCAGCAGGTCGGGGCCGAACATGAACGCGTCGCCGACGTCCCAGGCGCGCTCGTCGGCTGGGAAGTCCACGAACAGCGGGCGCATCGGCGGCATGCCGGTCTCGTGGGCGGCGCGCATCCGCTCCATGACGTAGGGCCGCAGCCGCTCGCGCAGGAACAGCAGGTCGCGCAGGCGCTCGTAGACCTCCTCGCCGTAGGACCACACCTCGTTCGGGCCGCCCGTCATCTGCGGATGCAGGCGGTCGACGAAGGGCTCGCGGAACCCGTGCAGTCGCAGCAGCGGGCAGAACACCCCGTACTGGAACCAGCGCACCAGCAGTTCCCGGTACTCCGGCGAGTCCTGGTCGCCGCCGTGGAACCCGCCGATGTCGGTGGTCCACCACGGGATGCCCGACATCGCCACGTTCAGCCCCGCGCGGATCTGCGTGCGCAGCGACGCGAACGTCGCGGGGATGTCGCCCGACCACAGCGCGGCGCCGTAGCGCTGGCTGCCCGCCCACGCCGAGCGGCACAGCGTCACCACTTCGGCCTCCCCGGCCGCGCGCATCCCCTCGTAGAACCCGCGCGCGTGCTCGGCCGGATAGATGTTGGCCACCTCGTCGCCCGGCCCGGCGCTGTAGTGCAGATTGTGCTGGTGGCCGGGCTTGATCTCGGGTTCGCACCCGTCCAGCCACCAGACCCGCACCCCCAGGTCGAGGTAGTTGCGCCGCACCTTGTCCCAGACGAACGCGCGCGCCTCGGGGTTGGTGGCGTCGTAGAACGAGACCTGCACCTTGCCCTCGACGCCCTTGTCGGCCCAGTCGGCGTGCACGGGCGGCCCCTGCTCGGTGGCGACCAGGAGCCCGCGACGCTGCATCTCGGCGAAGTTCTCCGACAGGGGGCTGACCGAGGGCCACACCGACACCATCAGCTCGGTGCCCATCTCCCGCAGCTCGCGGACCATGCCCGCGGGGTCGGGCCACTCCAGCGGGTCGAACCGCCAGTCGCCCAGATGGGTCCAGTGGAAGAAGTCGGCGACGATCACCGCCAGCGGTAGCCCGCGCCTTCGGTGCTCGCGCGCCACCTCCATCAGCTCGTCCTGGGTCCGGTAGCGCAGCCGGCACTGCCAGAACCCCGACGCCCACTCCGGCAGCATCGGCGCGTGCCCGGTCGCGTCGGCGTAGTTGGCCATGACCGACGCCGGGTCGGGTCCGGCGGTGACCCAGTAGTCGATCTGGCGGGCGCTGTCGGAGACCCAGCGGGTGCCGTTGCCCGCCAGTTCGACCCGGCCCACCGCGGGGCTGTTCCACAGCAGCCCGTAGCCGCGCGATGAGACCAGGAACGGGATGGACACCTCGGCGTTGCGCTGCACGAGGTCGACGACCGCGCCCTTCTGGTCGAACAGGCCGTGGGTGTGCTGGCCGAGCCCGAAGACCCGCTCGCCCTCGTAGGCGGCGAAGCGCTGCTCGATTCGGTAGTAGCCGTTGCCGGTGGAGGTGTAGGCGCGCGGCCCCGGCCACCAGAAGTGCGCCCGCTGCTCGGCGAGCAGCTCGCCCTGCGACGAGGTGCGCAGGAACCGCAGCATCCCGTCGTCGCCGACCTCGGCGGTGATCTCGCCGTTGGCCAGCCGGGCGGTGCCGCCCTCGATGCCGGTCTTGGCGTCGGTGCCGGGGCGCTCGCCCAGGGCGCCGGGGATGTCCCAGCGCAGCCGGTGGAGCCCGGCCCGCACCCGGACGCTGTCGGCGCCCCAGGGTTCGACGCGCACGACCTGGTGGCCGCCGTGCCATTCGATGCCGCCGTCGATCTCGTGCAGCACGCGTAGTCCTTCCTGCTCAGCCGGCGCGGTCGCGTCCGGCGGGAGTCGCCCCGGCTCCCGCGGCGGGGCGGCGGTGGATGGGCCGATTCGGGGTCGCGGGTCGGGCTGTGCCGCGCCGGTGCCGCAGGAGCGGGCTGCCGGCGCGGCACAGCGGGCGGTTGTCAGTCCTTGAGGGCGCCGCCGGTGACCCCGGCGGCGACGTAGCGCTGGGCGACGACGAGCAGGACCGCAGCGGGCACCGAGGCGATCACGCCGGTCGCCATGACCCCGTTCCAGTCGGCGGTGTGGGCGCCGATGAAGCGGTAGATGCCGACCGTCACCGGCATGACGGAGTCGTCGGCGTTCAGCGTCACCGCGAACAGGAAGTCCGCCCAGGCGAACAGGAACGCGAACAGGGCCGCGGTGATCATCGCGTTGCGGCTCACGGGCAGCACCACCGACCACAGCACGCGCCCGTGCCCGGCGCCGTCGACCATGGCCGCCTCGCCCAGCTCGGCGGGGATGGTGGCCATGAACGCCCGCAGGATCAGCACGGCGAAGGGCACCGCGACCGTCGAGTCGGCCAGGATCAGCGCCGCGTAGGTGCTCAGCAGACCGGTCTGGTTCATCACCGCGTACAGCGAGTTGGCCATCACGATGCCGGGCACCATCTGCACCAGCAGCAGCGCGAACAGCAGCACGCCGGCCCCGCGCACGCGGAACCGGCTCAGCGCGTAGGCCGCCGGCACCGACAGCGCCAGGGTCAGCGCCACGGTGCCCGCCGCCACGATCATGCTGTTCAGCAGCGGGCGCCCCTGGCTCTCGACGGCCTGGCGGTAGCCGTCCAGCGTCCCGCCGACCGGGAACCAGCGCGGCGGGGTCTCCAGCAGGCCGGTGGCCGGCTGGAACGAGGCGTTGACCATCCAGTACAGCGGGAACAGCAGCCCCCCGACGATCACCAGCGCCGCGACGGTGGTGAAGGCGGTGCGCACCCTCCTGTGTACGGCCACGGCTACCTCCCTCCCTTCGTCCCCGGCGCCGCTCCGCTCGTGCGCAGCCCGCGCAGGTAGAACACGGCGAACACCAGCGCGATGAGGATCAGCAGGTTGCCCACGGCCGCGCCGAGGCCGAAGTCCAGCTCGCCGAAGGACAGCGAGTAGGACCAGGTCGTCAGGGTCTGGGTGGCGTTGGCCGGACCGCCCTGGGTGAGGACCATGATCACGTCGAAGACCTTCAGCGTGTAGACGAGCCCGAGCATCAGCACCACCGCGCTCACCGGGCGCAGCAGCGGCCAGGTGACGTGCCGGAAGCGCTGCCACGGCCCGGCGCCGTCCAGGGCCGCCGCCTCGTACAGCTGAGTGGGGATGCCCTGCAGCCCGCCGTAGAGGATGACCATGTTGAACGGGATGCCGACCCAGATGTTGGCGACCGTCACCGACGGCAGCGCCATCGCCGTGCTCGACAGCCAGGGCACCGCGGAGTCGATCACCCCCAGGCCCAGCAGGGTCTGGTTCAGCACCCCGTACTCCTGGTCGAAGATCCAGCGCCACACCGTTCCCGAGACGACCAGCGGCAGCAGCCACGGGATCAGCAGCAGCGAGCGCAGGACCCCGTTCAGCGGGAAGTGCCGCTGGAAGAACACCGCCAGCGCCAGCCCGATGCCGAACTGGAACGCCAGCGAGGCGGCGGTGAACACGGCGGTGTTGGCCATCGCCGTGCCGAAGACCGGGTCGCTCAGCACCGCCGCGTAGTTCGCGAGGCCGACGAACGGGGCCTCGCCGGTGTAGAACGACGCGGCGGAGTACTCCCGCAGCGCCATGGTGAAGTTGGCGGCCAGCGGGTAGCCGAAGAAGACGGCCAGGTAGCAGACGATGGGCGCGAGGAAGCCGACCCGGGCGAGCATCAGGACTCCGGGACCGACTTCTGCGCCTTGGCCAGCGCGTCCTCGGCCGAGCCCGATCCGGCCAGCGCCTCCTGCACGGCGTCGGCGATGGCGGCGGAGACATCGGGATAGTCCTCGCCCAGCCGGGCGGTGCGCGAGCGGGCGGTGGGCACCGACTCCACGAACGGCGCCATCTGCGGGTCGTCCTCGGCGAGCTGGCGGGCCGCCTCCTCCTTGGCGGGCACGTAGGCGTTCAGCTCGGCCCACTCGCGCATGTTCTCGTCGCTGAGCAGGCACTGCAGCACCTCGACGGACTTCTTCTCGCGCTCACCGCCGTTGCGCGCGACGGCCCAGACCTCGCCGCCCATGGGAGTGGCGGGGGCCGCGCCCGCCTCGGGCACGGGCAGCGGGACGACGTCGTACTCGGCGCCCTCCTCGTCGAGCACCGGGAGCTGCCAGGAGCCGTTGATCATCATGGCGGCGCGCTCGCCGAGGAACTGGTCGTTGACGTCGGCCTGCGACCAGTTGACCGCCGACTGCGAGACCGAGCCCTCCTCGACCAGGTCCGACCACAGCTCCAGCGCCTCGACCGCCTCAGGCGAGTCCAGTTCGGTGAGTGTCGCCCCGTTGCTCCACAGGAACGGCTCGAAGGTCCAGGTGCCCTCCTCGTGCCCGATGGCCGAGAACGCGAGGCCCTTGGTCTCGCCCCGGGTGAGCTCGCCGGCGGTGTCGCGCAGCTCCTTCCAGGTCCGCGGCGGCTCGACGCCGGCCTCGTCGAGCATGGCGGTGTTGGTGAACAGCGCGAGTCCGTTCACGCCGGGGGCGATGCCGTAGAGGGTGTCCTGGTGCGTGCCGACCTCCAGCACGCTGGGGTAGTAGCCGTCGGTGTCGAAACCCGCCTCGTCGAGCGGCAGCAGCGCGCCCGTGGCCGCCATCTGGGGGAGGTTGGGATTGTCCAGGAGCATCAGGTCGGGCAGCTTCTGCTGCGAGGCGCTCTGCAGCAGCCGCGGCATGAGCTGGTCGCGGGGCTGGGCGTCGCGCTTGATCTCGACCCCGGCCTGCCGGCCGCACTCGTCGAGCATCTTCTGGGTGGTGCCGTTCTGCGGTTCGGCGAGGTTGTAGTCCATTGCGGTGAGCGAGGTGACCTCCTCTTCGCCTCCTCCGCCCGCGCAGGCCGAGGTCAGGGTGAGCAGGCCGGCGGCGGCCACGGCGCAGGAGCCGCGCAGGAGGTGCGGGCGGCGGCCGGTCGGTGCTGATGGCATGGGGCGCTCCTTGCGTGTGTCGAAGCGCTTCGATTGCGCTGACGGACGGGAACGAGAACGGGGACGGTGCGGCCGCGCACGGGCGGCCGACAGCCGGTGGGGGCGGGGACGGAAGGCCTGGTGCGAAGGGGGGAACGGGGTAGGGGAAGGTTCAGGGCAGGGCGGGTCGAGCGGCGGCGCTCGCCCGCGGCACGAGGCGCGGCGGAAGCAGCGTCACTTCCGGGGGCCCGAAGTCGTCGAGCTTGTCCATGAGCAGGGAGACGGCGCGCCCGCCCACCTCTTCGGCGGGCAGGCTCACCGAGGTCAGCGGCGGCGAGGTCTCGGTTGCGATGTCGTCGGGCGCGATGGCCACGACGGACAGGTCGGCGGGGACCTCGCGGCCCAGGCCGCGCACGGCGTCGAGCAGCGGCCCCACGGCCGGCTCGTTGTGCACGACGAGTCCCGTGACACCGGGGCGCTCGTCCAGCAGCCCGGTGACGGAGGCGGCCACCGCGGCCGGTGCGGCGTCGCAGGGCACCACGGTGGTCTCGACGCCGCGCTCGTGCGCCTCGGCCCGGAAGCCGGCGACCGTGCGCTCGGCGAAGCCGGTGCGGCGCTCGTAGACCGAGGGGGGCTGGCCGACCAGCGCGATCTCGCGGTGGCCCAGCGCGGCGAGGTGTGCCACACACGCGCGCCCGGCGGCTTCGAAGTCGAGGTCGACGCAGGTCAGGCCCTCGGTGTCGGCGGGAACACCGATGAGTACGGAAGGGTGGGACAGCGAGCGCAGGGTGGGGATGCGGGCGTCGTCGACCTCGACATCCATGACGATGATGCCGTCGACCATCGACGTTCCGGCGACGCGGCGCAGCCCGCTCTCGCCCTCGGCCTGGGTGAGCAGCAGGACGTCGTGCTCGCGGTCGCGGGCGCTGGTGACCACCGAGACCGCGAACTGCATGGCCACCGGCACGTGGATGCCCGGGCGCAGCGGAACCACCAGGGCGATCACGTTCGAGCGGTTGCTGGCCAGGGCGCGGGCGCCGGCGTGCGGCTGGTAGCCGAGGACGTCGATGCTCTCCAGCACCCTCCGGCGGGTGGCCGGGGAGATCGACCGCTTGCCGCTGAGCACGTAGGAGACGGTGCTGGGCGACACCCCGGCATGCCGGGCGACGTCGGATATGCGCACGCCTGCCTCCTTGAGTCGAACCGCTTCGACCAAGCGGATGTTACGCGCATCACACGTGGCGTGCAATGGGGGCGCTGCCCGCCGGTGCGCCGGCCCGGACACCCCGGCCCGGCCGTGGTGGGCGGAGGGGGACCGCCGCGCGTCTCCGTCGGCGGCCGCGGTGCCGGAAGGGCGGATTCCGGCGAACAGCGCACGTGGTTCGCGGGCGGGAGCCGCCGCCCTTGCGCGCCGACCGGTTCTCCGTTGAGTCCGCGTCCGTGTCATGGCCGCGAAATGCGGTGAATCGCGGCGACTGGTCGGCTGTGAACGGAGATGCGGGGATCGGCGGCGTATGCGGGGCGGACCTGGTGGCCAGGTCGCGTCCGCCGGACTCCGGGACGAGCAGGGCCTGCCAGCGGGTGGAGCGGGCGGCCGCGCGTCCGCATGTGCCCGCGAACCGAAACTCCGATCGTGTTCCGCAAGGTACCGCCGTTCGAGCGCGCGGAAAACGAGGGCCGGACGGTGTCCGGATCGCGGATCGCGGAAGGGGGCGCGCGGTTCCGCCGTTCCGCCGGCATCCGGCCCGACGTGGACAATCGCGAGCGAGCCGCGCCGCCCCCGGCCGCGCGCCGCCCTTCCCGACCCCCGGCAGCCCTCGTAGGAGAACCATGACCGTCAGCCTCATCGTGGTCTTCGCCGTCCTCGCCCTGCTCCTGATCGCGGGGATCGTGGTGGCGCGGAAGTTCGCCGTCTCCCGCGACGACTCCGACGGGCCCATCGGCACCCTCATCGCGCCGTGCGTGCTGTCCCTCTACCTCATCGCCCTGGCGATGGGCCTGGTCATCGGCTGGGAGAACAACCACGGCGCGGCGGAGGACGCCGTCGAGGAGGCCGGCTACGCCACCGCGCTGTACTGGAACACCGCTGCCTTCCCCGATGAGCACGGCGCCCGGGTGCGTGCCGACGTGCGCGGCTACGTCCGCGCCGTCGTCCGCGAGGACTGGCCGGCGATGCGGGAGCGCCGCGAGCTGTCCGAGAGCGCCTCGGACGCGCTGGACCGGCTGCGCGTCAGCGTCGACGAGGTTCCGGGCGACGAGCCCGCCGCGGCCTTGCAGAACATGCATGCCCGGCAGAACGTCACCGAGCTCGTCGAGGCACGCGTGAAGCGGGCCGACTCCGCCGCCGACACCATCCCCCGCTTCGTGACCCTGGCCGCCGCCGTGAGCGGCCTGGTGGTGGCGGTACTGCCCTTCTGCATGCAGGTCCGGCGGTCGCGGTCCCGGCTCTTCTGGGCCCTGGTGAACCTGGGGTTCGTGGGAGCGACCCTCGTGCTGCTGCTCCTGCTGGACAACCCCTACTCGGGCGTGCTGGCGACCGACTCGGGGGCCTTCGAGGACACCCTGGTGGAGTTCGGCCGTGTTGACGCGGCGTCGGCGGGGGCTTGAGCTACCGCGCGCGCTTTCCCCGGGCCCGGGGTCAGCGGCGGGCGGAGGAACCCACGGCGCCCGTCACGGCGATCAGCACGGCGAAGACCATGATGTGCATCGGTTCGAACCCACCGGGCCCGCTGCCCTCCCCCGACTCGAACAGCGGCGCCCCCACCGGAAGGGCCTCCTCGGAACGGTGCGGCTGAGGGGGCGACGGCTCAGCGAGGTCAGGCGGCGCGGCCGAGCGCGGCGGCCGGGCGGCGGCCGAGCGCGCGGCCGCCGGTGCGGGCTCCGAAGCGGGCTCCGGGGGAGCGGCGTCCGTCGGCCGGGCGTCCGCCGGCTCGGAGCACGGGTCGCCGCCGGGCTCGGGGGACCGCCGCGCTTCGGGCGGGACCCGGGGATCGGCGGGCCCCGGCGGAGCGGGCGACGGCGCGGCGCCGGACGGCTCGGGCAGCGCGGGAGGCACGGTGGGCTCCGGCGGCGGAGGCTCCTCCGCGCAGTCCACCGGGCCCGGCCAGTCCGTCCAGTACGGCGGCCCCGGCATGTCGGGGCACTCGGGCACCACAGGCCGCCCCCACGGCCCGGAGGGGGCAACCGGAGCGGGCGCGGGAGGCTGCGGGGCGCCGGGCGCATCCGGCGGTCCGGGGCGGTGCGGTGCGCCGAGCGGCTCCGGCGGCCCCTGCGGTCCGGGCGCGGCCGGCGCCTCCGCGGGGGTGTCCGAGACGGGAGGCTCCCCGCCGCCCGTCCGGCCCTGCGGCGACTCGGCAGCGGGAGGGGCCGGGGGGTCGTCGGGGACGGAACCGTCCGCCGGCGGCCCCGCGGCGTGGGCGGTCCCGCCACAGAGCGTGTACTCGGCCGCGAAGGCGGCCAGCGCCCACGCGCACAACCGCGTGCGGCCGGTTCCGGTGCGTCCTCGGTCCATGGGCGGGGGACTCCTCCGGGCGACTCGGGCGGGATCAGGGATCGGCTGGTCGTCCTTCTTGTAACACAGAGTGAGAGGGCGTCGGCGGTCCGCGCGTGCGGCGCCCACTTCCGCCCGGCCGTGCCTCGATGATCCGGCTTCTCGTTAGTGCGGTTCACGCCGAACCGGAACCGGATGAAGTCGGGGTCCGCGGTCCGGTGTTCCACAGGTCCGTCCGCGCCGGTCCGATACCCGTCTCCGCCCGGGCGGCGGGACCGGCACGCGGACGGATCGCCTCGGCGCCGGACCGGGGGGCCAGGTCCGGCCGTGCGAGCCGTGCGGTCCGTGCGTGTGTGCCGGGGCCCGTCCTCGCGGGATGCCGGGCCCGCGCGCGGGTAGCACGCTCCCATGGACGCAACCGAGTCTTCGACACCCCCGACCGAGAACCCCCGCGTCGCCGTGCTGGGCACCGGGATCATGGGCGCGCCCATGGCGCGCAACATCGCGGCCGCGGGCCTGGCGGTGCGGGTGTGGAACCGCACCGCAGCCAAGGCCCGGCCGCTGGCGGAGCACGGCTGCACCGTCGCCGGCAGTCCGGACGAAGCCGTCGCCGACGCCGACGTGATCGTCACGATGCTCACCGACGGCGACGCGGTCGAGTCCGTGATGTCGGGTCTCGCGCCGCCCCGGGGCGCGGTCTGGGCGCAGACCACGACCGTCGGCACGGCGGCCACCGACCGCCTGGCCGCGCAGGCCGCGAAGCTGGAGCTGGAATTCCTCGACGCACCGGTGCTGGGCACCCGCGCACCCGCCGAGCAGGGGGCGCTCACGGTCCTGGCCGCGGGCCCGGAGCGGGCGCGCCGCCGCGCCGCGCCCGTGTTCGACGCCGTCGGTTCGCGCACCGTGGAGGCGGGCCGGGTCGGCCACGCGAGCCGGCTGAAGCTGGTCGTCAACAGTTGGGTACTGGCGCTGAACTCGGCCACGGGAGAGGCGGTCGCACTCGCCGAGGGACTGGGAGTGGACCCGCGCGCCTTCCTCGACCTGGTCTCGGGCGGCCCGCTGGACAACGGCTACCTGCACGCCAAGGCCGAGGCCGTGCTCGCCGGCGACTACACGCCCAGCTTCTCGGTCGCCAACGCGGCCAAGGACGCCCGACTGGTCCGCGAAGCGGCCGAGAACGCGGGCCTGCGCGCGGACCTCGCCGCCGCGTCGGAGAACCGGCTGCTCCGCGCCGCGGAGTCCGGCCACGGCGACGAGGACATGGCGGCGGGCTACTTCGCCGCCTTCCCGCCGGAGTAGCCGACGGCGCCCCCGCCCGGTGAGCGCGCCGCGTGGCCTGATCCGGCCGCGGAAACCGGGTTTGCGACCGCGGTACGCGGTTGAGCACGAGGAAAGCCGCGCGCGGGCCGGCACGGGCGTCGCCGGCCCCGGGTGCTCTGAGTGCCGAGAGGTGTTCTCAGCGTCATGGCAGGGTCGGGGGCGGGTAAAAGGCGCCCATGGACGCACACAAGTCGGGCATCCGTGTCCACTGCACAAGAATCGCGGCCTGCCTGGCCTTCGCGGCCGTGGCCGCGGGCGGGTGGACCGCGACGGCGCATGCGGCGGTCCCCTCCACGGCGCCTCCGGCGGCCGACTCCCAGCAGGCCGGGAAGCCGCTGCTCAGCCTGGGCGACTCCGGACCAGCGGTGCGCGAGGTCGAGCAGCGGCTGAAGGAGCTGGGCTACTGGCTGGGGCCGGTCGACGGCGAGTACGACGTCCGCACCAGCCAGGCGGTCTTCGCCGTCCAGAAGGCGGCGGGGATCGCCCGCGACGGCGTGGTGGGCCCTGACACCCGGGCGGCGCTCGCCGAGGGCGCGGTCCCCGAGGCGGACAGCACCTCGGGCGAGGTCCTCGAAGTCGACCTGGACCGCCAGCTGCTGCTGGTCGTCCGCGACGGCGAGGTGCGGCACGTGCTGAACACCTCCACGGGATCGGGCGAGACCTACACGTCGCAGGGGCAGACCAAGGTCGCGGTGACGCCCGCCGGCGAGTACGGGGTCTTCCGCCGCGTCGACGGCTGGGACGACGGCCCGCTCGGATCGCTGTACCGACCCGCGTACTTCAACGGCGGCATCGCCGTGCACGGCTACTCCTCGGTGCCGCCCTACCCGGCCTCCCACGGTTGCGTGCGGGTGAGCCTGCCCGCCATGGACTGGCTGTGGGCCGACGGCCACGTCACCAACGGCACGCCGGTCCTCGTGCGCTGACCGTCCCCGGCCCGGCCCCGCTGTCCCGGGGCCCGCTCCGCCCCTCCCCTCTCCGCGGGAGCCCGCCGGGAACCCCCGGGCGGGCTCCCGCGGACCCGCGGTGCCCGGCCCTCCGGTTCGCCTGAATCGTTTTCTCTCCTTCGCCGCAGGTCGCCCCGCGCGGGCCTCGGCGACTGCGCGAAGACGGGTTGCCACCCTGTGTGTCCGTTGCCATACTCACGACACCGGTAAGCGCTTACCAAGCGGTCCCGCAGTGGCACTGCTTCTCATTTCCCCCAGTGACAGGAGTGAACGATGGGACTCCCCAGCGCACGATCCGGCGCAGCCGCCGGCAGCCGCAGCCCCGCCCTGATCGCCGGAGGCGCGGGCGCCGCGCAGGCGCACGACGGACAGCCGGCGGGCGCCGAAGCCCAGACCGCCGCCGCGGACTCCCCGGCGGCCAAGGCCGCCTGCGGCGACGGCTCCCACGAAGCCGAGTCGGTCCTCAGCGGCGGCACCTGGACCTCCCGCAACGGCGATGAAACGGTTTACACCGGCGGCGACATGCTGGAGGCGATGCGCGCCGCCGTCGGCAGCCTGACGTCCGGCCGGAACTCGACGGAGAGCGTCGTCGTGCGCGGCTCCGGCTCGATGGGCGCCGGCGAGTCCCTGGACCTGCCCAGCCACACCTCCCTGGAGGTCTGCGGCACCATCGACGTGACCGGCGCCCCGAGGGGCGACAACGCGGTCGTGCGCGCCCGCGGCGTCCACGACGTCGCGGTCCCGCACCTCAGCGTCACCGGCGCCCCCTACTTCGGGGATCTTCGTCCGCAACGGCGAGAACATCCACCTCGGCCGGATCGACCTGCGGCTCTCCGGCGGGCTCGGTATCCGCATCGACAACCACGGCGACCGCAGCGAGCCCACCCGCAACGTCACCATCGACGACGTCTACGTCTCGGGCACCGACAACCACGGTGTCGAGACCTACGGAGTCGACGGGCTCGACATCGGCACCGTCGTCGCCCGCGACACCGCCTACTCCGGGCTGCTGCTCAACGACACCACCAACGCCGAGGTCGGCACCGTCGACGGCGAGGGAACCGGCACCGGCACCGGATACGCGGCCTTCCGCATGGCCAACCGCAACGGCCGCATCGGCGACTCCTACCCGACGAACATCCACGTGGAGGAGGTCATCGCCCGCGGCGGCGGACGCGGCCTGTTCTGCGTGTCCGAGAGCGGCGGCGCCGTGGTCGACCGGGTCGACATCGCCGGCACCGGCAGCAACGCGATGCTGCTGGAGAACTGCTACAACGTCACGATCGCCGCCGAGTCGGGGTCGGTCTCCGGGCCGGGCGACATCCGCATCGCCTCCCGCGACGAGTTCCCCGTCTCGCGCGACATCACGCTGCAGAACCTCACGGTCACCGACTCTGCGATCAACGAGAACCCCTGCGGCGAAGACATCACTGTCCGAAACAACACATTCGTCAACAGCGGCCGCAACGTCTGCTGACCCGCGGACCCGCGTCCGGGCCGGGTGCGGCCCCGCTGCGCCCGACCCGGACGCGCTTCCCGGCGGCGCGGCCGCCGCCGCCCTGCGCCCGTCACCGGAGCGTGCCAGGCTCTCCCTCGACCTCCGTCGCCGCAGCCGCGCGGCGGAGCCGAGTGTGAGGAGTCCGCAGTGGCCGACGACCCCCAGTCCTACGCGCCGCGCCTGGCCGGCGACCCGCGTACCGAGCCCCTCGGAACGGGCGGCGAGCGCGAGACGCTCACGGCGTTCCTCGACTGGCACCGCCGCACCTTGGAGCTCAAGTGCGCGGGTCTGGGTCCCGAGCGGATGTCCGAACGCGCCGTGCCGCCGTCGGAGCTGTCGCTGCACGGGCTGGTGCGCCATCTGGCGGGCGTCGAGCGCTGGTGGTTCCGCATCCAGTTCGCCGGCGAGGACGTCCCGCTGCTTCACTACAGCGACGACGATCCCGACCTCGACTTCCACGGCACCGGCGGCGACCCGGCCGATGCGCTGGCCGAGTGGCGGGACGAGGTCGACGCCTCCCGCCGGATCGTCGCGGCGGCGCCGCTGGAGCGCACCGGGATCCGCAGGCGTACCGGGACCCCCGTCTCCCTGCGCGCCGTCCTGGTGCACATGATCGCCGAATACGCCCGGCACAACGGGCACGCCGATCTGCTGCGGGAACGGTTGGACGGAAGTACTGGAATGTGAGTCGCGAATCTCCCGGTCAGGGGCGTGGAAAACCGGTCGCAAAGGATTGGGAATGCCGACAGGGGGAGCTGTTCGCCCTTCGGAATCCGGACGGCGGAGCGGAATCGTCGCGTGATTTCCAGGACGGGGGCGAACCGGGAGTCCGGCGCGGGGAATTCGCCGCCGGGGTTTTTTTTACCCGGCCGCGGGCGGCCCGCCCGCGGACCGTGGGTCCGCCGGGCGGGCCGCGTCGCTGCGGCGGTTCCGGTCAGGCGGCGCCGACGTTGACGTCGACGCAGGAGTAGAACGCGTTGGCGGTGTCGGCGACGTTCCACACGGCCAGGATCTTCTGCTGGCCGCTGTAGCCGCTCAGGTCCACGTGGTGGGTGACGGTGGCCGGCGGCTGCGCTCCGCCGTCGTTGAAGGAGGCCACCATGTCGTCGCCGATGAAGTACTGCCACGTCGCGGTGGAGTGCTGGGCGGTCAGCGACCAGGTGAAGTCGAGGCTGTTGCCGACCGGCGTGACCTCCCACCCCTTGCTGTCGTCGTCGAGCTCGGCGAATCGGCCGTTGCCGCCGCTGCAGCTGGTCAGGCCCTTGGGGCCCTCGACGCTCTGCGGCTCCCACTTGATCTGGCCGCAGTCGACGGTCCCCGCCGCGCACTGGGCCTGGCGGCTGGGCGGCGAGGAGACGTAGCCGTGCGCGCTGGCGACGCCCGCGGGCAGCAGCGCGAACAGCAGCGGGGTGGCGGCCGCGACGGCCGCGGTCGAGAAGCTGGCCTTCTTCAGGTTCATGGAAGTCCTTCGTGTCGGGAGGCGCCGCCCCGTTGCGGCCGGCTTGGCGGCCGTGCATCGGATCGGGCGGGGCGCCGCCGTAGCGGGGTAGTCGGGGCGGGAGGACCCGATGCGGTCCTCCGCGCGGTCCGGCGCCCGGCCGGGGGTACCGGTGACCGCGGGAACGGGCGCCGCCGCCGCGGGAAGAGCCGGTCCCCCTCGGCTGCGCAGGCGCGCATTCCACGACGTGCGGAATTTCCGCACTCGGTGGCGAACGGCGCCGTCCGTGAATTCCGGAGGCCGCCGACCCGGCCCCTCGGAGAATTCATGTCCACCGAGTGGTCCTGACGCTAAATGCAGTGCCACAGCCCGTCAAGGCGCGGACGCACCAGGTGATTTCACCGAATTGGCCGCCTGCGGGCGCCGATTTCCGCCCACTCGGCGCCGACCGGTCTCGTCCGGTCGCAATTCCGGTTCCGGCGTCCAACCAGCACCGTCGCCGCAGCGGTGCGCCTGCTGGTCTAGACCGCGGACACGGCCCGCCTCATCGTGCTGTCGAGTCGAGGGCCTGCCACTGAGGTAAGAATGATGTAACCACCCCGTTACCCTTTCTTCCGGGTCGGCGACACGGTAGACAGGAACGGACAGGCCCGCAGACAGCGGTGCCGCCCACCGCTCGGTGGCCGGAGTGCTCCGGCACCCGGCGGCTTCGCCGACCCGCCCGCCGCCATGGCGCTGCAGTCCGCGAACACACGCGACCGGACGCGACCCCTGCGCCGCATTGCCTCGGATCGCGCTGGGCAGTGCCGGAGGGAGACGCCGGGGGATGGCTCGGCCGGCACCGCCCGGCGGGCACCGCGGCAGGAGCGTCCGCTCGGCGGCGACGGGGGATGGGAGGACAGGTGGCAAGCATGATCGATCCGGACGGCGCTGAGAGCGTCGCGGCCGACCCCATCGAGGGGGCCGCAGCCGACGCCGTCGAGGGGGCCGCAGCCGACGCCGTCGAGGAGGCCGCAGCCGACGCCGTCGAGGAGGCCGCAGCCGACGCCGTCGACGGGGCCGCGGCCGATTCGGTGGAAGCCGAAACGGTCGCCGCGGCAGCGGCCGCGGCCGCCCCCGGCCGGGAGGGCCAGGACGTCGCGAGGGCCTTCGCCGAGTTCGCGCGGGATCTGCTCCAGCACGAGACGGTGCAGTCGACCCTGGAGGAGATCACCGCCCTGGCGGTCTCCGAGGTCGACGGCTGCGAGTTCGCCGGCGTCTCCGTGGTGGAGAAGCGGAAGAACATCAGCACCTACGGCGCGACCGACCCCGTCGTCGAGCAGGTCGACGCGATCCAGTACCGCACCGGCGAGGGCCCGTGCATCGAGGCGATCTGGGTGCGCGAGGTGTTCGCCGTCGAGTCCGTCGCCGAAGAGACCCGCTGGCCCAAGTTCACCGCCGAGGCGGCACCGCTGGGTGTCGAGAGCATGTGCTCGTTCCAGCTGTTCACCCACGACGACATCCTCGGCGGCCTGAACCTCTACTCCTCCCAGCCCCGGGTCTTCGGCGTCGACGCCTATGAGATCGGGCAGATCCTCGCCGCCCACGCCGCGGTGGCGCTGGCCAACGTGCAGACCCAGCACAACCTCCAGCGCGCCATCCGCACCCGCCAGCGCATCGGCGAGGCCACCGGCATCCTGGTGGAGCGCTACAAGGTCACCGACCGCCAGGCGTTCAGCCTGCTGGCCAAGGCGTCTCAGAACCTCAACGTGAAGCTGAGCGTGCTCGCCGACGAGCTCGTGCACACCGGCAGCTTCCCCGGCGGCAACTGACCGCACCGAGCACCCGAATCCGGGTCATCCGGACGGCGGCCCCACCTCGACCGCGCGCTCGGCCGCCGCGGGCGCGTAGAACTCCAGCAGCGCCTCGGCCTCCGCCCGCATCGCGGCCTCGTCGGCGCCGCTGAGGCGCCGGAAAGGCCGCACGTGCAGGACCGCGGTGCGCCGCCGTACGTTGATGCGCCAGCCGCCGGCGGCGAACCCGTCGAGCAGGACCAGGCCGGGATCGAGGCCGTTCGCGGCGGTGAAGCCGTGTTCGCGCAGGTCCACGGTGACGAGGCGGTCCAAGTCGGCGTAGGACCAGCGCAGGTTGTCGAAGTCGTAGAGGAAGCGCACCGGTGCGGGGGTTTCGGCGTCGGGCCGCGGCGCGTCCGGCAGGTCGAACAGCTCCCGCCCGTCCTCGGAGCGGAACACCCTCAACCGCGGGCGCAGCTCGTCGACGACCTCGCCCAGGCGGGTCAGCCCGCACCACTTCTGGACGTCGAGCACCGAGGCGGGGCCGAACGCCGCGAGGTAGCGCAGGACCAGGTGCTCAAGGCTGAAGGGCTCGGGAAGCGGACGGCCCAGCCAGGCCTCGGCGGGCGCATGCGCCGCCTGCCCGCTGCGGCCCCACTGCCCGCGCGGGGGTACCTGCACGAGCGGTACGAGTGTCCGGCCCCACTGCGCGAGTGCCTGCGGATCGCGCTCGCCCCAGCCCGCGGAGCGGCCGTGCGCGGCCAGCCGGGCGCCGAGCTCGCTGAAGGTCAGCGGACCCTCCTGCAGCACCGCGCGGGCCGCCTTCTCCACCTCGGCCGCATCGAGGCCGGCGACCCTGCGCCCGAAGGCCGATCGGAACATCCGCTCGTGGACGGGCTCCATCAGCGGGCGCAGGCGCACCGCGTCGTCGGCGGTCAGCAGGTGGATCGTGGAGCGCATGACCGGTATCCGCACGATCGCCCCCGAGCCCAGCAGCTCGGAGGTGGGCTCGGGCGCGTAGTCGGCCAAGCGCGCCCACAGGCCCGTGTACCAGGTGTGGGGGGTCTGTGCCTGGAGGCCCACCAGGTGCGAGAGGGCCTGTTCGGGCGGCATCGCCGAGCGGCGCAGCAGGAGCTGGCGCTCCAGCGTGGCCCGGTTCAGGCTGCGGCGGCCGAGCACCGCGGGTTCGCTCATGGCAGCAGGATACGGACCGACGCCGACACCCGCCCGCCCGCGCGGACCCTCAGCCGTCGGACTCGGCGGTGTGCTCGCTGGAGGCGGCGGAGCCGGACTCGGCGGTGACGATGGCGACGTCGGAGTCGGCCTCGCGCAGCCGCCGCGCCCGGTCGAGCCAGAGGCGCTTGCGGCGGGCGAGCCGCCGCTTCGTGCTCACCCGCGCGTAGCGCGCGAGGTCGCCCGCCGAGGGCCGGGGAGCCCCCGACAGCTCGTAGCCGTTCTCGCGCAGCCGCCTGCCGAGAACGGCCTCGGCCAGCGCCGCCTCCCACGGGTCCAGCCGGTCCTGCCAGGATCCGGAGCTGGAGGCGTTGACGTCGCGGCTGGTGTTGCTGTGCCAGGTCTTGAACTTGGGCACCGCGCTCTTGGCCACGCGGCGCGGCTCGCACATCGCGGGGTCGAACTCCTCGCCGAGGAAGTCGCACAGCGCCGACAGCTCGCGCGCCGGGTCGGCGACGAGGTCCTCGTAGCGCAGCTGGTGGAAGGTGTCGGGCCCCAGGCGGCGGACGGCGGTGCGGCCGTAGTCGATCGCCTCGGCCCACGTCGAGATCGCGTGGTAGCTGGTCTGCTTGTACCAGGGCATCTGCTTGAGCGAGCCGACGCAGTCGCGCCCGTCGCGGATCAGGTGGACGAACTGCGCGTGCGGGAACATCCGCCGCAGCTCGTCGACCGCCTGGTAGTAGCCCGGCCGCTTGTCGCCCCAGCGCTCCTTGCCGAAGCGGCGCGCGTACTGGCGCAGCACGGTGCCCAGCGCCGAACCGACGGTCGGCGGGCCGTCGACGATGGCGGCCACCGTCTCGTCGCGGTCCAGCTTCAGGTCGCGGTAGCGGGTGTTGCGCGGGCCCGTGACCGCCTCGGCGAGTCTGCGGCGGTTCGCGCCGTCCTTCAGGTCGCCGAACTCGGCGCGGCGGCGGTAGACGTCCAGCATGAACCGGGTCTCCGGCGGGATCGCGAGGCGCGGGTGCGCGTGCAGCATCAGCTGCAGGAGGGTCGTGCCCGACCGGGGGCAGCCGATGACGAAGATCGGGCGCTCGGCGGGGGAGGGCCAGCCGTCCACAGGTGAGCCACCGCCCATCGTTGTGAAATCAGGATGCGGAATGCGGGATCGGCCCGGCGGGCCGGTGATCAAGACAGACTATCGGCCGCCGAGCCTCGGGCCCGAAACACCGGATCGGCGGTGTCGGCGCCGAATCGACGGTGGCGGCATCCCGCGGCGGCGGGGGTGCCGCTGCGGTGCGGGAGCACCGTCTGGCATGCTTGCCGGCTCACAGGGCCGCCGGTCGGAGCGGCGGCGAGAAAGAGGGGAACCCCATGGTCGCGGACACAGGACCACAGGCGCAGGTGGCCGGCGCGGCGGCCCGGCCCGCCACCCGCGCCGACTGGCTGCGGCCGTCCCAGGTGCTGCGCTTCGCCTGGCAGGAGGCGCTCTCCTGCCTGTTCGCGGTGTGCCTGTTCGCGGGACTGGCGCTCTCGTCGGTCGTGCCGCTGCCCATCGCCCGCTACGACGCACTGCTGCTCTACGGCATCGCGCTGACCGCGGTGTTCTGGGCGACCCGCCTGGAGACCGGGTCCGAGGCACTCGCAGTCGCCGGGTTCCACGTTGTGGGGCTGGTGTTCGAGTTGGTCAAGGTGCACATGGGGTCGTGGAGCTACCCGGAGGAGGCGCTGACCAAGATCGGCGGTGTGCCGCTGTACAGCGGGTTCCTCTACGCCGCCGTGGGCAGCTACGTTTGCCAGGCCTGGCGGCGGCTGGACCTGGAGTTCGCCGGCTACCGCCGGGTCGCCACGGCGCTGGTCGCCGCCGCGATCTACACCAACTTCCTGACCCACTACTGGCTTCCCGACGTGCGCGTGGTGCTCGCCGCCGCCATGGTCGCCGCCACCTGGGGGGTGATGGTGCGCTTCACCGTGGGCGCGGTGCGCTACCGGATGCCGCTCGCGCTGTCGTTCGTGCTGATCGGCTTCTTCCTGTGGGTGGCAGAGAACATCGCGACGTTCCTGGGGGCCTGGGAGTACCCCCACCAGGCCGACGTGTGGCGCCTGGTGCACCCGGCCAAGTTCGGGGCCTGGGCGCTGCTGGTCACGGTGGCCTGCGTGATCGTCGCCACCTGGAAGTACGCCGGCCGCGAACGCGCCGTGCCGCCCCGGTGAGCGCCGCGGTCCCCGCTGCCGGGCCGGCGCGGTAGATTGCCCGGCGTGGGAACGAGCGGAGAGCAGGCCGCGGCGCAGCGGTCGGTGCTGATCTACACAGACGGGGCCTGCGCCGGAAACCCGGGGCCGGGCGGTTGGGGCGTGGTGCTCCACTACGGAGAGCACTCCAAGGAGCTCTACGGCTGTGAGACCCGGACGACCAACAACCGCATGGAGCTCATGGCGGCCATCATGGCGCTCGAGGCGCTGAAGCGGCCGCTGGCGGTGAGCCTGCACACCGACAGCACCTACGTGCGCAACGGCATCACCTCCTGGATCCGCGGCTGGAAGCGCTCGGGCTGGATGACCAGCGGGAAGAAGCCGGTGAAGAACGCCGACCTGTGGCAGCGCCTGGACGCCGCCGCCCAACGGCACGAGGTCCGGTGGAACTGGGTGCGCGGGCACAGCGGGGACAGCGGCAACGAGCGCGCCGACGCGCTGGCCTGCCGCGGCAGGGACGAGGCGCGCGGGGGCTGAAGGCGCCTCCGGTACCGCGGAGCGGCTGCGCCCCGCCGCCGGCCGCGGCGGCGACTCGGGCGCGGAACCCGCCGTTGCCGGGCGCCGCCGGGACTCGGCGTCCGCGCCGAAGCGCGGACGGGAGCCCGCCCGGGGCCACCCGGACCCGCCGCCCCCGGAAGCCGCGGCGAGGGGCCGCTCCGAGCGAAACCGATCGCCGCACCGCCGCCCCCGCCTGGGCAACCGGCGCAACGCCGCACCGCCGCGCGCGCTGCGCGCGCCGCTCTCGGTCGCGGTGGCCGCCGAGGCCCGGGCTCCGGCGATCGCCGGGGGCGTCGGGCAGGAATCGGCGGCGGCGCGCAGCGGGCTCGTACGGCTCGGTCCGGGCGTCAGCCGGAAGCGCTCCCGGACCCCTCCGGCTCCGCGGCGTCCTCCGCGAGGCTGCGGTGCTTGCGGGCGACGACAGCCGCGACCGCCGGCGGGACCGCGGCCAGCGCCGCCAGGCGCATCCACGGACGGTCGAACACGTGTCTTGTCGCCTCGTCCAGCGACAGCCGCCCGGGGCCCTGGGCGACCAGGGCCGTCGCGCTCAGCGCGATCAGCGCCGGGTACTCCAGCCCGCCCTCGGTGTTGAAGAAGCCGTTGGGTGCGTGCGTCTCGGCCGCCACGCCCATGGCCCCGGCCGCCGCCGCGCCGCCTGCCGGAGTGCCCAGTCCGAGCGCGAGCGCCGCGCCGCCCGCCGCCTCGCACAGGCCGGCGACCGTCGCCATGGGGCGGCCCGGCCGGTAGCCCATGCCGTGGAACCCGCTCGCTGCGGCGTCCAGGCCGCCGCCGCCGAACCAGCCGAAGAGCTTCTGCGTGCCGTGGGCGAACAGCGTCGCCCCCAGCCCGGTGCGGATGGCCAGGGCGGCCACGTCCCCCGTCGTCACGCGTTTCATCATGAGAACCTCCACGCGTCCTTCCGCTGCGACTTGCGCCCGGCCCCCGGCGACGGGTGCGCAGGCGGTCGGTCCCGGCGCCTGCTACCCGGTTGGTGGGACCGCAAGCGAGAAGACCACGCGGGCCGGGGCGCGGACCGGTGGAAAACGCCGCGCCCCGCTCAGGTGACGGCGGCGATGACCACCAGGACGGTCGCGACGGCGGCGAAGACCAGGCCGAAGAGCAGGGTCAGCACCGGGGCGAGCAGGAGGCGCCCCGGTCCGCCCACCGTGAAGCCGGTCGGGTCGGCGGGCTGGTAGGTGATCTCGACCCGCTGTCCCGGGCGGTTGCGGTCGAAGCCGGGGGTGTCGGGCGCGCGCCGGTGCACCCGGCGGCCGTCGGGCAGGGTGAACCGGACCGCGTAGGGGTGCACCCGGGTCGTCGACGGTCCGTCGTCGTCGCTGGAGCGGCGGATCTCGGTCCACGTCTGCGTGATGACGCCCTCGGCCGTGGTGGAGACGCGGCGCCTGCCCACCGCTGTGGCGAGGAAGTCGGCGCCGGCTCCCGCGATCGCCGCGGCCGCCGCGAAGAACACCAGGGCGCTCCCGAGGAGGAAGTACCGCGTGTAGGCGGGGTCGTAGGGTCCGTACAGGGTCGGGGCGAGGGCGAACATGATGAGGCCCCACGCCAGCAGGACCGCCGTCACGGCCGCGAGGGCGCGGATCAGCCGACGGCGCAGCGGGGAGCGCTCGGCCTTCTCGGCGCCCGCGACACCGTGCAGGTAGGGGTTGTCCGTGATCTCGACGTTGGCGGGGTCCTCCGGGTCGAACAGGACCTCCACGCGCCACCCCTCGGCGGGGACGATCCCGCCGAAGCCGCCGGTGAACCGGTGCTCGTAGCCGCGCCCGGCGGGGTCGGCGTAGGCGAGCACGAACGGCTGCTCGAACGCGCCGCGCGTCTCGGGGATCGCCGGTTCGACCGCGGTCACCGTCGCCCGCGTGCGGACGCCGTGCTCGGCGCGGCGCTGCCGTCGGCGCCGCGCGCGCAGGCCCAGCACGGTGAACAGCGTGCCGAAGAGCGCGAATGCGGCGCCCAGCGCGACGACGACCACAACGGCGACAGACAAGGGGGCACCCGCTTTCCACGGCCGCGGACTCGGCGCAGAGGGCACCCTACCGTCCGCGGTGCGGAGCGCAGCGCCCGGTAGGCAGGGGCGCGGTCAGCCGGCGGCGGAGTCCACGGCCTCGAGCACGTCCTTCCACTGCGGCAGCCGGTCCTCGGTAGGCGCATCGGGGTCGAAGAGGACGCGGGCGCCCATCCCGCGCAGCGTCTGCACACTGGCGCCGGCGGCGGGGTGGCGGGCCAGCGGCCCGTTCAGGTGGGGCACGCAGACCGTGGGGACGCCGTGGCCGAGCATCTCGCAGGCGACCGCGACCGCCATGGTGTCGGTGAACCCGGAGGCGATCTTGTTCAGCGAGTTGAAGGTGAGCGGGCAGGCCAGCAGGGCGTCCGGCGGCAGCAGACGCTCGCCGGTGCCGGGGAGCCGGAAGTCCACCCGCACCCGGTCGCCGCTGATACCGGCCAGCTCGTGGACGTCGTGGAAGCGGGTGCCCATCGGTGAGCAGATCACGGTGACGGCCCATTCGCGCTCCCGCGCCTGCCGCACGAGGTCGGCCACGCTCTCGCGCGGCGAAGAGGCTCCGGTCACCACCAGGTACAGGGTGCGGTCGTCCATGGGCCGAGTCTAGGTAGTCCGCGCCACCTGTTCGGACCCGTCCCGGGCGGCCCCGGCCTCGCGCCGGGGCCGCCGCCTGCGGGAGGCGGTCCCCGCCCCCGCCCGGTGCCCGGTTCAGCCGGACGAGGGCCGCCGGCGCCCGTGCGGGGCGGGGGCGTCTGCGCGGGTGCGCCGGTCGCGCAGGCGCGTCAGCCGACGAGGTCGGGCCGGTAGTGCCGGAGCTGGGCCAGCAGCGGGTTGGCCGAGTTCGCGGGGCCGGCTGCGGAGAACGACACGGCGACCGGTTCGCGGCCTGCGGCGTCGCGGGGCTGCTGCGCCAGGTGGTTGCGCAGGTGGGCGGGTGTCGAGTGCGGCAGCCAGCGGTGGCCCCAGCCGATGATCCCCTGGGTGCGGACGGCGGGCGCCTTCGCGGCGAGCGTGCGGCCGGCGTCGGGACTGACGTCGCGGATGCTGGGGCCGCGATCGTCCTCCACCGTGCCCACGCCGGTGATGTCGGCCCACCGCAGGCGGACCACGAAGCCCATCCGGTCGCGCAGCTCCACTCCGGTGGGCGAGGCCGCGACCGTGGTTTGGGTGAACATGCGGCGGACCTTGGACGCGAGTACGGCGGCGAGACCTGCGTCCACCGCGAGCCCCAGCAGCACCGCCGGTACGAGGGCGATCGGCCCCGAACCGGCGAAGGGGGAGAACAGCGCCGTGCCCATCGGCGGCACCACCGCGAAGACCGCGATGAAGGCGGGTGTCCAGGGCAGCATCCGGCGCGCGTAGTCGTTCGCGGTCGCCTCGGGGCGCAGGTGGGTCACGGTCGGATGGTCGGCCGGCGGCCACTCGTCGTGCCCTTGCCGGTGACGGTCGGGATGGGACGATCGCGGAGGTCGGGGAGGGTGTGCCATGGCCGAAAGGATAGGGCCCGGGCGACGGAGCGCCACCCGGCTCTCCCTGAGAGTGATCGGGAGCAACCGCCGACGGGGCGCTCCCGCGCCCGGGTCCGCTCGGCGGAACGGGCCCGGCCGGGGTCACCGCTTCCGCTCGTCGCTCGGCGCGCAGCCGTGCTCGTCGCGGCGGCGTTCGAGCATGACGGTGTCGCGCCAGACGCCGTGGTGCCTGCCGATGCGCTCGCGCACGCCCAGCGTGCGGAAGCCCGCGCTGCGGTGCAGGGCGAGGCTGGCCTTGTTCTCGGGGAATATCGCGGTCTGCAGGGTCCACAGGCCGCCGGCGTCGGCGGCGGTGACCTGCCTGTGGATCAGGGCCTTGCCGACGCTGCGGCCGCGGGCGGACTCGGCGACGTAGACCGAGGTCTCGGCCACGCCCGCGTAGACCGCGCGGTCGGACACGGGCGCCGCCGCGGCCCAGCCGACGGGCTCGTCCGCGCCGTCGAGTACGGCGACCCATCGGTGGTCGGCCAGCCACCTGGCGTCGAGCTCGCCGGCGGGCGGGACCTCCGTCTCGAAGGTGGCGTCGCCGGTGGCGATGCCTTGGGCGTAGATGCGGCGCACCGCGTCGAGGTCGCCGCGCCGCATGGCGCGCACGGTCACGTCGGAGGGCAGGTCGGTGGGGCAGCACGGCCGGGAGTCGAGCAGTCCCATCACGGCGTCGGCGGCGTGCGGCAGGCCGGTGCAGCAGGCCGGGTTGATCAGCACGCGGGTGGAGGTGCCCGACTTGGTGAGCGTGACGAACCCGACGTCGGCGAGTTTGCGCAGGTGGTGGGACACGGTGGGCTGGCGCAGGCCCAAGGCCTCGGCGAGCCCGCCGACCGTCGCGGCGTCGGGCGCGGAGGCGATGGTGTGCAGGAGGCGGACCCGCGCGGGCTCGGCCAGGCAGGCGAACCAGGCGGCATAGGTCTCGGCGTCCGCGGCGGCGAGCGTCGGCAGCGAGGGAGACGAGATCGGAGCGGTCATACCCCCATTATCGACCACGGTCAATGGTTGCGCCCATCAGTGAGCTCCGCGCTGCTGAGGGATGCCCTGCTGAGGGACGCGGTGGCGCGGACAACGGGTCCGCGGCTTCCTCGTCGCCGCCGCCGTGGCCGGTCACGCCGGCTGCGCACGGTGGTGCCGTAGTCCGTCGGATGCGGGGGAGCGCTGCCGCCATGGCTTGGAAGCCTCCGCCTGAGCTGTACGCGCCCGCCATCGGCGCGCCGCCGTCGAACACCGGCGTCGCGGAGCCCTGGCACGGGTTCACCGGCAGAGGGCGGTACGGGGTACGTGCCGTCAGGCCTGCGGGGCGCCGCGGGCTGCGGCCCAAATCGCAACCCCGGCCTTACCCGGAAGCTCCCCGGGCGAAGTAGATGCAGGTGAAGCGTGGTGGCCCCAGGAGGATTCGAACCTCCGACACCCACTTTAGGAGAGTGGTGCTCTGTCCCCTGAGCTATGAGGCCGGAACCGGGGACCAGCCTAGCGGAGGATGGGGGGCCGGTGGGCGGCTGAACGGCGGGCCCACTACCTACCCTTGCAGGCGGTCAGGTTGTCACGGCAAGTCTGTGGTCTTGGTCACATTTGGCCTGTGAGGCGCTCAACGGAGGTTGCGGTGCTGTAACGGCCGTAGCCTGGGACGCGGAATGAACCACCGGTGACCTGCCGTTTCGCAACGACATCGACGCAGATGCGCGGTGTCGGACCCTCAGACTCCCCCCGTGTCCGCCGGAGAATCCATCTCGGTCCGTCCAATAGTGGACATGTAGTAACTTGCGATGCGGCCACGTGCACCACCGATTACTCGCAACCGGAGGACCTCCTCGTGCCGTTCAACCTCGATTCGACGCGGCCATCGGCCCGCGTTCAGCGAATCGGGTCCTCCCGCTCCTCACTGGCACTGCTCGCACGCGCGCGCAGGCACGGGGGGCTTTCGGTGATCGTCGCCCTCATCATCGCACTCTTCCTGGTGCCTGGTGCTGAAGTCGCCTTCTCACCCGTTAGCTCTCCCGCTTCCGCTGATTCCAAGCTCGACAAGCTGAAGAAGAAGGCGGACGAGGCCAAGGATGAGTTGGAGAAGGCCACCGACGAGTACACCAAGCAGGAAGACGAGCTGAACGACGCCCAGGACAAGCTGGTCTCCACGCTGCACGACCTCCAGCAGACCGAGCTGCGCCTGGCCGACATGCGCGAACCGCTGGCCCAGCTGGGCAGCACGCTCTACATGCAGCCCAACGCTGGTGTCCTGGGCATCCTGACCTCCGGCAAGCTGCAGCAGGATCTGCAGGTCGAGTCGCACGTGCTCAAGCTCGCCGACGACCGCCAGGCCATGCTGGACAAGGCGAGCGACCTGCGCGAAGAGCAGTCGGACCTGGCCGCCCAGGCCCAGGATCTGCAGACCGACACCCAGCTCAAGCGCGTCGAGCTTGAGGAGAAGCTGGACGGCCTGCGGGCCGAGTCCAAGGACAGCACGCAGGAGCTGACCAAGGAGCTCAAGGACCGCGGACTCGACCCCGAGGCCTACTTCGCCGGCGCCGAGTGCGACCCCTCGATCGCCGACAACGCCGACGGCTACCCCAACGGGCTGCTGCCGCAGAACAGCCTGTGCAAGCTGCACACGGACGGCGAGTTCCTGCGGGCCGACGCCGCGATCGACTTTCTGAAGATGAACCAGGCCTACACCGAGCGGTTCGGCGAGGGCATGTGCCTGACCAGCTCCTATCGCGACCTGTCCAACCAGCAGCGCCTCTACGCCACCAAGCCGCCCGGCATGGCCGCGGTACCCGGCACCAGCAACCACGGCTGGGGACTGGCCGTCGACCTGTGCGGCGGTGTGCAGTCTCAGGGCAGCGCGCAGTTCAACTGGCTGGAGGCCAATTCCACGAAGTGGAACTGGTTCCACCCGCAGTGGGCGTACTCCAACCCCTTCGAGCCCTGGCACTGGGAGTACGACGCCGAGCACGGCTGAGAGACGGTCGGGTAACCGGGTGACCACACGGTCGGGTCGGCTGGGCGGCTGCTCCAGCGTGCGCTCTGACCAGCCGGCCGTGTGGCCATCAGCCGGATCGTCGCGGTCGTGGACCACGGTCGCGGAATCGCCGGTCGGACGCTCGTAATCGCGGGCCGGGCGCCGGTTGCGCACCGGTCGGCCGAAGGTCCGCTCGACCACCCGCCTGCGCGGCAGCACCTGGAACCCCGTCGCGTCGTCGCTGCGGCGGACGATCTCCACGACCGACCGGAACCTCTCCGAGGCCCAGGCCGGGGGCCGGTTGCCGACCCGGTCGGGGTAGCCGGCATCGGCCCGGACCAGGCCGATGGACGGGAAGGCCGCGGCCGGCCGCTCCAGCACGCGGCGCCCGCCGGGACGGTCCTCCGAGGCGGAGGTCACCGCGACCACGAGGGCCGGCCCGAGCGTATCGGTGATCAGGTGGCGCTTGCGGCCGGTGGTCCTCTTGCCCGCGTCGAATCCGCGCTCGGCACCGCCTTCGCCGGACTTGACCGACCGGGCGTCGGGTACCGCGGTCCAGCCGACGGCCGCACGCCGCCGGACAGGCCGGTCAGCGGTGTGCCGAGCGTCGGGGAACGGGGCCGCCGGGTCGGCGACGACCGCGCCGTTCACGACCTCCGCCGCCGGGCCCACCGGGCTTCTCCGCAGCAGGAACCGCCGGAAGCCGCCCCTACCCCGCCCCCCGCTAGGGACGTCCGGGCCGTCGCGTGGCCGGTCTCGGGCGGCCGCGCGGTGCCCCGGGGCGAACAGGCACAAGGTGCTGACATGGATCATCTTCGGAGGGTGATCGACAGGTGCGATGTGCCCGCGTGCCCTGCGAGGGCGCGCGCCTCGGCCGGGCGCACGGCCAGCACGAGCAGCGGGCCGGCCGACGCGGCGCCCGAAGCCCCGGCCTCCTCGACGGCGACCACCGGGCGGTCCTCGACGACGGTCCGCGCGGGCGGCGCCTCGCCGCCGAGGGGCGCGGCGCCGCCGCCCGCGGCCGCCAGCACGTCGACCCTGCTGCCCGGGTGCACCAGGCCGTCGGGGAGCGTGCCGGTCGGCCGCACCGGGGCCGCCACCAGACCCGGGTCACGCCCGTGTGCGGGAGGCCCGGCGATGCGCGCGCGGGTGAGGACCTCGCCGCGGGTGACGGGGCCGGTGAGCGAGCGCCCGAGCGGGTCGTCGTGCGGGCGCAGCGCGTGCTCGGGCACCGCCGCCGGCGGCAGGGCCCGCACTGCGAGGTCGCCGGGCGCCAAGGGGGAGAGCGCGTCGAGCCGCCGTGCGGCCACGAGCACCTCGGTGGCGGGTGCCGGCGGCGGCCGCAGCAGCAGCACTGCGCCTGTCAGCGCGAGCGCGGCGCAGAGAGCGCCCAGGGGTCGGCGCAGGCGGGCGAGCGCGCGCAGCGGTGCGCTCGCGGATCCGCGCCCGCTCACCGCGCCGCCCCTGCGGGCGAGGGCACGGAGCCGGGCGGGCAGAGATGCGGAGCGAGCGGGGGCGGGACCACGTGGGGGTCCGGGACCGGAGTGCGGGCGGAGCGTGCGGTGAACACAACGGCGGCGTGCATGCCCGTACGGTAGGCCGCCGGTCGCCGACCGTGCCGCCGCCGTCCACAGGCGCCGCGGGTGGGTTTGCGCCAGGGGGCCCGGGCGCCGCGGTCGGCGTCCATGTTCCCGGCCGGGAGCGGGGCGGGGCCGCTCGGGCCGTCGCCGCCCTCGCGGCCTCGGCGGCCCCGGAGCGCACGAGCGGCGTGTGCGGCGGTCGGGCGGCGCTACCGCGGACGGGAACGGCCGCGCGGCGTCCTCGCCGCCGGCCGGCCGTCCTTCGGGACCCCGGCGACGGGCGGGAGCGCGTATGACCGGCCGCGGCGGAACCGCCCGCCGGCCGTGGCGGAATCAGCCGGGCGCCGGAGGCCGGGCGGGTGCCGGGACCCGCCTCAGCTGCTCGCGGAGGTGGAGGAGGCGCCGGATCCGGCGGGGGCCTTGCTCTCCTTGGCGCCGGAGGAGTCCGACTTCGCCGAGGAGGAGTCCGATCCGGACGACGATCCGGAGGACGAACCGGAGTCCGATCCGGAGGACGCCGACTCGCTCTTCGCGGTGGCGCCGGACTCGCCGTTCGCGCTCGCGCCGGAGGCCGCCGTGGACGACCGGTCCGGGGAGGCGCTGCTGTCGGTGCGGTAGAAGCCCGATCCCTTGAAGACGATGCCCACCGCTGAGTACACCTTGCGCAGCCGGCCCTGGCACTCGGGGCAGACGGTGAGCGAGTCGTCGCTGAAGCTCTGCACGACCTCCATCTGGGAGCCGCACTCGGTGCATGCGTACTGGTACGTCGGCACTGGGTCCTCCTATTGGCACTCTCACCCGTCGACTGCCAAATATTACGCGGTCCGGCAGCACAGCCGCGACATCGGGGGTGCGGCGCCGTCGAGATCGCCTGCGATCACGCTGCCGTCATGCTCGAACGCCGCGGGCCCGGCGGGTGTTCCCCCAGTACAGGGCGGCCGCGTCCGCCGTCAGGCCGCCGGCAGCAGGCGCATCCCCCCGCTCGGCGTCACCACCCCGTCCACCGGCCGGTCGTGCGGCTCGGCCGGGACCGACTCCACCAGCTCTGTGTCGTAAATCACCGCCAGCGTGCGGGTGTGCGGACCCACCCGGGCCAGCGCCCGGTCGTAGCACCCGGCGCCCCGCCCCAACCGCAGCCCGCGGCCGTCCACCGCCAGCGCCGGGCACACGACCGCCGCCGCCCGGCGGACCGCATCGGGCCCGTAGCGGCGCCCCGTCGGTTCCAGCAGCCCGTACCGCGCCTCGGCCAGGCTGTCGGGCCCGTCGTAGGCGGCCCAGTCGAGCTCGCCGCTGTCGAGGAACACCGGCAGAAGTACGTAGGTGCCGCGCTTCCACAGCGCCGCGATCAGCTTGCGGGTGTCGGGCTCGGTACCCACCGCGTAGTAGGCGGCCACCGTCCCGCCCGTCGTGAGCAGCGGCTCCGCCGCCAGCGCGTCGCGGATCGCCGACCCGGCCGCGCTCCGCTCGTACTCGGGCATGGACCGCCGCGCCGCGGCGATCCGCCGGCGCATCTCCTGCTTGGTCTCCTGTGCGCTCACGAGACAGCAGTCTTCCAGCTCGTGCGGTCGGCGGTGGCGCCCGGGAGCGCCCGGCCGCCACCGCCGCCGACACGGGCTCCGGCGCCTCCGGCCGTTCGGCCGCACAGGCCCACGCGTGCCGGACGCCGCGCACCCGGGCGGTGTCCTAAAGTGCCGACATGACAGATACAGAACGCCGCCCCGGCGTCGCGAAGGCCGTCGTGCCCGCGGCCGGACTGGGCACCCGGTTCCTCCCGGCCACCAAGGCGACACCCAAGGAGATGCTGCCCATCGTCGACAAACCGGCGATCCAGTACGTCGTCGAGGAGGCCGTCGCCGCCGGACTCGACGACGTCCTGATGGTCACCGGCCGCTCCAAGCGCTCGATCGAGGACCATTTCGACCGCGCCTACGAGCTGGAGGAGGCGCTGCGGGCCAAGAGCGACACCCAGCGGCTGCACGCCGTGCGCGAGTCCAGCGAGCTGGCGCAGGTCCACTACGTCCGCCAGGGCGAGCCCCGCGGCCTGGGCCACGCCGTGCTGTGCGCCTCCGCCCACGTCGGCGACGAGCCGTTCGCGGTGCTGCTCGGCGACGACCTCATCGGCCCCCGCGAGGCCCTGCTGCGGCGCATGATCCAGGTCCGCGAGACTTACGGGGGCAGCGTCGTCGCCCTCATGGAGGTCGAGCCCGAGCAGGTCTCCCTCTACGGCTGCGCCGCCATCGAGCCCACCGGCGAGGACGACGTCGTCACCGTCACCGACCTCGTCGAGAAGCCGGCCGCCGACCAGGCGCCCAGCCGCTGGGCGATCATCGGCCGCTACATCTGCGACCCCGCCGTCTTCGACGTGCTGCGCGAGACCCCTCCCGGCCGCGGCGGCGAGATCCAGCTGACCGACGCGCTGCTGGAGCTCGCCCAGCGCAAGCCCGCCGACGGCGGCCCCGTGCACGGCGTGCTCTTCCGCGGTCAGCGCTACGACACCGGCAACAAGGCCGACTACCTGCGCACTGTGGTGGAATTCGCATGTGAGCGCCCGGACCTGGCCGCGGACCTGCTGCCGTGGCTGCGCGACTTCGTCGACCGGCACACCGCCGCCGGCGGCGACTCCTGAACACGCCTCCACCGCCTCCGCCCCCAGCACGCCCGAGGGCGGCCCAGCCGAACAGTGGGTGAGGAAATGAAGACCGTCGAGCAGCACATCCGCGACGTCCTGGACCTGGTCGAGCCGCTCGAACCCATCGAGCTGGACCTGCTGCGCGCCCACGGCGGCGTGCTCGCCGAGGCCGTATCCTCCGCCGTCTCACTGCCCCAGTTCGACAACTCCTCCATGGACGGCTACGCGGTCGCCGCCGACGACCTCGCCGGCGCCTCCGCGCAGGAGCCGGTACGCCTTCCCGTGGTGGCCGACATCCCCGCCGGCGACGTGGCGGCCACCGCCGTGCGCCGCGGGCACTGCGCGCGCATCATGACCGGAGCGCCGCTGCCGCGCGGCGCCGACGCGGTGGTCCCCGTCGAGTGGACCGACGGCGGTCTGGCGACCGTCGCCGTCGACCGCCCGGTCCAGCCGGGCAACGCCATCCGGCGGGTCGGCGAGGACGTCGAGAAGGGCACCACCGTTCTGCGGCCGGGCGTGCGCCTGGGGGCGGGGGAGCTCGCGGTGGCGGCCGCGGTCGGCCGCGGAACGGTGCCGGTGCACCCCCGGCCACGCGTGGTGGTGCTCTCCACCGGCGCCGAACTGGTCGAGCCGGGATCGGCGATCGGCCCGGGCCAGATCTGGGAGTCCAACAGCTACATGCTGACGGCGGCGGCGCTGGACGCAGGGTGCTCGGCGGTCCGCCGGGGCTTCGTCGGCGACGACCCGGCCACCGTCCTGGAGACCGTCGAGGACGTGCTCGTGCAGGCCGACATCGTGCTGACCACCGGCGGCGTCAGCATGGGCGTCTACGACGTGGTCAAGGAGGTGCTGTCGCGGCTGGGCACGGTGAGCTTCGACAAGGTCGCCATGCAGCCGGGGATGCCGCAGGGAGCCGGCACCGTCGGCGAGTCCGCCACCCCGATCCTGACTCTGCCCGGGAACCCGGTCAGCTCCTACGTGTCCTTCCAGCTGTTCGTGCGGCCGGTGCTGCGCCGGCTGCGGGGGCTGGCGCCCGACCCCCTCCCGGCCGTGCACGCCCGGCTCACGGCGCCGGTGCCGCACTCGCCCAAGGGCCGGCGCTCCTACCTGCGGGCGGTGCTGGAGTACGACGGCTCGGCAGGACCCACCCCCTACACCGCCCAGCCCGCCACCCGGCAGGGGTCTCACCAGCTCTCGGCGCTTGCGGAGGCCAACGCGCTGGTCGTGGTCCCCGAAGCGGTCACCGAGCTGGAGGAGGGCAGCGTGGTGGAGGTCCTGCGCCTGCCCGAGGCATTCTGACCGCAGCCACCGGACCCCGCTGAGGAGGAGGAACACCATGTCAGAGGCCCATCCTTCGGGGCTGAGCCACCTGGACTCCGCGGGCGCGGCCCGGATGGTCGACGTGTCGGCCAAGGACGTCAGCGCCCGCACCGCCACCGCCGCCGGCCGTGTCCTGCTGTCGGCCGAGACCGTCGCCGCGCTGCGCGGCGAGGGCGTGCCCAAGGGCGACGCGCTGGCCGTTGCGCGGCTGGCGGGCATCCAGGGGGCAAAGCGGACCCCCGACCTCGTCCCGTTGTGCCACCCCATCGCGGTCCACGGCGTCGACGTCGACCTCAAGGTCGCCGACGAGGGCGTGCTCATCAGCGCGACGGTGCGCACCGCCGACCGCACCGGAGTGGAGATGGAGGCGCTCACCTGCGTGATGACCGCTGCGCTGGGCCTGGTCGACATGGTCAAGGCGATCGACCCCGAGGCCGTGGTCACCGACGTCCGGGTGGAGGAGAAGACCGGCGGCAAGACCGGGCACTGGAGGCGGTCGCGGTGAGTACAGGGCACGACGCGGAGAGCCCCGCGGACGGCGGAACCACCGCGCGCTACCGGGTCGCGGCGATCACCGCCTCCAACCGGGCCGCCGCCGGCACCTACTCCGACCGCTCGGGCCGTGTGCTGTACGAGGAGCTCACCCGCGTGGACGGCGTCGCCGCCGTCGAGGGGCCCTGGGTGGTCCCCGACGGCCCTCCGGTCGGCGACGCCCTACTGCGTGCCGCGCGCGAAGGCTGCGACGCGGCGGTCACCACGGGCGGCACCGGGCTCAGCCCCACCGACGCCACCCCGGAGGCCACGCGCTCGCTGCTGGCCTTCGAGATCCCCGGAATCGCCGAGGCGCTGCGCGAGACCGGCCGGGCCAAGGGCGTCGCCTCGGCCGTCCTCTCCCGCGGCGTGGCCGGGGTCGTCGAATACAGCGGGCGGCGGATGCTGGTGGTCAACCTGCCCGGTTCCAGCGGCGGCGTGCGCGACGGAATGGCCGTGCTCGGCCCGATCCTGGCCCACGCCCTCGACCAGATCGGCGGCGGCGACCACCCGCGGTCGGCAGGCTGACGCCGGTCCTGCGGTGGTGGAATACTGGAGGAAAGCGACGGGGGCGCCACGCGTTCCCGGCCCGTCGAGACACGGGAGCACAGAACGCACCCGCCGGCCGGCCACGGGGTGCCGGAGGCGCCGGAAGGACGCGACGTGAATCGGATCCGCGGCTGGCCGATCACCCTTCATGAGGGCCCGATCGGCCTGCGCCCGCTGCGGCTGCGCGACGCGGGCGCACTGCGTGAGACGCGTACCCGCAACGCCGACTGGCTGCGTCCGTGGGAGCCCACCTACCCCGAGATGCCGCTGAAGACGACGGGCCTCTCGCCGTACGTGGCGATGCTGCAGGCGATCCGCCGCGAAGCCCGCCACGGGGTCTCGATGCCGTGGGCGATCACCTATGACGGCGTTTTCGCCGGGCAGCTCACGGTCAGCGCGATGGTGTGGGGATCGGCGCGCTCGGCCCAGGTGGGCTACTGGATCGACCGGGCCTGCGCCGGGCGCGGCATCACGCCCACCGCGGTCGCGCTGGCCGTCGACCACTCGTTCTTCACCGTGGGCCTGCACCGGATCGAGGCCAGCATCCGGCCCGAGAACCAGGCGAGCCGGCGGGTGGTCGAGAAGTTGGGCTTCCGCGAGGAGGGACTGCGCAGGCGCCAGTTGCACATCGACGGCGCGTGGCGGGACCACGTCAGCTACGCGCTGACCATCGAGGACGTGCCCGGCGGGCTGCTCGCGCGGTGGCGCCGCCGCGGCCGGGTCGCCGGCTCCGACAGCACCGCCGGCGGGGCGCCCTAGGCGTGTGCGACGGGTCCGTCCGTAGCGGGCGGCGTGCTCGGGTGCGCCCCGCGCCCCAGGCGCGAAGCGCCGTTCTCCGGGCGCGGGGCGCTGCGAATGGGACCGGCGCCGCGCTCGCGAGACCGTGCAAGGAGCCGGGGCGGGTCCCCCGCCGACCGACGGGAACGCGGCGGGAGTGGTGCCGGGGCGCCGCGCCGTAGCACAGCGACCCGTCGGACACCCTCTAGCATCCCGCGGCGGCTCCGCGCGGTCGGGGGCCGGTCACGGCCAGATGCGCACGGTTAAATCGGTGTCAGCACACCGCTGTTCGCGGGATAATCGCCGATACCCGGCCGCAATCCCGCCGGCGGTGCGGACGATGCTGCCGCGATCCGCAGGCGAGCCCGGGTATCGGTCGGCCGCCGCGGCATCGGATATCCGGTGGTGTATGCGGCGGCCGGTAAATCCCGTGGCGCCTCGCGCCTCTATCGGGGTAGCGGGTGGCGGAAGGAATGCCCGTGGCGCGCAGCGCCTCCCATCGGGGTGGCGGCGCGTGGCGGGCGGGAAGAGGAAAGACTGTAATCTCACGACACTCCGGTCCGAATACTGCGCATTTATGGACACCTGGTCGTACCGTGCGGAACGTAGACGCACTAACGATGCAGGCAACACGTACATATGGCGCATGGGGGACGGCGAATGACGAGGGGCACGATGAACGGCTCAAGCGCCGGATCGTGACCTCGGGGCGGCCCGCCGACGGGTCGCCGCCCGGCATGGGCCATGAACGGGCATCGTCGCCGGAGCGTCTGGGACTGTCCGGTGGTCGGCGGTACGAGGAGGGGTCGTGAGCAGCTCTCCTCTGTATCTCGCCATCGTGGTCGTCTGGCTCATCGTGCTGGTGCCGATGCTGCTGCGCCGCGACTCCGCGGCGCCCTACGAGGACGGCGCCGAACTGGACGCCGACTTCGACGGCGACCTCCGCGAGGATGGGGACGCCGAGGACGCCGACCGCGGCGGAGACGCCGAGGACGCCCGCGCCTTCGACGCGGAGTCCGCCGAGGAGGAGCCCGAGTACGGCGGCCGCGCCGCCGGGGTCGAGCGCGCCTCCGAGCGCGAGGGCCGCCGCGGCGTGCCGGCCGCGCCCGTGCGGGACCGGGACGAGCCGGCCGACCCGGACGAGACCCGCGTGCCGTCGCGGGCGGGCGCCGGGGACCCGGAGGACCCGGAGGACGAGGAGACCGCGATGGAGTCCGGCGCGCCGGCTCCGCGGCCGCGTCCCAGCCGGGCCGCGGTCATCGCCCGGCGCAGGCGCCGCACGAGCGGGCTGACGGCCCTGCTCGCGCTGGCCGGTATCGGTGTCGCCACCGGGCTCGGTCCGTGGTGGGTGCTGGCGCCGCCGGCCGTGCTGCTGCTGGGCCACCTGGCCCTGCTGCGCGAGGCGGCCAAGGCCGACGCCGAGCACCGGGCCGCCCAGGCGCGGCGCCGCCGCCGGGCGGCCGAGGTCCGCCGCGCCCGCGAGGCGGCCGAGGCGGCGCGCGAGGCACAGGTCATCGAGCTGATGAACCGCCGCAAGGAGGTCTACGACCAGTACACCGACGCCCACCAGCGTGCCGCGGGTGACTAGGGGGTTCCCGGCGCCCGCGGCGCTTTCCGGTTCGGCGCACGCCGCTGAAGCTGCTAGCATTTAGAGCGTTGTTCAGGGGCTGTAGCGCAGTCCGGTAGCGCACCTCGTTCGCATCGAGGGGGTCAGGGGTTCGAATCCCCTCAGCTCCACATCCGGGGTCCTGCCCGGGAGCCGGTCCAGGCCGGTGCCGCGGAAGGCCGCCCTGACACCGTTGAAGGCGGGTCCACGTCCCTCGGACGCGGCCCCGCTTTCGTCTTGTGCACACCGTGCCCGCCGTCGGCGCCCGACCGCGGGATCAGCCCGGCGCCTTGGCCGTGCATGGACTGGACCAGCACGTGGTCCGCGATTTCGAGCATCAGCTCGGTGCGCATCCCCAGCTGAGCTGGACGACGAGGCGATCGCGTCTCATGCCCACGGCATGTTGGGAGCCGGCGCTGCCGGGACGCTTCCCGCGTCCGTGCCGTGGCGCTACCGCGTGAACCACCCCGGCGAGGTCCCGCACCCCGGCTCCTACGAGGTGGGGATCGTCGTCAGCGGGCACGTCGAGCACACCGTGCACTACGAACCGGGGCTGTTCGACAGCGGCCGGTGCCTGGGGACCGCGAACGCCGCCGCACCGCGCGGCGACCTCCCCGACTCCGCGCTCGCAGACGCGGCGCGGCACCCGAGCGGGGGAGGCACGACCTGACCCGGTAGGGCGACCGTGCGCCGAACGCGGCGCCCGCCCGAGGGCCGTGGCACGCAGCCGAGGCCCGGGGGTTTTCCGCCGGGGCCTGGCGCCCGGCTTGCCGCGCGCGGCTTCCCCTGCCCGCCTTCGGCCCGCCGGCGCCGGTGTTCCGCGGCCGTGGTCCGGTGGTTCCGGTGCTCGCGCGTGCGGGCGGTGCGTCGCCCGTGCGTCACTGGTGCGTCAGCGCGCGGGCCGGCCCCGGCCGCCTGCAGTCGCCTATGCATCAGTCGGCCCCGGCCGGGGAGCCGGTCTCGCTCGCCTGGATCGCGCTCGCCGCGTTCCTCGGGCCGATGCCGGCGGCGTCGGTGCGCAAGACGCAAGGCCGTCCCCGGCGTCGTCCGGCTGCCGGTGCCGGGCGTGCTGATCGGCCCCGATGCTGGATTCGGCCGGGAGCAGCTCCGGCGTCCTGCTCGTGCGGGACGTGGGGTTCGGGCTGCTGTTCCTGCTCGCCGGGCCGCAGACCGCCCCTCGCTTCCGCGGGCCCGCCAGGGGCGCGCGGCCTGGTCGAGCCGGGGAGCGGGACTCGTGCTCGCGGTGGGTGCGGCCCCGGTCGTCGTCGGCGGCGACGAATCGCGCGTGCCGGTCGTGCTCGGTAGCGCCGCCACATCCACCGCGCTCGGCACCCTGCCGCCGCCCGGCGTCGGCGCGCGCACCCGTGCGCGGATCCGAAGGCGCGCGGGTACGGTCGCGGGAGTGCGGCCGTACCCGCGCACCGTGGCCGGGATTGCCCGCGGATATGTGGTGACCTGGGGAAAATCCGGCACACCCGGGCGCATGAGAGTATTGTGTGGCGCAGGGGGTCCTCCCGCCCCGCTGTCCCTCCGCCGGCGCCGGTGCCGACCGCGGCGGCGCATTGCATTGGCGGCTCCGGCCCATCGCTGAAATGCCCGCTTCCGCCAATGGGTCTTCCTCGTCGGCAATGCGGCGGGCAGGGCCCGGCAATTCTGCGTTGAGCGGGAATTCGCAGGCCGGGGTGGCGGGTCGGCCGCACCGCGTGTTACGCGCGGGCCCGGGTGATGCCGTTCTGCGGTGTCATCAATTCGATACCCTGAGTTCTTCCTGGTCAGCGGCCGCGTGTCGGCGAATCTGCAGGTGGGGGCGGAGATCGGGGAGAACACGGCGCGTGACGACGGTGCCGGGGGTGCCGTGCATTGTTTATGCGCAATTCCGGGGCTTGGAGATATATATCCGGTAGAAGGCTGGTAAACCCCGGTTTGGGGCTTGCGCGAAGTGTGGCCGGGGGCTTATCTTACGTTCCGGGGATGGATGATGATGCAATGGAAAGGTGCACTGTGTTAAGGAAGACCTGCGCGGTCATCGCACTCGCTGTCACCGCGGTTCTCGCGCCTTCGATTCCCGCTGCCACCGCTGACACGGCGGAAGCGGCGGCCGCCAGCTGGAGCTGGCACTAGCGAAGCGCCCCGCCCGCGGGGAGCCGATCGATTCGAGAACGTCGTTTCCCGGCCCGTGCCCCCGGGTCGGGAAACGACGTTCACTCGTGTGCGCCGGGTGCGCGGTGCGCGGTGCGCCGTCCGGCTGCCGCCGCCGCAGTCCCTGCGGTCCCGCCTGCCCGCTCCGGCGCCCGTTCCGGACACGCACGGTGCCGCCCGCGTTGCGGCGGACCGCCGAGCGGGTAGGCAACGGAGAGTGATCCCGGCCCGGCGGCATAAGGACGGCGAGACCCGTGCCCGACAACGCGGAGCGTGGACCCGACCATCCGGCATCCGACCCCCGCCCGCAGTACCGCCGCTATCCGGGCGGCGCTGAGTTCCCGCCCGGCCGCCACGCCCCCGGCGGCTACCACCTGCCCGAGGACGAGGCCGAGCCGGCGCCGCCGACGGAGCCCGCGCTGCCGGGCGAGACCCCGCCCGAGCCCGAAACACCCGCCGGCGGTGCCGAGCAGGAGCCGGCGCCGGTCGCGGCGGAGCGGTTCCGCCGCGCCGAGCCCGCCCGCCGCAAGGCCATCCCGGCCGTCAGGGGCACGAGGCACTGGCGCCTGTGGATCAGCACGGCGCTGTTCGTGATGTTCACCGGAAGCTGGGCCGACTACCTCGCACCGAGCACCCGCGCCCTGTGGCACCTGGCGTTCTGGGGGCTGCTGGGCGCGGCGGCGCTGGTCTCGGTCTACCGCGAGCGCCGCAACGGCTGGGACCCGTCGCCGCGCTGGCACTGGCCCGCGGCTGCGGTGGCGGGGACCATCGCGACCGAGGTGCTGGTGGCCACCGTGGGCTCGACCGCGGTGACGGCCGGATCGGCCGTGGTTCTGGCGCTGGGCGTGTTCCTGGTGCTGATGTTCGGCTGACGCGTCCGGCCGCGTGCGCGGCCGGGGTGCTCCCGGCGGGCGGCCCGGATCAGGTGGCCTCGCTGTCGAAGGGCGGGCGCTTGCCGTTCAGCTGGGCGGCGGGCCGGCTGCGGTCGGCGCCGTCCTCGTCGCCGGACTCCCAGAAGTGCTTCTGCACGAACCGCCGCGGGTTGAGGTCCTCGACGTCGAAGTCCTTGAACTCCGGCCCCAGGCCCTGCTGGATGTCGGTCTTGGCGCTGTCGGCCATGGTGCGCAGCTGCCGCAGAACCCGGCCGATCTGCGCCGCCGCCTTGGGCAGCTGGTCCGGGCCGAAGATCACCAGTGCGAGCACAGCGAGGGCGATGAACTCGCCCGCCCCGATGTTGAACATGCCCGGCTCCTCCGATTGGCCTGTGGTGGTTGCTCCGGCCTCCTAGCAGATTAACCCGTGTCGTCCGCTCCGTGGGCAACGGAGGGCGGCCGGTGGATGACCGCTCGCGCCGCGGGGGCCCGCCGAGAGCCTCCCCCGGCCCTGCCGCCGCGAGAGGACCGGGCGCTAGGGTTGTGGCGGCCTTGCGGGGGTTCGCGGGCGGCAGTGTGGACGGTGGTGGCGTGACGGGAGGACCGGTGGCCGAGAGCGCGCTGCGCGGCTGGGCGCGGAGTATCGTCGGCGGACGCTGGTTCCAGGCCGTGATCATCGGTCTGATCCTGCTGAACGCGGTCGCCCTGGGCCTGGAGACCTACGTCGACGGCCCGCTCGCCGGCGCCGCCGGCCTCCTGGCCGCGGCCGAGGTCGTCTTCGTCGCGATCTTCGCCGCCGAACTGGTGCTCAAGGGCTTCGCCTACGGCCGCGCCTTCTTCCGCGACCCGTGGAACTGGTTCGACATGATCGTGGTCGGTATCGCGCTGGTGCCGGCGTCCTCGGGGTTCTCCGTCCTGCGGATGCTGCGCATCCTGCGGATTCTGCGGCTGGTCAGCGTCGTCCCGCAGATGCGCACCATCGTCACGGCGCTGTTCCGCTCGGTCCCGGGGCTGGGCACCGTGAGCGGGCTGCTGCTGATCATCGTCTACACCGCGGCGGTACTGGGGGAGCGGCTCTTCCACGAGATCGACCCCGAGCACTTCGGCGACCTCGACACCACCCTCTACACGATGTTCGTGCTGCTGACGACCGAGGACTGGCCCGAGGTGGCCCAGCCGGTGCTGGAGCGCGAGCCCGTGGCGTGGGTGTTCTTCGTCGGCTACATCGTGCTGACGGCGTTCATCATGCTCAACGTGGTCATCGGCGTGATCGTCACCGCTCTGGAGCAGGAGGTCAACGCCGAGCGCTGGGAGGAGGACCAGGAGCTTGAGCTGGAGCAGCACCAGTCGGTCATGGACCGGCTGGAGGAGCTGACCGAGCAGGTCGCCCGGCTCAGCGACGAGGTGCGGGTGCTCGGCGGCGTCGAGGGCGGAGGGCGCCGCCGGGACGGTCAGGAGGGCGCCGAGCCCTCCGCGGAGCCCGCCGGAGACGCCGAGCCCGCCCTGGAACCCGACGGAGGGTCCGCGCGGTAGCGGGCGCCGTTCGCGGCCGCGGACCGCGGCGGGACCGCCCCCGCAAACACAGCAGCCCTTCGCCCGAGACCGAGCGAAGGGCCGAGAAAAGATTCAGGCGACGTCAGAGCGCACGCACGTTGGACGCCTGCGGGCCCTTGGGGCCCTGGGTGATCTCGAACTCGACCGACTGGTCCTCTTCCAGGTTCCGGAAGCCGGTACCCGCGATCGCCGAGTAGTGCACGAACACGTCCGGTCCACCGCCCTCAACAGCGATGAAACCGAAACCCTTCTCAGAGTTGAACCACTTCACGGTGCCCTGAGCCATCTGCTCTCCCTTTGGGGACTACTTCGGGGCCGCACCCTGCTGGCCCCGGGTTGCTGAGCGCCCGTCCCCGGGAGTTTCTGCCCAAACGACCAGCGCCCACGTGAAGTTCCGTGAGGCGCCTGGGCCATCAATGGAAACTACAACCGCAACCGGTTCATGAGACTACCAGCCGCATACATGCCGTGCCGAGGCTTTCCGACCCCGGAATCAGTGTTCAAGAACGCGTCATTCGCATGTGCGTTTCCTGTTGATCTTTCGCATGCGGCAGGCTAAGAGCGCCTCGGCGGCGCCCCGGGGCCCCGGGGTCAGTCCCCGCCCCCGTTGCCGTAGATCCAGGTGTCGAACCACATCCGCTGGGCCCAGGCGTCGTAGGTGATCGTCTCGCCGCTGAGCACCGGGTAGAGGTAGGCGAAGTTGGCGACCACCAGCAGCAGCACGACGCCGAAGACCACGCCTCCCGCCACTCTCGCCCACGGCGAGTACTCCGGCCGCGTCTCGCCGGCGCCCAGCACGAGCCCCAGGGCCAGCACGAGCGCCAGCACGAGGAACGGGAGCATCGGCAGGGCGTAGAAGACGAACATGGTCCGGTCCGGGTAGGCGAACCACGGCAGCCACCCCGCGGCCACGCCCAGCAGCACGGCGCCCGCGCGCCAGTCGCGGTAGGTCAGCCACCAGCCCAGCATCACGACCACAGCGGCGATGCCCAGCCACCACACGGCCGGCGTGCCGATGCTCAGCACCGCGGTGGAGCAGTCCGGCCGGCCGCAGGTCGAGGGCTGGTCGTCGTAGTAGAACGCGACCGGCGTGCGCATGATGGGCCACTCCCACGGCTGCGACGCGTAGTCGTGCGGCTTGGAGAGCCCGCTGTGGAAGGAGTACATCTGCTGGTGGTAGTAGGCCAGGCTGCGCAGCCCGTTGACGGGGGCCTGCACGAGCCCCGGCGCGCCCTCCAGCCAGGCGGGCATGTGGGCGGCGCCCCAGCCGCGGCCGTAGCCGCCCGATGTGGCCAACCAGCCGGTCCACGTCGCCAGGTAGGTGACCGCGGCCACGCCCACCGTCTGGAAGAACGCGGGCACGGCATCGAAGACGAACCAGCGCACCGCCGTGCGGTCGTGGCCGGTGCTGCGCCGCGCACCGTAGTCCCACGCCACCGTGAGCAGGCCGAACGCCGCCACGTAGAACAGGGCCGACCACTTGCAGCCCACCGCCATGCCGAGGAACAGCCCCGCGCCGATCCGCCACCAGCGCACACCCAGCCAGTTGACGGCCTGGACGCCCTGCTCGGCCTTGTCGGCCAGCCGCGCCCGGGTGCGGTCGCGGTCGACGACCAGGCACCCGAAGCCCGCCAGGATGAAGAAGGTCAGGAAGATGTCGACCATGGCGATGCGGCTGAGCGTGAAGTGCAGCCCGTCCAGCGCCATGATCAGGCCCGCCGCGGAGCCCAGCAGCCACGACCGCGTCATCCGCTGGGCGATGCGCACCAGCAGCAGCACCGACAGCGCGCCGACGACCGCCGAGGCCAGCCGCCACCCCTCGGGTTCGACCTCGGCGGTGCCCGGCAGCAGGCCCCACACCTGGTCACCGGCCGCGATCAGCCACTTCGCCAGCGGAGGGTGGACCACGAAGTCGGCGCCGCCGCTCCAGATCTGGTCGTTGCCCCGCTCCAGCATCGCGTCGGCGCGTTCGAGGGTCTCGTGCTCGTAGCCGAACACCCACATCGACAGACCGTTCTTGGCGTAGTAGGTCTCGTCGAAGTAGATCTGGCCCGGTCTGCCCAGCCCGATCAGGCGCAGCGCGCCGGCGAACAGGGCGACCGCCACCGCCGCGACCCACCCCGCCCAGGCCGGCTGCGGCATGGGCGGCACCAGGCGGGAGCGGACCGATCCGCGCCAGCTCGGATCGGGATCGACGGAGGCTTCGGGTGCGGTGGTGGTCATGTCGGCTCTTAAGGTTGGGGCACGGGTGGTCGGTCTTCGGGGAGGCCTCACGGCAGGGTGGTGCCGGGCGGTGCCGCGCGGCCGCAGGTGCGCGCCGCGAGCAGGGCGGGCGCCGTGGACCGCCGCCGCGGCGGGGCCGCGCGCCGGTCCGGGGCCGCCCGGAGCACTCCCTTACCGTAGCGTCTAGAGAGCGGGTGGAACGTGACCGCAGGGCCGAGCGGATCCGAGGAACCGCGGGCCGCGCAGGCGCCCGGAACCCTGACGCTGGCGGGGCTGCCCATCGGCAACGGTGACGACGCCCCGCCCCGGCTGCTGCGAGCGCTGGAGGGCGCAGGGATCATCGCCGCGGAGGATACCCGCCGACTGCGCCGCTTCGCCGCCCGGGCGGGCCTTCGGCTCGGCGGCGAGGCCGGCGCCCGGGTGGTGTCCTACTACGACGCCAACGAGGCGCGCAGGGCCGAGGAGCTGCTGAACGAGCTCGCGGCCGGCCGCGACGTCCTGGTGGTCACCGACGCCGGCATGCCCGGCGTCTCCGACCCCGGCTACCGCCTGGTGGCGGCGTGCGCCGAAGCGGGAGTCCCCGTGACGTCGGTGCCGGGGCCGACCGCGGTGACCACGGCGCTGGTGCTGTCCGGGCTGCCCACCGACCGGTTCTGCTTCGAGGGGTTCGCGCCCCGCAAGGGCCGGCGCGCCTACTTCGCCGACCTCGCGGCCGAGCGCCGCACGATGGTCTTCTTCGAGAGCCCGCACCGGCTGGCGGCCACGCTTGCGGCGATGGCCGAGGGCTTCGGCGCCGACCGGCGTGCGGCGGTGTGCCGCGAGCTGACCAAGACCTACGAGGAGGTCCGGCGCGCGCCGCTGGGCGACCTCGCCGAGTGGGCGCGCGGCGAGGTGCGCGGCGAGATAACGGTCGTGGTGGCCGGGGCCGCGCCGGCCGCGGTGCCGCGCACCCCCGAGGACCTGGCGGCGGCGGTGGCCGAGCGCGAGGCCGGGGGCCTCTCCCGCAAGGACGCGGTCCGCGAGGTGGCCCGCGAGCTCGGGGTGCCCAAGCGCGAGGTCTACGACGCGGCGCACCGCTGAGGCCCGCGGCGTCCGGGACGCCGCTGCGCGGCACGACGAAGAAGGCGGGGCCGGGCAGTGCCCGACCCCGCCCGCGTCCGCTGCCGCGTCCGCTGGACCGCGCCGTTAGACCACGGCGCCGTCACTCTGCTCGCGCGCCGTGCGCAGCTCCTTGCGCTGCTTGGTGCGCTTCTCGCGGATGACGTGCGGCGGGGGTGTCTTGTCCCACCGCTGCAGCCACGCCGCCAGCGGCGCGGCGACGAACACCGTCGAGAAGACACCCGATATCAGGCCGACCAGCATCGCCACCGAGAAGTCCCGCAGCGACGCCCCGCCGAAGACGGCCAGCGTGGCCAGGATGAACACACCGCCGATGGTGGTGTTCACCGTACGCGGGATCGTGTGCAGGATGGCCGTGTTGGCGATCTTCCTGAAGCCCGACCTGCTGTCGTTGGCCCATTCGTCGCGCACCCGGTCGAACACCACCACCGAGTCGTTCACCGAGAATCCGATGACGCTCAGGATGGCGGCGAGGAACACGCCGTCGATGGGCCTGCCGAGCCAGCAGAACAGGCCGATCACCAGGGTGATGTCGAAGGCCAGCGCCAGCATCGTCGACACACCGAAGGACCAGCGGAACCGCCAGGCCAGGTAGACCATCTGCAGGGCCAGCGCCGCCACCAGGGCGATCAGCGCCCGGTTGCGGAGCTCGTCGCCCATGCTCGGGCCGATCTTCTCGTCGGAGAGCCGTTCGACGCCGCCGGCCTGGTCGGCCAGGGCGTCCTGGATGGAGGCGGCCTCCGCGTCGCTGATCGGGCCGGTGCGCACCGCGATGTCGCCGTCGCCCGACTCCTGCACGACCGCGTTGGGGAAGCCGGCGTCGGTGACGGTGTCGCGGGCCGCGGAGACGCTGATCTCCTGCTGGGTGGTGAAGTCCATGACCCGGCCGCCGGTGAACTCCACACCGAAGTTGGGCGTGCGGATCAGGACACCGGCCACCGCCACGACGACGATCGCTGCGGCGATGCCCAGCCACAGCTTGGACCGCGACATCAGGTCGGGATTGCGCCGGGTGAGCCACTCGCGCACCGCGCTGATCTTGGAGATGCCGGTGATGGCGGGGTGCTTGCGGGCGAACTTGCGGCGCACCGCCCATTCCACCAGCACGCGGGCGATGACCAGCGCCGAGACCATCGAGGCGATGGTGCCCAGTCCCAGGGTCACACCGAAGCCGCGCACCGTGCCCGAGGCGAAGAAGAACAGCAGCGCAGCGGCGATGAGCGTGGTGATGTTGGTGTCCAGCACCGCGCTCCAGGCCTTCTGCGTACCGGAGACGAACGCCTTCTGCAGGTTCGGCGGGATCGCCCGGCGGCGCCGGCGGGAGAGCACGCCGGACTCGGCCTGCTCGGTCTCGGCCTCGGTGGCGTCGACCATCCCGGCGGACTTGTTGGCCTGGTAGATCTTCTCCTGGTTCTGGTACTCCTCGCGCGCTCGTTCGAATATCAGCACGTTGGCGTCGATCGCCATGCCGATCGCGAGCACGAACCCGGCCAGGCCGGGCAGGGTGAGCGTCGCGCTCAGCGCCACCAGCGCCGCGTAGGCGATCAGCGTGTAGCAGGCCAGTGCCACGGCGGCCAGGAAGCCGACGAGGCGGTAGGCGACGCAGATGTAGACGCCGGTCAGCAGGATGCCGATCGCGCCGGCGATGAAGCTGGCCCGGATGGCGTCCTCGCCCAGCGTGGGGCCGACGGTCTGGCGCTGCACCTCGGTTACGGGCAGCGGCAGCGAACCGCCCTCGATCAGCACGGCCAGGTCCTGCGCGCTCTCCTGGTCGAAGCTGCTGCTGGTGATGGTGGTGGAGCCGCCCGTCTGGCCGACGTCGCAGGCGGTGTCCTGGTTGACCTCGGGCGAGGAGATGACCTCGTCGTCCAGCACGATGGCGACGCGCCGCTGGGGCTGGCCCGGGTCGTGGCAGGCGGCCTGGCCGGTCAGCTTCGCCCAGGCGTCGGTTCCGTTGCCGCGGAAGTCGACGTTGACCTGCCACTGGGTGTTGGTGGTGGGGTCGAGCACGGCCTCGGCGCCGGCGACCTGGTCGCCCTCGATCCGGGACTCGCCCAACTGGAGCTGGTTGCCCTGCTCGTCGGGCAGGGTGCGGGCGACCTTGCTGGGGTCGGCGGCCTGCTGGCCGGCGCCGGCACCCGCGCCCGCGCCGCCCTGGCCCTGCAGGAGCTGCTGGAGCTCCTCCTGGCTCATGTCGCCCATGCCGCCGCCGGAGCCGCCTCCTGAGCCGGAACCGCCTTCTGAGCCGGATCCGCCGCCGGAGCCGCCCTGGCCGTCGGTCGGGGCGCGGGCCTCGTCGGCCGGGGCGTTGGCGGAGTCGCCCATGGGCGCCTGCACGCCGCTGCCCTGCGCGGGCGCGACGCCCAGCACCGGGTGGAAGGTGAGCTGAGCGGTCTGGCCCAGGATCTCCGCCGCCTCGGTGGGGTCCTGCACGCCGGGCAGTTCGACGATGACGCGGTTCTCGCCGGACCGCGACATGGTGGCCTCGCTTACGCCGAGGCTGTCGATGCGCTCGCGCAGCACCTGGATCACCTTGTCGGTGTTCTCGGCGTTGGCCTCGGTGCCGTCGCGGCCGTCCTGGGTCTCCAGGATGATCTGCGTGCCTCCGCTGAGGTCGAGCCCCAGCTTCGGCGGGATGAACCATGCGGCGCCGAACGCGCCGATGACGATGGCTAGGGAGACGATGCCGCGCAGCCAGCGCGATCCGGCTCCCGTTTGGGTGGACATTGGACTACCTCTTCACGAACGGTCATGCGGCCTCTGCGGCAGGGCGGGCGCCCTGCCGCGGGTGGACTGGTTCACATGCGTCCGGTGAGCGGCGGCGCCCGGCCGAAGGGCAGTGCGAAGGCGTCGTCCAGACGGGGAGCCTCGACCGAGCCCGGCGGCGGTACCAGCGTCCAGTGGCCGGCGAACTCGCCGATCCACGGCAGCACGGGGCTGTAGGCCTCGGGGAGGTCGCGTACCACCGGGCGGTGGTCGGTCTTCCACCCCGGAAGCGCGACGGACACCGCGCCCGAGTCGCGTTCGACCAGCAGCGCCCGGTCGGAACCGGAGTCCGTCTTGCCGGACGCCCCGCGGGCGTCGGCGCGGGAGCCGGCGTCCGCGGCGGCGGCGACGGCCAGGGGCGCGTGGCCGGCGGTCTGGGCGGCCAGCGCGGAAGCGCCCGGCGAGAGCGGCGCGCCCACCAGCAGGAGGGCGACGACCGCCAGCGAGGCCAAGACACGGGAAACCGTGGTGACCACCGCCTTAGTCGAACCTGGGTCGCGTGCGGCCGCCTGCGGGCCCGATGCGGGAACCGGGCGGAACACGTGCTCGGCAGACGACCTTAAACGCCAACACTACCGATGCGCGAGGCCACCGCTGTAGCCGCGCCCGCGGGACCGGGGGCCGGACGGCCCGCCGAGGACCGCGTGCGCTGGGCCGCGGCGTGCTCGGGGCGCCCGCAGGCGGCCGTCCACAGGCGGTGGAAAGCGGGTGAATCGGCGCCGCCGCCCCCTTAGGCTTGTGGCATGTCGTCGAAACGCCACATCCTGACCGCGGTGGCCTGGCCCTATGCCAACGGCCCCCGCCACATCGGGCACGTATCCGGATTCGGTGTCCCCGCCGACGTCTTCGCGCGCTTCCAGCGAATGTCCGGGCACGAGGTCCTGATGGTCAGCGGCACCGACGAGCACGGTACGCCGGTGCAGGTGCTGGCCGACCAGGAGGGCGTCGGCCCGCGCGAGCTCGCCGACCGCTACAACCGCGTCATCGTCGAGGACCTGGTCGCGCTCGGTCTCTCCTACGACCTCTTCACCCGCACCACCACGGGCAACCACTACGCCGTCGCCCAGGAGCTGTTCACCGGGCTCTACGAGAACGGCTACATCTTCACCCGCACCACCAAGGGCGCCATCTCGCCCACGACCGGGCGCACCCTGCCCGACCGCTACATCGAGGGCACCTGTCCCATCTGCGGCTACGGCAACGCGCGCGGCGACCAGTGCGACAACTGCGGCAACCAGCTCGACCCGGTCGATCTGATCGACCCGCGCTCCAAGGTCGACGGCGAGACACCGGAGTTCGTCGACACCGAGCACTTCATGCTCGACCTGCCGGCCTTCACCCGGGTGCTGGGCGACTGGCTGAAGTCCAAGGGCGGCCAGTGGCGGCCCAACGTCCTGAAGTTCTCGCTGAACCTGCTCGACGACCTCCAGCCGCGCGCGGTCACCCGCGACCTCAACTGGGGCGTGCCCATCCCGCTGGAGGGCTGGCGCGACAACCCCAACAAGCGGCTCTACGTCTGGTTCGACGCGGTCATCGGCTACCTGTCGGCGGCGGTGGAGTGGGCTCAGCGCACCGGCTCCCCCGAGGCCTGGCGCCGCTGGTGGCAGGAGCCCGGCGCCGAGGGCTACTACTTCATGGGCAAGGACAACATCGTCTTCCACTCCGAGATCTGGCCGGCGATGCTCATGGGCTACAGCGGCCGGGGCGACCGCGGCGGCGAGCCCGGCTCGCTCGGCGCGCTGAACCTCCCCACCGAGGTGGTCTCCAGCGAGTTCCTGACCATGGAGGGCCGCAAGTTCTCCTCGTCGCGGCGCGTGGCCGTCTACGTCCGCGACTTCCTGGAGCGCTACTCCGCCGACGCGCTGCGCTACTACATCATCGCGGCCGGGCCCGAGACCCAGGACACCGACTTCACCTGGGCCGAGTTCGTGCGGCGCAACAACGACGAACTGGTCGCCGCCTGGGGCAACCTCGTCAACCGCTCCATCTCCATGGCGGCCAAGTACCTCGGCGAGATCCCCGCGGCCGGCGAGCTCACCGACGACGACCGCCGCGTGCTGGCCGGCTCGGCCGCCGCCTTCGACACGGTCGGCGAGCACCTGAACGGCTCGCGGTTCAAGGCCGGGCTGCAGGAGGCCATGCGCACGATCGCCGAGGCCAACAAGTACATCTCCGAGCAGGCCCCCTGGGCGCTGCGCAAGACCGACCCCGAGCGGATGGGTACGGTGCTGCACGTGGCGCTGCAGCTGGTCAGCGACGCCAAGACGCTGATGACGCCATTCCTGCCGGAGTCCTCGAACAAGGTCGACGCCATGCTCGGCGGCACCGGGGTGTGGTCGGCCATGCCGCGCATCGAGACCGCCGTCGACACCATCGGCGGCTCCGGCGAGCCCGTCGAGTACCCGGTCATCACCGGCGACTACACCGGCAACCGGGCCGTGTGGACGTCGGTGCCGATCGAACCGGGTACCCCGCTGTCGCCGCCGACGCCGCTGTTCACCAAACTCGCCCCCGCCGTGGCCGACGAGGAGGTCGCCCGCCTGGAGCAGGAGGCCGCCGAGTAGCGGCCGGGCGCGGTGCCGCCGGGCCCGGCGGCACCGCGCCCGGAGAGGCGGCGGACACGTCGGCGGGCCGCTCGCTCAGCGGCCCGCCGCACCCGTGCCGGATGTCCTGCGCGTGCGGGCGCGGGGCCGGCGCCCACGGCGCGCCCCGGACCCCGGCGGGGCCGTGCCGCGAAACGAGCGAGCGAAGGGGAGAGGCCCGATGGGCAAGCGAAGCGGCAGCGCCGTGCGCAACCGGAACGCGCAGACGCCGCCGGAACCGCCGGAGCCGCTGCGTGTGGCCGTCGGCGACAGCCACACGCACATGGACATGCAGACCCCGGAGGTCGGCGCGATCGTCGCGGCCGCCGAGGCGGTCGGCGTCACGCCGCTGATGCAGGTCGGGGTGGACGTCTCGTCGTCGCAGTGGGCCGCCGCGACCGCCGCCGAGTACCCGGCGGTGTGGGCCGCGGCGGCCCTGCACCCCAACGAGGCGCCGCGGATCGTGCACGGCGACGGAGCGCCCGGCGTCGAGGCCGACGACACCGACTGGGCCGGCAAGGCGCGCCCCGCCGGCGGGCAGGCGGCGCTGGAGGACGCGCTGGCCGAGATCGACCGGCTGGCCGCGCTGCCCCAGGTCCGCGCGGTCGGCGAGACCGGGCTGGACTACTACCGCACCGGCTCCGAGGGCGCGGCCGCGCAGCAGGAGTCGTTCCGGCGCCACATCGGCATCGCCAAGCGCCACGGGCGGGCGCTGATGATCCACGACCGCGACGCCCACGACGACGTGCTGTCGATCCTGGCCGAGGAGGGCGCACCCGAGGCCGTGGTCTTCCACTGCTTCTCGGGCGACGCCGAGATGGCCAAGATCTGCGCCGACAACGGCTACTTCATGAGCTTCGCGGGCAACGTCACCTTCGCCGGCGCCGAGCAGCTGCGCGAAGCCGCCGCCCTGGCGCCGCCCGAGCTCGTGCTGGTCGAGACCGACGCCCCGTTCCTGACCCCCAAGCCCTACCGGGGCAGGCCCAACGCGCCCTACCTCGTCCCCTACACCCTGCGCGCTCTCGCCGCGGCCAAGGGCATGGCCGAGGACGACCTGGCCCGCGCCGTCGCCGCCAACGGGCGCCGCGCGTTCGGCCTGGACTAGACCCACGCCCACGCGCGGCCGAGGCTCGGGAGCCGCCTACTCCGGACCGCGGTCCGGAGTAGGCGCGGACTCCAGCCCCCACTCGGCCAGCGCCTCGGCGAGCGAGGGAGCGGCAAACCCCGGGTCGCGCGTCGCGCGCCCCGGCGTGCGGTCGAACCGGGGCGCCGGGCCGGGGTAGAGGCGGCCGTCCTTGCGCACGACCGAGCCGCGGGCGCTGACGTGGGGGTGGTCGGGCGCCTCGGCCATCGAGAGCACCGGCTGCACGCACGCCTCGGACCCGCCGAACACCTCCGCCCACTCGTCGCGGGTGCGGGTGCGCAGTTCTGCGGCGAACCGCTCGCGCAGCTTCGGCCAGTTCTCCCGGTCCCACTGGTCGGGCAGCTCGGCCCGGGAGAGCCCCAGGCCCTCCAGGAACGCGGCGTAGAACTGCGGCTCGATGCAGCCGACCGAGACGTGGCGGCCGTCGGCGCACTCGTAGACGTCGTACCAGGGTGCGCCGGTGTCCAGGTAGTTGGTGCCCCGCTCGTCCGACCAGGCGCCGCGCTCGCGGTCCTCGTAGACCATGGACATCAGCAGCGCGCTGCCGTCGACCATGGCGGCGTCCACGACCTGGCCGCGCCCCGACGCCTGCCGCTCCACCAGGGCGCTGAGGATTCCGGTCACCACGAACATGGTGCCGCCGCCGAAGTCGCCGAGCAGGTTGACGGGCGGGACGGGCGCCCCGCCTCGGCGCCCGATGCTGTGCAAAGCGCCGTTGAGAGAGATGTAGTTCATGTCGTGCCCGGCGACCTGGGACAGCGGGCCGTCCTGGCCCCACCCGGTCATGCGCGCGTAGATCAGCCGCGGGTTGAGCGCCAGGCAGGTGTCCGGTCCCAGGCCGCGCCGCTCCATCACTCCGGGGCGGAACCCCTCCAGCAGCACGTCGGCCGAGGCGACGAGCCCGCGGGCGGCGGCCGCGCCCTCCTCGGACTTCAGGTCGACGCCCATCACCGGCCGTCCGGCGCTCATGTGCGGGCGGTCGCCGCGTTCGGCCGCTTCGGCGGCGGCCGGCCGGTCCAGCCGGATGACCGACGCACCGAGGTCGGCGAGCAGCATTGCGGCCATCGGCCCGGGGCCGATCCCGGCGAACTCCACGACGCGGATTCCGTGCAGGGGACCCATGGGCGACCTTCCTCGGGTTTCGGGCGGGACGTCGACGCGAACACCGTTCGGCTGCACGGCTCATTCTGGCGGGGCTTCGCGCCCCGGCGCCACCGAGGGGCCGGGCGGTTGTATCAGGTAGGGCGGGCAAGCGCGGGCGCGCCCTGCGGCCGCGTCGGGTGGACGGATTCGGACGGACCCGAAGCGGGGTCCCGGTCGGTGTGGTACTTTCCCGTAGCAGTCGTGGTCGGCTGCGGCGTGACGCCCCCGACCCGTCGCGAGCAGTGCGCCGAGGACCTCCCGCACCCTGGGCCCGCTCGCCGCCAGAGGCAGCCTCCTGCCAGCCCCCTTTCAAGTCCATGCGCGATCGCGAAGGCCGAGAGCAACGTGCGTAGTCCGTCGAACCGCGGCTCCCATCGCGGCAGCCGCAGGGCACCCGGCAGTCCGGGCCGATCCGACCGGCCGGGTTCCCCCCAGCCTCCCGCCGGCGCCCCCGAGGCCGCCGCCTACCCCGGGCCGGACGCGGGCGACCCGTACGGCCGGTACGACCCGTACGGCCCCGCAGCGGGCGGTCCCTACGAACCCGGGACCGATCAGGGGCAGACCGCGTCCATGCCCGCCGCCGCAGGCGGCCGGGGTCCGGGCGGCGGCCGCCCGCGCCGGTCCGCGCTGCCCGCCGTGCTGCGCAAGCGCGGCGTGGTGATCGGCGCGGTCGCCGCGGCGGTGCTGCTCGTCGCGGGCGGCGGCACGGCCTTCGCCATGGACCAGCGCATCAGCCTCAACGTCGACGGCGAGCGCAGCACCGTGCACACCTACGGCGCGACGGTCCAGGACGTGCTCGACTCCGCGGGTGTCGAGCTGGGCGAGCACGACGCCGTCGCCCCCTCGCTGGACACCGAGCTGGGCCAGGGCGACAACGTGCTGGTGCGCTCCGGCCGCGAGCTGACGCTGACCGTCGACGGCGAGCCCGAGAAGCACTGGGTCACCGCGCTGACGGTCGGCGAGGCCCTCAACCAGATCGGCATGGACCCGGAGTCGGTCAAGCTCTCGGCCGACCCCGACAAGGCGATCCCCGCGTCGGGTCTGGAGGTCGAGGCGACCGCCGCCCGGCGGGTCGTCATCCTGCGCGACCGCGCGCGGATCGAGACCGCGACCACCGCCGGCACCGTCGAGCAGGTTCTCAAGGACAACGGCATCACCCTGGGCGAGCACGACGAGGTCGAGCCCAAGCCGTCCACCGAGCCCACCGACGGCATGGTCATCGACGTCACGCAGCTGCTCACCGAGCCCAAGACCGAGGAGGTCCCCATCGAGGCGGAGGTCGAGGAGCGCGAGAACCCCGACCTGCCCGAGGGCGAGGAGAAGGTGGTGCAGAAGCCGAAGGACGGCGTGAAGAAGGTCACCACGGCCAAGATCATGAAAGAGGGCGTGAAGACCGAGTACGTCGTCAAGGAGAAGGTCGTCAAGAAGCCGGTCAAGGGCATCACCGAGATCGGCACCAAGTCCGAGCCCGAGATCGACTCCTCCGCCGAGGCCGCCAGCCTGAACTGGGCCGCGCTCGCCGAGTGCGAGTCGGGCGGCGACCCCACCGCGACCAACCCGGCCGGCTACTACGGTCTCTACCAGTTCTCCATGGCGACCTGGCAGTCCGCCGGCGGCACGGGCAACCCCGCCGAGGCCAGCGCCAGCGAGCAGACCATGCGCGCCCAGAAGCTCTACGACATGGTCGGCGGCAACTGGCAGGGCCAGTGGCCGGAGTGCGGCGTGCACCTGTTCGACTAGCCGGCCGGGGCGGGCCCGGCTCCCAGTCGGGCGCCGGGCCCGTCCCGCTCGATGAGCCGACGGGTCCGGCCCCGCCCGAGCGGGGCCGGCCGACGAGGACCCCGAACGCGCCGCCCTCCGGATCGGTGAGGACGCCCCGGCCCTCGCCGCCCCGGCCGGCGTCGGCGTGCCGGGCACCCGGGCCGGGCCGGCGGTGCACCCCGTTGTTCTGCTCCTTGTCGGCGGACGCGCCGGCCCGTGGCGGGGCCGCCTCCTGGCGGCAGCCGCGGGTCGAGGGGCCGAGCGCGGCGTTCGGCGCCGGGGCGGTGATACGGGTGATACCCCGGTGCCGCCCCGGATTGTCGTGGGGGTCTGGTGAACTAGGAGGGGTGAACTCATCCCCGTATCGTCTTGTGCGGCGTGTGCATGCAGAGGTGCCGCCGCCGCTCCTGGACGACAACCAGCGCCGGGTCGTCGCGCACAAGGGCGGCCCGCTGCTGGTGCTGGCCGGACCGGGGACCGGAAAGACCACCACCGTCGTCGAGGCGGTGGTGGACCGCATCGAGAACCGCGGCGTCGACCCCGCCCGGATCCTCGTGCTCACCTTCAGCCGCAAGGCCGCCCAGGAACTGCGTGAGCGCATCACCGCGCGCCTGCGGCGCACGACGCGCGAGCCGCTCGCGCTCACCTTCCACAGCTACGCCTATGCGCTGATCCGGCGCGAGTTCGGACTGCAGGGCGACCACCCGCCGCGGCTGCTCTCCGGCCCCGAGCAGCTGATGGAGGTCCGCGAGCTCCTGGCCGGGGAGTCCGCAGACGGCGCCGCCATGTGGCCCGAGCGGCTGCGGCCCGCGCTGGAGACCCGCGGGTTCGCCGAGGAGCTGCGCGACTTCCTTATGCGCGCCCAGGAGCGCGGCATCGACTCCGCCGCCCTCGACCGGCTCGGCCGCGAGTACCGGCGCGACGACTGGGTGGCCGCGGGCGACTTCCTGGACCGCTACACCGGCCGCTTCGACGTCGCACCGGCGCCGACCTTCAACTACGCCGAGCTCGTGCGGGTGGCGGCCAACCTGCTCAACGACCCCGAGGTCCAGGCGCGCGAACGCGCCGCCCGCGAGGTCGTCTTCGTCGACGAGTACCAGGACACCGACCCCGCTCAGGAGGAGCTGCTTTCGGCGCTGGCGGGCGAGGGCCGCGACCTGGTGGCGGTCGGCGACCCCGACCAGTCCGTCTACGGTTTCCGCGGCGCCGACGTGCGCAACATCCTGGAGTTCCCGCGGCGCTTCCCCTCGTTCGGCGGCGAGCCCGCCCCGGTCGTGGCGCTGCGCACCTGCCGCCGCAGCGGCGCGGGGCTGCTCGCGGCCTCGCGCGGGGTGGCCCGCCGCCTGCCCGCCGCACCGGCCCCCGGTGGCGGGCCGGTGAACGCCCACCGCGCGCTGGAGCCGGCCGGCTCCGGGCCCGAGGGCGAGGCGCAGGTGCTGATGGCCGAGAGCCCGGCGCAGGAGGCCGCGGTCATCGCCGACATCCTGCGCCGCGCCCACCTCATCGACGGCGTGCCGTGGTCGCAGATGGCGGTCCTGGTCCGCTCGGCCAGCAGGCAGCTTCCGACGCTGCGCCGCGCGCTGTCGGCCGCCGGGGTCCCCGTGGTGGTCGGCGGCGACGAGATGCCGCTGGCCGTCGAGCCCGTCGTGCGCGCGCTGCTGCTCCTCATCCGCTGCGCACTGCGCCCCGCGACCATCGACGAGGCCGCGGCGCACGAACTGCTCACCAGCCAGTTCGGCGAGGCCGACACGGTACGCCTGCGCCGCCTCGCCCGCGCGCTGCGCCGCCTCGACCTCGACTACCGCGCGGCGCAGCGCCGCGCCGGCGAGCCCGGGCCCGAATCCGCTGGGGAGGACGCCCCGCCCACCGAGGGCACCGGCTCCGAGGGCGGTCCCGCCGGAGGCCGCGCCGGGGACGACGCCGTTGGCGGCGCACCCCCGGACTCCGCCTCAGGCGAGGCGAGGGCCGCCTCGGCCGAGGGCGCGGAGGATCGCAGCTCCGGCGGCCCGGAGCGGGACCCCGACGGCGCCGCCCCGGCGGCGGGGCTCCCGGGCGAGTCCGCGCACACCCACCCGCGCGGCAGCCGCCCCTCCTCCGCGCTGATCGCCGACGCGCTGCGCGATCCGCGCGAGCTCACCCTCGTCGATCCCGAGGTCGCCGCGCCCGCCCGGCGCATCGCCGACCACCTCCGGCTGATCCGCGACCGCGCCGCGGCCGGGGGATCGGCCGAGGACGTGTTGTGGGAGGTCTGGCAGGCCAGCGGGCTCTCCGAGCGGCTGCTGCGCGCCAGCCAGGCCGGCGGCAGGCGCGGCGCCGCGGCCGACCGCGACCTGGACGCGGTCGTCGCCGTGTTCGAGAGCGCCGCCCGCTACTGCGACCGGCTGCCGCCCGGCCTGCCGCTGGGCTTCTTGGAGGATCTGGAGGCCCAGGAGATCCCCGCCGACAGCCTCGCCGAGCGCGCGCCCGAGGGCGAGGCCGTGCGCATCCTCACCGCGCACAGGTCCAAGGGCCTGGAGTGGGACCTCACCGTGGTCGCCGGCGTCCAGGAGGGCGACTGGCCCGACCTGCGGCTGCGCGGCTCGCTGCTGGGCGTCGAGCAGCTCGTCGACACCTCCGGCGGCTTCGGCGCACCGCCCGGCGCGGGCCCCGAGTCCGCTGCCGGGGCCGCCGGCGCCGCGGCGGCGTCCAAGCTCCTCGACGAGGAGCGCCGGCTGTTCTACGTCGCCTGCACCCGGGCCCGCCGGCGCCTGGTCGTCACCGCCGTAGGCGGCGACGACACCGAGGAGCGCCCGTCGCGGTTCCTGACCGAGCTCGGCCTGGGCGAACCCGAGCGCGTCAGCACGGGCCGCCGCTGGCTGTCGCTGCCCGCGCTGGTCGCCGACCTGCGCTCGGTGGTCACCGACCCGCAGCGCCCCGATCCGCTGCGCCGCGCCGCGGCCGCCCACCTCGCCCGGCTCGCCGACGAGGGCGTCCGGGGCGCGGACCCCGCCGAGTGGTACGCGCTGACCGCCGTCTCCGACGACCGCCCGCTGGTCGCCGGGGCCGACGAGGGCGCGATCCGCGTCTCGCCGTCCCAGGTGGAGCGGTTCACCACCTGCCAGCTGCGCTGGCTGCTGGAGAACGCCGCCGGAGCCTCCTCGACGGAGATCACCTCCGCGCTGGGGAGTATCGTGCACGCCGTCGCCGTGCTCGTCGCCGACGGCGCCGGAATGGAGGACGTCCGGCGCAGCATGGACGAGATCTGGTCCGAACTGGACTTCGGCGGCCCGTGGTTCGCCGGCAAGGAGCGCGAGCGCGCCGACGAGATGGTACGCAAGCTCATCGCCTGGCACGAGTCCGGCGAGCGCGAGCTCGTGGTGACCGAGGAGGGGTTCAAGGTCGACATCGGCGGCATCGAGATCACCGGGCGCGTCGACCGGCTGGAGAAGGACGCCCAGGGCCGCGCCGTGGTGGTCGACATCAAGACCGGCAACGGTCGGCCCAAGGACGCCGAGCTCGCGCGCCACCCGCAGCTCGGCGTCTACCAGCTGGCCGTGCTGGAGTCGGCGTTCGCCCAGTTCGGGCTGACCGCGCCCGGCGGCGCCGAGCTGGTGCAGGTCGGCACGAAGGCGTCCTTCAAGCACGGCGCCCGCACCCAGGCGCAGGCCCCGCTGGGCGACGACCCCGAGCCGGGCTGGTCGGCGGAGCTGGTGCGCGACGTCGCCGAGGGCATGTCCGGCTCCCGGTTCCAGGCGGTGCGCAACGAGTTCTGCGACTCCTGCGCCGTGCGCTCCAGCTGCCCGGCGCACGACGAGGGGAAGCGGGTGTGACGGCCGCGCAGTACGGGGTCGCGGCGGCGCCCGCCGCGGGTACGGTCCTTCCCGGGCGCCGGCTCAACCCGGCCGAGCTCGCGCGCCTCCTGGGCCGGCCCGAGCCCACCGCCGAGCAGGCCGACGTCATCGCCGCGCCGCTGGAGCCGGGCGTGGTGGTGGCCGGCGCGGGCTCCGGCAAGAGCGAGACCATGGCCGGCCGCGTCGTGTGGCTGGTGGCCAACGGCCTGGTGCGCCCGGAGCACGTGCTGGGCCTGACCTTCACTCGTAAGGCTGCGGCCGAGCTGGCCGAACGGGTGCGCACGAGGCTGGACCAGCTGCGCGAGACCGAGCAGGTCCCCGAGGAGGTCCTCGACGGCGACCCCGCGGTCTCCACCTACAACTCCTACGCAGCCCGCCTGGTCGGCGACCACGCGCTGCGCGAGGCGGTCGAGCCCTCCGTCCGGCTCCTCAGCGAGGGGCAGGCCTACCAGCTCGCCGCACGCATCGTCGCCGACTACGACGGGCCGATGGACGCCGTCACGGTGGGCCCGCGCGAGGTCACCGACCGGGTGCTGGCCCTGGCCGGCGAGCTCTCCGACCACCTGCGCACCCCCGACGACGTGCGCGGCATCGGCTCCTGGATCGGCGAGCGCGTCGCGGCGCTGCCCCGCAAGCCCCTCGCCCCCACGCGCGGTCTGCGCGAGGTCCAGCGCCGCCGCGAGCAGCTGCTGCCGCTGGTGGAGCGCTACATCGCGGCCAAGCGCGACCGCGAGGTCATGGACTACGGCGACCAGGTGGCGCTGGCGGCGCGCATCGCGACCCGCCACGCGGAGGTCGGGCTGATCGAGCAGAGCCGGTTCCGGGTGGTGCTGCTCGACGAGTATCAGGACACCAGCCACGCCCAGCTCCTTCTACTGCGGGCGCTCTTCGGCGGCGGCCATCCGGTGACGGCTGTGGGCGACCCCTGCCAGTCCATCTACGGGTGGCGCGGCGCCAGCTCGGGCAACCTCACCAGCTTCCCGACCGACTTCCCCGCGGCGCCGGGGCGGCCGGCGCCGGTGCGCAAGCTGGCGACCAGCTTCCGCAACGGCGAGCGCGTGCTCCAGGTGGCGCGGCGCATCGCCGAGCCGCTGCGCGAGGAGACCGGCTACGTTCCGGTGCTCTACCCCGGTGCGGCCCGGCGCGGCCGCGGCGCGGTGGCCGGCGGGCTGTTCCGCACCGAGACCGAGGAGGCGCGCTGGATCGCCGAGACCGTGCGCGCGAGCATCGAACAGCCGGCCCACCTCGCCCCCGACGGCGCCGAATGGCCTCCGGGCGAGGGGGGCGAGGGGCTGCGCTACAGCGACGTGGCGGTGCTGTGCCGCAAGCGCTCGCAGTTCCCGGTGCTGCGCGAGGCCCTGGAGGACGAGGGCATCCCGGTCGAGGTGGTCGGGCTCGGCGGGCTGATGACCGTGCCCGAGGTGCGCGACGTCATCGCCACACTGCGGGTGCTGCACGACCCCACCGCCGGCAACGAGCTGGCCCGGCTGCTGACCGGCCCGCGGTGGCGCCTGGGACCGCGCGACCTCGTCGCGCTGGGCGGGCGGGCGGCCGAGCTCGCGAAGGAGACCCGCCGCGACCTGGCGCCGTCCGCGCAGGAGCCCCAGGACGACGGTGACGAGGACCTCCTGCGCCGCACGGTCCTCGACCTCACCGCCGAGAGCGGCAGCCTCGTCGACGCGCTGGACGACCCCGGCGCGCCCGAGCGCTACTCCGAGACCGGCTACCGGCGGTTGGCCGCCCTCGGCGCGGAGATGCGTACGCTGCGCCGCGCGGCCGCCCAGCCGCTGCCCGACCTGATCGGCGAGGTCGAGCGCACCCTCGGTCTGGACATCGAGGTGGCGGCGCGGCCCGGCCGCGACCCCGTCGCCGCCCGCGCCGACCTGGACGCGTTCCTGGACGCGGCGGTGCGGTTCGTGGGCAACAGCGAGGACCCCACGCTGGGCACCTTCCTGAACTACCTGCGCTCGGCCGAGGACGCCGAGAAGGGGCTGGAGCCGGGCGAACGGGTCGGCGGCAGCGACACCGTCAAGCTGATGACCGTGCACGCCGCGAAAGGGCTGCAGTGGCCGCTGGTGGCGGTGCCGGGGCTGTCCGGCGGCACCTCGTCGCCGGTGTTCCCCACGCGGGCGCGCGACGTCGGCGGCTGGGTCAGCAAGGAGCAGAAGCTGCCGTTCCCGCTGCGCGGCGACGCGGCGGGGCTGCCCAAGCTCGCCGGCGTGGACAAGGAGAGCATCGAGGCGTTCGTCGCCGCCGACCGCGACCGCCACCTCATGGAGGAGCGCCGACTGGCCTACGTCGCGGTGACCCGGGCCTCCTTCGGGCTGCTGTGCTCGGGCCACTGGTGGGGGCACGCGAGCTCGGCCAAGCGGGGGCCGTCGGTGTTCCTGGAGGAGGTCCGCGCGGCCTGCGAGCAGGGGGCGGGACGGCTCGCCGCGTGGGCTCCGCCGCCCGAGGAGGGCGAGTCCAACCCGCAGACCGTCGAGGCCGATCCGGTGGCCTGGCCGCGCTCGCCCGAGGAGGACGGCGACGCCGCCGCGCGGCGCCATCGCGACGTCCTCGCGGGCGCCGAGCTGGTGGCGCGGGCGGGGCGCGCCCCGGCGCAGGAGGACGCCGGCGACGGGTCCGGAGTCCAGGCATCCGGCGCCGGCGCGGACCGCGGAGCCGCGCCGGAGGAGGGAACCGGCGGGTCGGGGCCGGCCGCCGGGCCCGGCGCGCCCGAGGAGACGGCGGGGGAGCGGTGGCTCGCCCTGCTCGACCGGGCGCGGATGCCGGCGTCCATGCGGCGCAGTTTCGACGGGTGGCGCCGCGACACCGACCTGCTGCTGGCGCACCGCGACTCCGCACCGGCCGATTCGGACGGCACGATCCCCGTCGAGCTGCCCGCCCACCTGTCCGTGTCTTCCCTGGTGTCGCTGGCCCGCGACCCGTCGGCGCTGGCCCGCCGCATCCGCCGCCCGCTCCCGAGGCCGCCCGCGCCGCACACGCGGCGCGGCACGGCCTTCCACGCCTGGCTGGAGCAGCGCTTCGGCCAGCAGAGCCTCCTGGGCCCCGGCGAACTGCCCGGCGCGGCCGACGACGGCGCCGGAGGCGACGAGGACCTGGCCGAGCTGCAGCGCCGGTTCGAGGCCGGCGAGTGGGGCGGGCGCGTCCCGCTGGACGTCGAGGTCCCCTTCGAGACGATCGTCGGCGACCGACTGGTACGCGGGCGGATGGACGCGGTCTTTCACGACGAGGACAGCGGCACCTACGACGTCGTCGACTGGAAGACCGGCCGCCCGCCCCAGACCGCCGTCGAGCGCGATGCGGTCGCGGTTCAGCTGGCGGCCTACCGGATCGCCTGGGCGGAGCTGGCCGGGGTGCGGCTGGACGACGTGCACGCGGCCTTCCACTACGTCCGCGCGCAGGAGACCGTCCGCCCGGCCGATCTGCTCGACGCCGACGGTCTGGCGGCCCTGCTGGAGGACCTGCCCGGCGAGTGAGGTGCGGGGCGGCGGGGCGGTCGGGGGCGCCGAAGTGTCGTATGCCCTGTCCATCATGTCGTGCGACCGATGAGTTTCGCCGCGCGCGCCGGTCTGCACAGCGGTAGGCCGGACCGACCTGAGGAGCAGCGCCATGACCGAACTGACGACCCGCGAGCCCGTGACCGCCACGGTCGAGGCCCCCGGCGCGACCATCCACTACGACGTGCGCGGCGACCTGAGCCGGGCGACCGCCGACGCCCCTGTTCTCATGATGGTCGGCTCGCCGATGGATGCGAGCGGGTTCGCCACGCTGGCGGGATACTTCGGCGACCGCCCGGTCGTGACCTACGACCCGCGCGGCGCGGGGCGCAGCGTCCGGACGGACGGCGCCGCCGAGACGCGCCCCGAGGAGCACGCCGAGGACCTGCGCCTGGTGATCGAGGCGCTCGGCGCCGACCGGGTGGACCTGTTCGGCAGCAGCGGCGGCGCGCTCAACGCCCTCGTCCTGGTGTCGCGGCACCCCGAGCGGGTGCGCACGCTGGTTGCCCACGAGCCGCCGGTGGTCGAGGTCCTGCCGGACCGCGCGGTGGTCGCGGCGGTCTGCGAGGACATCCACGACACCTACCAGCGCAGCGGGATGGGCCCGGCGATGGCCAAGTTCATCGCCTTGGTGCAGCACGAGGGTCCGCTGCCCGACGACTTCGCCCAGCGGCCCGCACCCGACCCGGCCCTGTTCGGGCTGCCCACCGAGGACGACGGCTCCCGGGACGACCCGCTGCTGGGCCAGAACATCCGGAACAGCCCCGCCCACCGGCTCGACTACGACGCGCTGGCCGCCGCGCCGACGCGGATCGTCGTCGCGGCGGGGCGGGAGTCCGCGGCCGCGATGCCCGGTCGCGCCGCGATCGCCGTCGCGGCGCGCCTGGGCGCCGAGCCGGTCATGTTCCCCAGCCACCACGGCGGTTTCATGTCCGGGGAGTTCGGCATGGAGGGCGAGCCCGAGGCGTTCGCCGCCACCCTGCGGCGGGTCCTGTCCCAAGCCTGATTGCGGCGCTGGCGGAGCCGGCGGCGGGCTGCGGCGCACCGGGCACCACCTCACGCCGGGACGCAGCGGGTCGGCGGCGCGGCCGCGAAGGACCCGGCCGCGCCGGGGAACGCGAGCACGTCGTCCACGCGCAGGCGGTCGATCGGGGCGTCCTCGACCGGGGATCCGCCGGCTTGAGGCGTCCCGGCAGGCCACGGTGACCACCTCGGGGGCGCGCTCGGGACGCCGCCGGGGCAGGGGCCGGGACCCGTTCGCGGGGGCGACGGCCACCCCGGAGGGCGCGTCGGCGGTGCGGGCCGGCGGCTCCGCGCCGTCCACCACCGCGAACGCGCGGCCCGTCGGTGTGCTTGACGTCGGCGACCCGGGCCGGCACCCATTCGGCGCCGCCGTCACCGCGACCCCCGACGTCAGCCGGACGGTCTCGGCCGGACCGGTCGGCCGCGTGAGCGCCACCGCGCAGGAGTGCACGGCGGATGCGGCGGCGTCCGCGGCGAACTCCACCGACGAGCGGATCCGCGCACTCGGCCGGTGCCCGTGCCCGCTCGCCGCGGCTCGCGGCCGGGCGCGCGGCTTCGGGCGGGGTCAGAGCAGCAGCGCCGTCCCGACCGCGAAGGCGGCCGCTCCGAGGCCGGCGGCCGCGCGCCCCACAGGAGTGCCCAGCACCGTGTCCGACCAGGGCCCCTCGAACCGGCGCGCCACCGCCGTGACAGCGGCCAGGACCGCGGCCGCGGGCGCGATCCAGGCCAGGCGCCAGGCCGCCCACGCCGGATCGCCCGGCGGGTCGGTGAGGCCGGGGACCGGTCCCCACACCGACCCCGCGGCGGCCACCAGCAGCAGGGCCGTGAGGTGCCAGCAGAAGACGGTCAGCGCGCACAGGTTGAGCCCGGCGACCGCCGCCCAGGCGAGGGGACGGCGCAGCAGGCGCTCCAGCGGTGCGCGCAGCAGTACCGCCGCGCCGATCTGGGCCGCCGCCAGCGCCGACAGCAGCAGCGAGGGCGGCGCCGAGTTCGACCGGTCGGCGCCGGGGACCCCCACCGCGCTCACCGGGTACCCGGCGCACACCAGCGCGGCCACCCCCAGCGCTCCGCCGACCAGCAGCAGGAGCCCGGGCGGCCGGCGCAGGCGCCCGCCGGCCCAGGCGACGCCGAGCTGGTAGGCGAACAGCCACACGGGCAGCACGTTGGCGTACCCGGCCCAGTCGGGGACCGCCGGAGCCCACGGCCCGTACCGCGCCAGGTCGACGGCCGCCACGACCGCCGCGGGCGGGAGCGCCGCCGCCGCGCCCCAGCGCCGGTCGGCGGCGAGCGCCACCGGGGTCAGCGCCGTCGTCACCGCGTAGACGGCCACGAACCACAGCGGCTGCACGGTCAGCAGGGCGCCGGTGCGCAGGGTCTCCTCGGGCACGCCGAGCGTCGGCCCCGCCGCGAGCACCGCGCCCCACGCGGCGGTGACGACCAGTACGGGGCGGGCGAGCCGCGCCGAGCGCGCCCGTATCCAGTGCGCGTACCCCTCCCCGCGTTCACGCGACCGGCACAGGCCCAGCGCCGCGGCGCAGCCGCCGACGAAGAAGAACAGCCCGAGCGTGTTCAGCAGCCAGCTCGCCGGCGCCAGCCCCGGCATCGCCGCGAGCGGGCTGGCGGTCTCCAGCCCGCCCGGTGCCGCCACGAGTCCGGTCACCAGCCAGTGGCCCAGCACGACACCGACGACGGCGGCGGCGCGCACGCCGTCGACGGCCCGGTCGCGCGACGGCGGAGTCGCCCGGTCGATGCGCTCCGCGGCCGAGCGCAGCGTGCGGAGCGGCCCGGCTCCGCGGCGGGCGCTCCGGTCGGCCGTGCCGCCCGGGCCGGGGGCGGCCGCACGTCCCGCGGACGCGCGGTCGGGGGCATCGGCCCCCGACCTCCCCGCGCCGCGACCGCCCGATCCGTCCCCTGTGCCGCTCACGGCCGCTCCCCGCCGACCGCGGCGCGCTCACCCACGGCGACTGCGGCGGTGGCGGCCAGCGCGGCGCTGCCGGGCCGGTAGTACTGCGTGTGGCCGCTGATGTCGCCGGGATCGAAGCGGACGGCGCCGAAATCCGGGTCCATGGCGTCGGCGCCCAGCCCCACGGGCCCCGCGCGCAGGCTGGGCACCCAGCGGATCCAGTCGTCGCTCGCGCGTGTGGCCCACACCCGCGCGCGGATCGCGTCGCCGTCGGTCACCCCCATGCCCGGGCAGGCCAGCGCGACGACGTCGTCGGCCACGTCCGCGTGGGCGGCGGCCAGGCCGCACACGGCGGTGCCGTAGCTGTGGCAGGCGAGGGTGACGTGCGCGTCGGCGGGCAGGACCTCGCGCGTGAAGCGGACCAGCGCCTCGGCGCCCCGCCGGGCCCGCACGATGCCGGCGAGCTCGGGGCCGTAGCCCTGGGGCGGCAGGTAGCCCAGCCACACCACCACGGCGGCCGCCCGCGCGGGCGCGCGGTCGCGCATGGCTGCGTACAGCGCACGGCCGTTGGTCAGCGGTACCGCGCCCGGGTTGGCGCGGTTCGCGCGGAAGTTGTCCCGGGTCTGACCGGACCCGGGGACGACCACGGCGACGTGCTCGGCGCCGTCGAGGTCGCCCAGCACCTCCACCACGCGCCCGGAGCCGGAGGGGTCCTCGGCGAGGATGCGATGGCCCTCCACCACCGACTCGCCGTACTCCAGAGGATCCGGAGGCGGAGCCTTCGCCTCGGCGCCGGCTCGCGCGCCGCAACCCAGGCCGACGCAAGCCATCAATGCACAGAGCAGCAGGGCGGGCAACCGTCGAATCATGGGGCATGACGCTACGAATCCGGCTACCGAAGGCGCGTCACCGCTGAGAGCGAACCGGAACCTGGTCCCTGCGGGTGACACGCCGGCGCCTTTGCGGTCCGCGAGGGGCTGCCGGAGAACTGCGGCGGCCTCGGCGGCCGGATGCGGTCAGCGGTCCCGGGCCGCGCGGACCGCCCCCGGCGGGGCGGTCCGCCGCAGGGTCCCCCGTGCGCCCGTGCGCCCGGCTTCTACACCAGCCCGTTCTCGTAGGCGAACACGACGGCCTGGGTGCGGTCGCGCAGGGAGAGCTTGGTGAGGATGCGGCCGACGTGGGTCTTCACGGTCTGCTCGGCGAGGAACAGTTCGGCGGCGATCTCGGAGTTCGAGAGGCCGCGGGCGATGTAGCGCAGCACGTCGGCCTCGCGCGGGGTCAGCGTCTCGACGATCTCCGGTCGCGCGTGGACCTTCTCGCGGCGGCCGCGGGCGATGTCGGCGATGAGCCGCCGGGTGATCGACGGCGCCAGGAGCGCGTCGCCCTCGGCGACGACCCGCACCGCGGCGCGCAGATCCTCCACCGGTGCGTCCTTGAGCAGGAAGCCGCTGGCGCCCGCGCCGAGGGCCTCGTAGACGTACTCGTCGAGGTCGAAGGTGGTCAGCATGAGCACCCGGGGACCCCCCTCGCCGCTCTCGCCGACGATCTCGCGGGTGGCGGTGAGCCCGTTCATCGTGGGCATGCGCACGTCCATCACCACCACGTCGGGGCGGTGCTTGCGGGCCAGCGCGACCGCTTCGCCGCCGTCGGCGGCCTGGGCCAGCACGGCGATGTCCTCGGCCGCGTCGAGCAGGGTGGCGATGCCGTCCCGGACCATGTCCTGGTCGTCGGCGACGATCACGGTGATGGGCACGGAGCTCAGCCTATTCCGGATCGGCGGGGGCGGCGTCCGCCCCGGCGTCCAGCGGAAGCTCGGCCACGACGTCGAACCCGCCGCTTTCCGTGGGTGCCGCCCGCAGCCGTCCGCCGAGCATCGCCACGCGCTCGCGCATGCCGATCAGCCCGTGCCCGCCGGAGTCGAACACGGTGGCGGGCGGAGGCTCGGTGCGTGCGCCGTCCGCCGCCTCGCCGCCGCCCAGGACGGGCGGCCCGTTGGCCACGCGCACCGTGAGCGCCTCGGCGGTGCGCGACAGTGCGACGGTCACCGGCGCACCCGGCGCGTGCCGGCCCGCGTTGCTCACCGACTCCTGCACGATCCGGTAGGCGGACAGGTCCACCGCGTCCGGGAGACCGCGGGCGGCGTCGCGCGCCACGTCGGGGCCGCCCTCCAGCGTGACGTCCATGGCGGCCCTGCGGGCGTTCTCCAACAGCTCGGGCAGGAGCCCGAGCCCCGGCTGCGGAGCGCCCTCGGGCACGTCGTCCTCCTCGCGGAGCAGCCCCACCACGCGCCGCATCTCCGCCAGGGCATCGCGGGCGGCGTCGCGGATGGTGGTGAAGGTCGCGGCGGGCCCCTGTCCCAGGTCGGTGAACTTGTAGGGCGCGGCGTCGGCCTGGATGGCGATCATCGACATGTGGTGGGACACCACGTCGTGCAGTTCGCGCGCGATCCGCGAACGCTCCTCCAGGACCGCCTGGCGGGCGCGGTCGCGCCGGCGCAGGGCGCTCTCCTGCGCGAGCTGGCGCTGCGCCGCGCGCCGGCTGCGCACGTTGTAGCCGAACAGCAGCACCGCCGGCGCGATCGCGGCGACCCAGAGCGTCTGCCCCAAGGGGGTGCCCACGAGCACGGAGGCGGCGGCGATGTCGGCGACGGTGACTACGCCGACCCCGGCGGCGGTGCGTCCCGGGTAGGTGACGGCGACCGCGTAAAGCACGACGGGAAGCGAGACCAGCGTAGCGATCGGCCAGGGCCAGAAGCTCTGCGGCACCCCGCTGCCCCCGAACACCGGGGGTGACAGGAGCGCGATCGCGAACAGGGAGGCGAACAGCCCGGCCGCCGTGATACGCCACGTCAGCAGGGGGGCGACCGGAAGCAGCGCGAACGGGAGGCCGAGCGCGATGCCCAGGGGGACCGCGGCCATCGGGTCGAGGCCGTGGAACTGCACCAGCTGCACGGCGGCCAGGGCCGAGATTGCCACGCCGGCCCCGAGCAGCAGGAACCACGCCGTCGCCTCGCGGGGCAGGACCGGCGGCAGCGGGCCTTCGCCGTCGTCGTCGGGAACCTCGCCCTCGCGCGGCAGGACTGTCCACAGCAGCAGGTAGACGGGTATGCCCAGCGGGAAGGCGACCACCGCGAACAGCACGCGCAGGGTGACCGCCATCGGCTGGGACCCGTGTGCGAACGCCGCGCACACGCCCGCGACGATCCGGCCGTCGGAGGGGCGGACCGCTCCGTGGAGCAGCCGCAGCGGGCCCTGGGGCCGCTCCCCGGGTGTGCGCCAGAGTGCGTCGGCCACGGCGCGGACGGCCCACGCGGGGTCCAGCGCGCCGGCCGGGCGGCGCGCCTGGGGGCGGTCGCCGCCCTCGGCGGAACCGCCGTTGAGCGCGGGTGAGGCGGAGGCGGGGGCCGCGGGGGCCGCGCTTCCGGCGGCGCCCCGCGGCGAGGCATCGGCGGTCGCCGCGCCGGAGCCGCGCACGGCGCCGACCGCGCGCTGCAGGCGGCCGGCGTACTCGCGGCGCATCCGCACGTTGTCACCGAGCAGGAGGGCTGCGGCCGCGACGGCCGCGGACCACGGCCCCGCCCCCGGAACCGACATGATCGTCGCGGCCGCGACCGCCGTCGCCGCCGTACACGCGCCGACCGCGGCCACCACCGGGCGGGCGTACTGGGTTCCGATGAGGAACAGCACGACCAGATAGGACAGCGCGGCGGCGGCGGGGAACGGTGCGGAGCCCAGCCCGTACACCAGCGACGTCAGCAGCAGCGCCCCCGTCATCCACCGCCAGACCAGCAGCACGGAGGTCCGCAGGGCGAGCAGCGGCGCGCCGAGCGCGGCGCCGAGGGCGGCGGGGACGAAACCGCCGGCGCTGTAGGCGCTCAGATGCAGGGCGCTCACCGCGGAGACGCCGAGCGCGGCCGCGGCCGCGAAGAGGATCCCGTCGAACCGCTCGCGTCCCTCGGCGTCGGGCCGCTCGGCGATCCGCACCAGCCACAGCACCGGGTACGCGAGCAGGGGCACCACCAGCCGGGTGAAGCGCCGCCGCACCTCTGCGGCCGAGCGGCCGCTGCGTGCGGCGATCCCGGCGCACACCCCGCCCAGCAGCGGAGGTTCGGCGGCGGGGCCGGGGGCGCCTGCGGGCAGCCACCTCGGGACGGCGCTCGGCCGCCACCACACCGCGTCCAGGAGCCCGGCCACGAACGTCCGGCCGCCTCCCGCGGTACTCGGACCCCTCTGCCGGGGCTGTGCGCCGGCATCGGCCGAGCGCTCTTCGTCGGACATTCCCCGCCCACTGTCGAGACCTGGTACCGGGGCCGATCCGCGCCGATGGTGACGAAGGCCGCGGTCGGCTCACCGCAACTCTAGGCCGCCGAATGCGTCTCGGGCATGGTGCCGAGGTATCACGTCGCCGTGGCTCCCGGGTATCGGGCGAGGCGGGCCGAGCGGGCGCGGGGCCGGGCGGGCGGACGCCGGGAACCGTCCGAGGAGGCGCCCCGCAAGACCGCGGCGCCTCGCCCGCGACTCCGCATCCCCGCCCCGACCGCCGCCGCGGCCGATGCCGCCCTCCGCGCCCCTCAGCGTCCCGCCGCCGGCGGGTCCCCGCGGGGGCTAGGCTCGGATCAGCGGATCCGCCGCCAACGCAGGTCGAGGGAAGGGAAGCGGTCGGGAATGGACGTGCGCGGTTACATCGAGGAGCACCGCGGAGAGTTCGTCGCCGCGCTCAAGGAATGGGTCGCGATCCCGTCCGTCTCCGCTGATCCCGACCACCGCGGCGACGTGCGCCGCTCAGCGGAGTGGCTGCGCGACCGCCTCGCGGACACCGGGTTCCCCACTGCGGAGATCTGGGAGACCGGCGGCATGCCCGCCGTCTTCGCCGAGTGGCCGGCCGCCCACCCCGGCGCGCCCGTCGTCCTGGTCTACGGCCACCACGACGTGCAGCCGGCGCGCGTGGCGGACGGGTGGGACACCGATCCCTTCGCCGCCGAGGAGCACGGCGACCGGCTGACCGGACGCGGCGCCTCCGACGACAAGGGCCAGGTCCTCTTCCACGCGTTGGGCGTGGAAGCCGGTCTGGCCGCATCCGGCGCGAGCGCGCCGCCGGTGACGCTGCGGATGCTCGTCGAGGGAGAGGAGGAGTCCGGCTCGCCGCACTTCGCCGCGCTGCTCGAACGCAACCGCGACCGCCTGGCCTGCGACGTCGCGGTGATCTCCGACACCACCATGTGGTCGGCCGAGGTCCCCTCGATGTGCGTGGGCATGCGCGGGCTCACCGACTGCGAGATCACCGTCACCGGTCCCGACACCGACGTGCACAGCGGCTCCTTCGGCGGAGCGGTCCCCAACCCCGCCCGTGTGCTGGCCGGCCTGCTCGCCGGTCTGCACGACGACCGGGGGAGGGTCGCCGTGCCCGGCTTCTACGACGGTGTCGCCGAGATCAGCGACGAGGAGCGCGCCCTCCTCGCCAAGCTGCCCTTCGACGAGGCCGAGTGGCTGCGCACCGCCGGCAGCCCGGTGGCCGCCGGCGAGGAGGGCTACAGCGTTCTGGAGCGCCTCTGGGTGCGGCCCACCGCCGAGATCAACGGGATGTGGAGCGGCCACACCGGCGCGGGCACCAAGACGATCGTGCCCCGTTCGGCGCACGCCAAGGTCAGCTTCCGGCTGGTGCCCGGCCAGGAGCCCGCGCACGTGCAGGAGCGGGTGCGCGCGTTCGTCGCCGACCGCGTGCCCGCGGAACTCGGCGCCGAGGTCGCCTTCGGCGGTCCCGGCGTGCGCGCCTGCGCCTCCGACATCGGCTCGCCGGCGGTCCGGGCGGCGCGCTCCGCGATGGAGGAGGCGTTCGGCACCGAGGTGCTGTTCACCCGCGAGGGCGGCAGCGGTCCCGAGGCCGACATCGCCGATATCCTCGGTGCGCCGCTGGTCTTCCTCGCCGTCGGGCTCGACGAGGACCGCATCCACGCGCCCAACGAGAAGGTCGAGGTCCCCCTTCTGCTCAAGGGCGCCGAGAGTGCCGCCTACTTGTGGAACCGACTGGGGGCACGGCGCGAACCGTGAGTGCCGCGCGCGTCCCCGCGGGACCTGCCGGGCGCGGACGGCGACGACCGGGCTCCCGACCCGCCCCGGCACGCGGCGCGCGGACCGAGGCGCCGCGGGGGCCGGTCCCCGCCTCCCGATGACGAGAAGGGCCGATGCTTTCCTTCGACGAGATCCCAGCACTGTCCCGCGGCACCGTCGACCAGGCCGGCCACCGGCGCGGCGACGAGGAATGGCTGGACAAGGCCTGGGCCGATCCCGAGACGCGCGTGCTCGTACTGCAGGACGGCGCACCGGACGAAGGCCGCCAGGCGCGCATGGCCCGCCGCTCGCGCGCCCTGGTCGTCGCCGGCGACGACGGGCCGCGGCTGGCGTTCGCCCCGCCCGCTGAGGCGCCGGAGGGCGAGCGGTTCCTGCTCGGCCTCGACGAGGACGGGCGGGCGTACTTCGCGGTCCTCGCCGAGCCGGGCGCGCAGGTGCCGCAGCCGCCCGGCGCCGAACCCGCGTCGCTGCGCGAGGCGGGCGCGCTGCTGGGGGACCGCGACTCCGGCCTGCTCACCCACGCCGTCGCGCTGGCCCACTGGAACGCCACGCACCGCTTCTGCCCGGCCTGCGGAGCCCCAACCCGGCCTGCCGGAGCCGGCCATCTCCGGGTGTGCACCCGCGAGGGCACGGAGAACTACCCCCGCACGGACCCGGCCGTGATCATGCTGGTGCACCGCGAGGTCGGCGGGGTCGAGGAATGCCTGCTGGGCCACAATCCGCGCTGGCCCGAGGGCCGCTACTCGGTGCTGGCCGGGTTCGTCGAGCCGGGGGAGTCGCTGGAGCAGGCCGTGGTGCGCGAGGTCGCCGAGGAGACCGGCGTGGCCGTCTCCGACCCGCGGTACCAGGCGTCGCAGCCCTGGCCGTTCCCGCGCAGCCTGATGCTGGGCTACACGGCCCGTGCCACGGGGAAGGCCGAGCGCACCGACGACCAGGAGATCTCCGACGTCCGCTGGTTCACCCGCCCGGCCCTGCGCGAGGCCGTGGAGTCGGGCGAGGTCCTGCTGCCGGGCTCGGTCTCCATCGCGCGCAAGCTCATCGAGCACTGGTACGGCGGCCGCCTGCCCGGGGAGTGGTAGGCGCGGCCCCCGCGGCACGCGGCGGTCGCGCGACGCTCATGCGGAGGCGGGCCGACCCGTCCCGCCGCGGCCGCGGTGCGGCCCGCCGGTGCCGGCGCGCGGCGCCGGAATCCGGCGGTCTCCGGCACGGTGCGCCGCGGCGGCCAGGCGAGGTGCCGATGTCGGCCGTATCAGCCGCCGCGGCGCGGGGCGGCCTGTGCGGCGGCGCCCTCGGCGGCGAGCTCGACGGGCAGGGCGGTCAGGGGGTTGGTGGAGCTGGTCACCACTTCGCGGGCCATCTCGGCGACCTTGCGGCCGCGGGAGCGCGACGCCGATCGCAGCAGTTCGAAGGCCTTGCGCGGGGTCATCCCGTGGCGCTCGGAGAGGACGCCGATGGCCTGCTCGGTGACGACGCGGGTGTGCAGCGCGTGCTCCAGCTGCGCGACGGTCAGCCGCAGGCGCGCCTGCTCGTCCCCGTCTCCGTCACCGTCGCCGCCGGATGCGCGCGGGGGAGCGGGCGCCGATCCGCGCGGCTGCTCGTCGGCGGCCAGAAGGTCGGCGAGCACCATGGCGTTGAGCAGCTCGGGCAGCTCCTCGCCGTTGTGCACCCGCCATCCGCCGGAGGTCCGCCGGATCACGCCGGCCACGGCCGCCTCGGCGGCCGCCGCGCCGGCGGCGCTGTTCGACGTCACGTCTTTCCCCATATCCTCACTCCCCCGTGCAGGGCGGCGGCCGCCGCCCGCATTGGCGGCGGCCCGGCGCAGGGCGCCGGGCGGTCACGAGACCGACGCCGCGAGCTTCTCCTTGACCTGGGCCAGCGACGGGTTGGTCATCGCCGAGCCGTCGGCGAAGACCAGCGTCGGAACCGTCTGGTTGCCGCCGTTGACCCGCATGACGTACTCGGCGGCATCGGGCTCCCGCTCGATGTCCACCTCGTCGACCCCGATGCCCTCGCGCGAGAGCTGGCTCTTCAACCGCTTGCAGAAGCCGCACCAGGGCGTGGTGTACATCGTGATCGGACCGCCGTTCTGGGTGGTCATCGCAACTTCTCCTTCGACCGTAGGGGCAGGTCCCGACAGTTCGGGCCCGCGGAACGCGACGTGGAACGCCGATCCTTTCCAACGCCGCGCGCCCCGCGGAGCTTCCCGGCGCCGCTTCGTGTCAGTGCGGGTGGGACGCTCAAGGGCACACACCGGTTCCGAAAGTCCCGCGGTCCGCTGCAGGGCTGCGGCGACCTGCGCCGACGCCCTCGGCGCGGTCGAGGACGCCCGCGATTCCCCTCCACAGCAGGCAGGTCGGGCTTGGCCGTGCGCGCCCGGGGCCTGAGACTTGAGAGACTGAGCGGGCGGATGTGCTCGGCGCGGCCGGATGTGGCCGCAGCGAACGGAGCCGACGCGAACCGAACCCCACGGCCCGCCCGGCGGCTCCGGCGCCGGAGCCGCAGCGGAATGGAGGCGCAAGCATGGACCCGGACCGCGTGCTGGAGGGACTCGACCCCGAACAGCTGGAGGCGGCGCGCGCGCTGCGCGGCCCCGTGTGCATCCTGGCGGGGGCCGGGACCGGCAAAACACGCGCCATCACCCATCGCATCGCGCACGCGGTCGCCGCCGGCGTTGTCACCGAGCAGCAGATCCTCGCGGTGACCTTCACCACCCGCGCCGCCGGCGAGATGCGCGGGCGGCTGCGCTCGCTGGGCGCCCCGCGGGTGCAGGCGCGCACCTTCCACTCCGCGGCGGTGCGCCAGCTCTCCTACTTCTGGCCGCAGGCGATCGGCGGTCCGATGCCCTCCCTGATCGAGAGCAAGATCCAGGAGGTCGCCCGGGCGGCGCACGCCTGCGGGCTCCAGCTCGACCGGACCGGCCTGCGCGACCTGGCCGGCGAGATCGAGTGGTCCAAGTCCACCCAGGTGCGCCCCTCCGACTACGAGAAGTCCATCGTCAAAGCGGGGCGCACCGCCCCCATGCCCGTCCACGACGTCGCGCGGGCCTACGAGGCCTACGAGGAGCGGTGCCGCGACCGCAACCTGCTCGACTTCGAGTCGATGCTGGAGCTGACCGCGGCGATGATCGCCGAGCACCCGCAGATCGCCGACCGCGTCCGCGACCAGTACCGCTACTTCGTCGTCGACGAGTTCCAGGACGTCAACCCGCTGCAGAAACTGCTGCTGGACGCCTGGCTGGGCGACCGCGACGACGTCTGCGTGGTGGGCGACCCCAACCAGACCATCTACTCCTTCGCGGGAGCCACCCCCGGCTACCTCACGGGCTTCTCCGCCGCCTACCCGCACTCCACGGTCGTGCGGCTGGTGCGCGACTACCGCTCCACCCCCCAGGTGGTGCGGGTGGCCAACGGCGCGCTCAAGCACGCCCGCGGCGCGGCGGCCGAGCACCGCCTGGAGCTCGTGGCCCAGCGCCCCGACGGCCCCGACCCCCTCTACACCGAGTACGACGACGAACCGGCCGAGGCCACGTCCGTGGCCCGCAAGATCGCGGCGCTGATCGACGCCGGCACCCCGGCGCGCGAGATCGCGGTGCTCTTCCGCACCAACGCCCAGTCGGCGGCCTACGAGCAGGCGCTCGCCGACGCCGGGGTGGCCTACACCGTGCGCGGCGCCACCCGGTTCTTCGAGCGCCCCGAGATCCGCCAGGCCGTGCACACCCTGCGGGGCGCGCGCCAGGGCGCGGGGTCCGACCCCCTGGTGCAGACGGTGCGCGACATCCTCGCCCCCCTCGGGCTGGCCCCCGAGCCGCCGGAGGGCCGGCAGGCGCGCGAGCGATGGGAGTCGCTGGCGGCGCTGGCCCAGCTGGCCGAGGACGTCGCCGCCGCCCGGCCCGGCGCCACCATGGACGACTTCGCCGAGGAGCTGGACGCCCGCGTCGCCACCGAGCACGCGCCCGAGTACGAGGGCGTGACCCTGGCGAGCCTGCACTCGGCCAAAGGTCTGGAGTGGGACGCGGTGTTCCTGGTCGGGCTGACCGAAGGGCTCATGCCGATCGTCTTCGCCGAGTCCACCGAGCAGGTCGAGGAGGAGCGCCGGCTGTTCTACGTCGGCGTCACCCGCGCCCGCGAGCACCTGTCGCTGTCGTGGTCGCTGTCGCGCTCGCCCGGCGGCCGCAAGAGCCGCAAGCCCTCGCGCTTCCTCGACGGCCTGCGCCCGGCCTCGCCGTCGCTGGCCGGCCGCGACAACCGCAGGCAGGCCAAGGTGGTGCGGTGCCGGATCTGCGGGAACACCCTCACCGAGGCCGCCGAACGCAAGCTCGCCCGGTGCGGCGACTGCCCCGCCGACTACGACGAGGAGCTGCTGGAGCGCCTCAAGGCATGGCGGCGCGAGGCGGCCGAGCAGCAGAAGGTCCCGGCCTACGTGGTCTTCACCGACGCCACCCTGCAGGCCATCGCCGAGCACGTTCCCGCCGACATCGCCCGGCTCTCCCGCATATCCGGCGTGGGGGCGGTCAAGCTGGAGCGCTACGGTGAGGCGGTGCTGGCCCTGTGCGCAGGTGAGGAGCCCGCCGCCGAAGACCGAGGAGGGGTGCCCCATGGGGGACGGACAGAGCAGGCCGACTGACACCGCCGAGCCTCCCGGCCAGTCGGACCAGCCGGGCCAGAGCGTCGCCGGGCTGCTGGAGATCCTCGACCTGGAGCGCATCGAGGACAACATCTTTCGCGGGCGCAGCCCCGACGGCGGGCCGCAGCGCGTCTTCGGCGGGCAGGTCGCCGGCCAGGCCCTGGTCGCCGCGGGCCGGACGCTGCCGGCCGACCGCCGCGTGCACTCGCTGCACGCCTACTTCATCCGGCCGGGCGACCCCGCGGTGCCCATCGTCTACGACGTCGACCGGGTGCGCGACGGCCGCTCGTTCACGACCCGGCGCGTCACCGCGATCCAGCACGGCAAGGCGATCTTCACGCTCTCGGCGTCGTTCCACGCCGACGAACCCGGCCTGGAGCACCGGGTGGCCATGCCCGATGCGCCGGGCCCCGAGGAGCTGCCGACCATGCGCGAGCGGCTCTACAGCGCTTTCGGCAGGGTGCCGCGCTTCGCGAGCTGGCACCCGATCGAGATGCGGCCGGTCGGACCCCTGTCGTTCGAGGTCGAGCGCGACCCCGGCCTCAGCACCACCGACAACCTCGTGTGGCTGAGGGTGGGCGGCAGCCTGCCCGACGACCCCATGCTGCACGTCTGCCTGATGACCTACGCCTCGGACATGACGCTGCTGGACACGGTGCTGCTGCGGCACGGGCGCACGTTCTCCGGGATCTCCATGGCCAGCCTCGACCACGCCATGTGGTTCCACCGGCCGTTCCGCGCCGACGAGTGGCTGCTCTACGCACAGGAGACCCCCACCGCCGGAGGCGCGCGCGGGCTGGCGCGGGGACTGGTGTTCACCCGCGAGGGCGACCTGGTGTGCTCGGTCGTGCAGGAGGGCCTGCTGCGGGTGGTCGACACAGGGGAATCCGGCGGGTTCTGAGCCCGCCCCGCCCCGCTCCCTCCGCGTTGCGGGCGCAGGACCGCGCGTCCTCCGGGCGCGCGGTCCGGGCCCGCGGCGAGGCGCGTGCAACGCTTTCCCGGCCGCCGCAATTCCCGCTCCCGGCTGGCCGAGTCCGGACGAAACACCTGGTCAAAAATTGGTTGCCGGCTCTCACGGCCCCGCCATAGTCTTGACTCCGTCAGCGCCCGCGCAGGCCGTGGACGAGAGTCCGCTGCCCGACCCGGAAGGGAGGTGTCCCATCTAATGATCATGAGCATCGCCATCGGTTCCTTCGCCGTTTCCGGCGAGTTCGTCGCCATGTCCTGGGACACCGTGCGCAACGGCGCCGCATGCGGTCGGCCGCGTCCGGTCGGCGTCCAGGGCGTCTCTTCGGCGAACGCCCGGCTGACGCGTCCCGGTACCGAGCGGGGGCACGGCTATGCCCGCCTCGCCCGCACCGCGGATCTCAGCCGACTGGAATCCGAGTTCGCAGCAGCAACCCAGCGCCCCAAGGGCGTGGTGGGGGAGTGTCCACGGGGCATTCCGGCCTAGCAGTACGACGGCCGGGTGTCTTCCCCGTGGCCGCGGACCCCACACAGGGGCCGCGGCCATTTTGATCTTCAGCGGAGACCACCCTTCTCGAAGGGGCAGGAGTGTCTCCCGCCGATCGCAGGTCTTGGCCCCGCAGCCGGACAAACGTCCGGCCCAAGTAGCCGCCAACCGCGTTCGACACCACAGATCAGGGAGGACACCGATGCTTGCGTCGGTCCTGGAGACGTCGAGTTTCGGCGAGATCGAGATCCCCTGCAGGCAGGAGCCCGACCTCTTCTTCGCCGAGGCACCGGCGGACGTCGAGGCGGCCAAGGCCATCTGCCAGGACTGCCCGGTCCGCGAGCAGTGCCTGGCCGAGGCCCTTGAGCGCAGGGAGCCGTGGGGAGTCTGGGGCGGCGAGCTGCTCGTCTCCGGCAAGGTCGTGGAGCGCAAGCGCCCGCGCGGCCGCCCCCGGAAGAACGCCGAGCCCGTGGCGGCCTGACCGGCCGCCGCGGCCCGCCGCCCGCGGTCCTCGAACGAATCCGACCCCCGATAAACAGCACCAGCTCCCGGAAGGACACCCCGACGATGCTGCTCTTCGAGCTCGTCAACCTGCAGATGAACGTCGACCAGCGGCGCGAGCGGCAGCGCCTCCTGCTTGCGGCCCGCCGGCTGCGCGCCGTCCGGCGCGAGCGCGAGCGCGCCGAGCGGCTTCTCATGGAACTGCCGTGGTCACGCCTAAGTTGACCTGACCTGTGCGGGGCCGGTCCGCGCCGGACCGGCCCCGCACCGCCCGCTCCGGCGAGGTCTGCGCTGGCCACAACCGGTCACCTGGTTTTACGGGAGCGTGCCGCAGGTCACCGCCGACTGCGCTAGGTTCCCCGCCCGCAGCAGGGGCACAGACCGGGCGATCGCTTCCGATAAGGAGCAAAAAGTCGCAACACGGCCCTGTGGCGTCCGGCCCCTCTGAGCTAACGTGAAGCTGTGCCTCAGAACACCAAGGTCGAGGTACGCCGAAGTCCCCGCCGACGACGCACGGTCTCGGCCTATCGCGACGGGGACAAGACGGTCGTCCTCGTCCCCGCCACGTTCTCCCGCGCCGAAGAGAAGCGCTGGGTCGACCGCATGCTGGAGCGTCTTGAGGCACGCGAGGAGCGCCGCCGTCCCGACGACGACTCACTGCTGACCCGTGCGCTCGACCTCGCCGACCGCTACCTTGAGGGCCTGGCCCGCCCCGCGAGCGTGCGCTGGGTCGACAACCAGCAGACCCGCTGGGGCTCCTGCACCCCCGAGAACGGCTCCGTCCGGCTGTCGCGGCGGCTCTCCGGCATGCCGTCCTGGGTGGTCGACTACGTGCTGCTGCACGAGCTCGTGCACCTGATCATCCCGCACCACGGCCAGGAGTTCTGGGACCTGGTGCACCGCTATCCCAAGGCCGAGCGCGCCCGCGGCTACCTCGAGGGCGTCAGCGCGGCGCCGCGCCTGGACGCCGGCGACAGCGGTGAGATCGGCGAGGAGGACGACGTCGACGAGGTCGGCGAGGCCGAGGGCGCCGAGTCGGACCGTCTCGACTCCGACAGCGCCTGAGGCCGCCGCCGCAGCCGTACCGGTCGCCCGGAGCCGCGGCTTCGCGGCGCGGTGCGGCGAGCGGGTCCGCCCGCCGAAACCCGCCGCGCGCCGCAGACGCGTGGCACCATCCGCT
>NZ_BAABIK010000027.1:0-81005 GCF_039542725.1 Streptomonospora halophila | reverse complement strand
GGCGCTGGGCGCCGCCGTGGGAACCGCGGCCGCCGCGGCCCTGCCGCCGCGCGGCCGCATCGCCGCCCTGTGCGCCGTCGCCGCGCTGACCGCGGCGGCGGAGTACGCCGGCAGCGACGGCGCACGCGCACCGGGACGCCTCCTCCGCCGCCTCGGCCGCCAACGCCGCCATGCCGCGCACGCGCCCGGACCGGTTGCGGCCCGTGCGCCAATGCCGGGCGAGGGCCGCCCGCGGACCGGAGCCCCGCAGGAGCGCGCCGGGCCCCGGCACCGTTCCGCGCGTTCGAGCACCCGCTCCGCCCGCTTCGGCCCGGCGGGGGGCCCGGGCGCGCCCGGGCCGGAGGCTCCTCCCGCCGGGCGCGGCGGCACGGGAGCAGGCGGCGGATACGCGTAGGTCCGCCGTTTCGGGACAGTCGTCCCACAGGAAACGGTGCAGCGTCTCGCCTACTCCGAACCTGTGACCAGGAGGGACCGTCGAGTGAATTCTTCGCCGCAGGGCCCGAGCCGTTCCTCCCGGGCGGCCCCGGTGGCATCATGGACGTATAGGGGGAACCTTCGCGCCGCCCCGCGCGTTGGCTCCTTCGGCAATTGCGAGGGGAGTATCCCTTACGCGGCGGCGTCGTCACCACGGTGGGCCCATGAGCGCACCCGGTGCCGCCGGTCCAGTCGGGCCCCCGTTCGGGGAGCCCTGTCCGGGCGGGAAAGACCTCCGGTGTACACGTGTGCCCGCAGCTCCACGGCACGGGCACGGCAACCGGAGGAGTAGTCCGTGGACATTCCGCTGTGGGTATGGCTGGCCACGATCGGTGGGATGATCGCCATCCTGGTGATCGACCTCGCGATCGTCGACCACCCCTGGAGCAAGAAGTCCGGCCCGCGCGAGTTCGGCATGAAGCAGGCGGCCTGGTGGGCCGTCTTCTACATCGGGATCGCCATCCTCTTCGGGCTGGGGCTGTGGTACTTCGGCGGCACGACGGTCGCCGGCGAGTACTTCGCCGGCTTCCTCACCGAGAAGAGCCTCAGCGTCGACAACCTGTTCGTCTTCTACCTGATCATGAGCGCCTTCGCGGTGCCCCGCAAATACCAGCACGAGGTGCTGCTGGTGGGCATCGTGATCGCCCTGATCATGCGCGGCGTGTTCATCGTGATCGGCGCGCAGATGATCAACGCGTTCAGCGAGGTCTTCTACGCGTTCGGCGCCCTGCTGATCTACACCGCCGTGAAGATCGTCCACGACCACGTCAAGGGCGGCGACGAGGACAAGGACTTCACCGACACCTTCGCCGCGCGGATGGTGCGCAAGTTCTGGCCGGTCACCGAGGACTACCACGGAGCCCGCCTGACGGTGAAGCAGAACGGCCGCCGCCACGTGACGCCCATGCTCATGGTGATCGTGGCGATCGGCGTGACCGACCTGATGTTCGCCGTCGACAGCATCCCGGCGATCTTCGGCCTGACCCAGGACCCCTACCTGGTCTTCACCGCCAACGCCTTCGCGCTGCTGGGGCTGCGCCAGCTCTACTTCCTGCTGGCGGGGCTGATGGACCGGCTCGCCTACATCAGCTGGGGCCTCGCCTTCATCATGGTCTTCATCGGCGTGAAGATGATCCTGCACGCGCTGCACGAGAACCACGTCCCCGTACCGGAGATCGGCACCGGGCTGTCGCTGGGCGTCATCACCGGCGTGATGGTGATCACGGTCGTGGCCAGCCTGATGCGCTCGCGCGGCCGGCTCGGCGACGGCGACAGGTCCAAAAGCGTGACGTCGGGCTCGACCTCGGAATGAGCGCCGATCGAACGGCTGTTCGGCTATAGTGTGTTCCCCCGGCGGTCCGCCGCCGGGGGCGGTGCCCGATGCGGAAGTTTCTCCGGCGCCGAGTCGTTACCGTAAAGGGCCGGGGCCCGGCGGCGCCCTGCGCCGATACCGCATTCCCCGGCGAGCCGCAGCGCGCCCGGCGCGGGCCCGGGCCTTGCGTGCGCCGCCGCACGCGCGAGCCGAAGCCGAAGGGTGAAGAAAGCACATGGCCGACGAGCTGGTGATCCGGGGCGCCCGGGAGCACAACCTCAAGGACGTCAAGGTCGACCTCCCGCGCGACTCCATGATCGTGTTCACCGGCCTGTCCGGGTCGGGCAAGTCCTCCCTCGCCTTCGACACCATCTTCGCCGAGGGCCAGCGCCGATACGTGGAGTCGCTGTCCGCCTACGCCCGCCAGTTCCTCGGGCAGATGGACAAGCCCGACGTCGACTTCATCGAGGGGCTCTCGCCCGCGGTGTCCATCGACCAGAAGTCCACCAGCCGCAACCCCCGCTCCACCGTCGGCACCATCACCGAGGTTTACGACTACATGCGGTTGCTGTGGGCGCGCATCGGCGTCCCGCACTGCCCCCGCTGCGACCGCGAGATCGCGCGCCAGACTCCCCAGCAGATCGTCGACCGGGTGCTGGAGCTGCCCGAGGGCACCCGGTTCCAGGTGCTGGCGCCCGTCGTGCGCGGACGCAAGGGCGAGTACGTCGAGCTGTTCAAGGATTTGCAGACCAAGGGCTTCACCCGCGCGATGGTCGACGGCGCGATGGTGCGCCTGGACGAGGCGCCGACCCTCAAGAAGTACGAGAAGCACGACATCTCGGTGGTCGTCGACCGGCTCACCGTCAAGGAGTCGGCCAAGAAGCGGCTGACCGACTCGGTCGAGACCGCGCTGCAGCTGGCCGGCGGCACAATCGTGCTCGACTTCGTCGACGAGGCCGAGAACAGCGCCGAGCGCGAGAAGGTGTTCTCCGAGCACCTCTACTGCCCCTACGACGACCTCTCCTTCGAGGAGCTGGAACCCCGCTCGTTCTCGTTCAACTCGCCCTACGGCGCCTGCCCCGACTGCGCCGGCCTCGGCACCCGCATGGAGGTCGACTCCGAGCTGCTGGTGCCCGACCCCGCCAAGACGCTCAACGAGGGCGCCATCGCGGTCTGGGCCAACGGCCACGCCCTGGAGTACTTCGGGCGGCTCATCCAGGCGGTGGGCGACGCGGTCGGCTTCGACATGGACACCCCCTGGGAGCGGCTGCCCAAGGCGGGGCGCAAGGCGCTGATGGAGGGCCACGAGACCCAGGTCCACGTGCGCTACCGCAACCGCTACGGCCGCACGCGCTCCTACTACACCGGCTTCGAGGGCGTCATCCCCTGGGTGAAGCGCCGCCACGCCGAGAGCGAGAGCGACACCGGGCGCGAGCGCCTCGAGGGCTACATGCGCACCGTGCCCTGCCCCACCTGCGACGGCCGCCGCCTCAAGCCAGTCGTGCTGGCGGTGACCGTGGGCGGCGCCTCCATCGCCGAGGTCAGCGCGCTGCCCCTGAGCGAGTGCGCCGAGTTCCTGCGCGACCTCAAGCTCAGCGAGCGCGAGCAGGTCATCGCCGCCCAGGTGCTCAAGGAGATCAACGCACGGATGGGCTTCCTGCTCGACGTCGGCCTGGACTACCTCAGCCTGGAGCGGCCCGCCGGGTCGCTGTCGGGCGGCGAGGCCCAGCGCATCCGGCTGGCCACCCAGATCGGCTCCGGGCTCGTGGGCGTGCTCTACGTCCTGGACGAGCCCTCCATCGGCCTGCACCAGCGCGACAACTTCCGGCTGCTGGACACCCTGCGGCGGCTGCGCGACATCGGCAACACCCTCATCGTCGTCGAGCACGACGAGGACACCATCCGCCAGGCCGACTGGGTCGTCGACATCGGCCCCGGCGCCGGCGAGCACGGGGGCGACGTCGTCGTCTCCGGCACCGTCGCCGACCTGCTCGCCAGCCGGTCCTCCATCACCGGCGACTACCTCACCGGCCGGCGCAGCATCGAGATGCCCAAGACCCGCCGCCCGCGGGTCAAGGGCCGCGAGCTGGTGGTCAAGGGCGCCCGCGAGAACAACCTGCACGACCTCGACGCGTCGTTCCCGCTGGGCGTGTTCACCGCGGTCACCGGCGTCTCGGGCTCGGGCAAGTCCACCCTGGTCAACGAGATCCTCTACAAGGCCCTGGCCAAGGAGCTGCACGGCGCGAAGGCGGTGCCCGGCCGCCACACCCGCGTCAACGGCCTCAACCAGGTCGACAAGATCGTCCACGTCGACCAGAGCCCCATCGGGCGCACCCCCCGGTCCAACCCCGCCACCTACTCCGGGGTCTTCGACCACATCCGCAAGCTGTTCGCGCAGACCACCGAGGCCAAGGTGCGCGGCTACCAGCCGGGCCGGTTCTCCTTCAACGTCAAGGGCGGCCGCTGCGAGGCGTGCGCGGGCGAGGGGACCATCCGCATCGAGATGCAGTTCCTGCCCGACGTCTATGTGCCCTGCGAGGTCTGCCACGGCGCCCGCTACAACCGGGAGACGCTGGACGTGCACTACAAGGGCAAGTCCATCGCCGAGGTGCTCGACATGCCCATCGAGGAGGCCCTGGACTTCTTCGAGCCCATCTCGGCCATCCGCCGGCACATGCAGACCCTCAACGACGTCGGACTCGGGTACGTCCGCCTGGGCCAGCCCGCGACCACCCTCTCCGGCGGCGAGGCCCAGCGCGTGAAGCTCGCCTCCGAGCTGCAGCGCCGCTCCACCGGGCGCACCGTCTACGTGCTCGACGAGCCCACGACCGGACTGCACTTCGAGGACATCCGCAAGCTGCTGGGCGTGCTCGACCGGCTCGCCGACAGCGGCAACACGGTCATCGTCATCGAGCACAACCTCGACGTCATCAAGACCGCCGACTACGTGCTCGACATGGGGCCCGAGGGCGGGTCGCGCGGCGGAACCGTCGTCGCCGCCGGCACCCCCGAGGAGGTCGCGAAGGTCGAGGAGTCCTACACCGGGCGGTTCCTCGCCAAGCTCGTATAGTCCTCCCAGCGCCGACCGCCGGCGCGTCCGCCCAGGAGGAGGAGCCCGACCATGAGTGAGGACACCCCCGCCGAGCGCCCGGCCGGGCTCGCACGGCGCGTGGCCGCCAGGCTGATCGACGTCGTCGTGCTCGCCGGCATCGCGATGCTGTTCTCTGCGCTGGTGGTCACCACCGTGCCCGGGGCCGAGAACCCGGCGCGCATGGAGATGCTGCCGGGGCTCATCCTCTCGGTGGGGCTGTTCGTGCTCTACCTCGCCTACGAGGCCGCCTTCACCGCCGTCTACGGCGCCACCCCCGGCAAGCTCTACCTGCGGCTGCGCGTCGTCGCCGCCGACCCCGCCGTCGGCGCGCCGCGCGCGCCGGTCTCCGCGGTGCTCAAGCGCTCGGTCGTCCTCTACGTCTCCGTGCTGCTCAACTTCGTTCCGGTCGTGAACTACCTCTCGCTCATGGTGTCCGTGTACGCCGTGATCTCCGCGTTCGTCGACCGCCCGCGGCACCGCGGACTGCACGACAAGGCGGGCGGGACCGCGGTCGTCACCGGGCCGTCCGGCGACCCCGACCAACGCGGGGGCGGGCGCTCCGGCCGATAGGGTCGAACCGCCGCCGATTCCGGCGGCACGCAAGGAGGTACAGGTCCCGATGAGCTTCCCGCCGCCGTGGAACGACGGCCCCGCCGCGCCCGGGCACACCGACCGGCCGCCGCCCTACCGGCCGCAGCCCCCGCCGTACGTGCCGCCCGCCGGCGCCGCGGCCCCGGGCGGGGAGCGGGAGCGCCACCGGCCGGCCTCGTGGGGAGAGCGCGCCGTCGCCCGGTTGATCGACGTGCTGGCGGTGGGGATCCCCGTCGTCGTCATCGCGGTGCTCGTATCGATGGTGTGGGCGGGCGCGCAGACCCTGTCGGGCTACGGCGCCGCCGCCGAGCGCAACGCCGGGATCGTCTACGGGATCGTCGGGTTCGTCATGTTCGTGGCCTACGAGACCGTGTGCGTCCACAGGTGGCGCCGGACCCTGGGCAAGCATCTGATGCGGCTGCAGGTGGCGCCGCTGAGCGGCGCGGGGCGCCAGGGGCCCATCCCGATGGCGTCGATGCTGGCGCGGGCCGCGGTGTTCAACCTGGCGAACCTGGCCGCCGCGAGCGTCGGGTGGGCACTCCTGTGCTTCCTGCTGATGCTCGTGCCGTGCATCCTGTGGCCGCTGTGGGACCGCCCCAACCACCAGGCCCTCCACGACAAGATCGCCGGCACCGTCGTCGTGCGCACGGGCTGAGGCCGGCCGGCTGGTGTCACCCTCAAGCAGTTCTCGTGCTGGCTCGGCGCAGCCGAGGAGTCCCTGCCTCAGCGGTGGCAGCGGATCGGCCGGATGATGCCGGCCCGGCGTCGCGCCGCAAGCCCCGCTACGACGAGGCGGTCTGATCCCGCACGGCAACGCGCCCCCGCCTTCCCGAGTGGGAGGGCAGGGGCGCTCTCGTCATGTCCTGGGTCAGGCGTCGGCGAGTTCGATTCCATCGCGAGTCAGGCCGCGAGTCGTCTTGAACTCTGGCCAGGACTCGGTGCCCCCGCCTGCCGCATGCAGGGCGGTTCGCACCGTGTTCAGGAAGAACATGGCCGCGTCGTTTCCGGTCTCGGCCTCGATCACCATCGACACGTTCATGGTCCGATCAGTGAGGCTGGCAGCAACGTCAGAGTCGCTGATGTTCTCATTGACGTCCTCAAGCTCAAAGAGTTCGTCGGTGACGGAGTCTGTGAAGGAGTCGAAGTTCTCGGAGGTGTCGAGCCCATCGGGGGCGGTGAAGCCCAGGCCGGTTGTGAGGTGGAACTTCACGTCAGTCCTCCCAGCAGGTAGCGCGCCTGAGTTGGCCTTTGGCGTTCCTCAGGTAGTTGGGGTCTGAGGGCGTGAGGCGGATGGTCTTCTTACACTTCCGTGGGCACGGACAGTAAAGTTTAAAGTACTTTCCGTCTACAACGCGCCATCCCTTGTTCTCCGCGTCTCGTAGCAGGGCTTCAAACTCGCGGTCAGGGTGCCTGCGACGTCCCAATGCCCGTCCGTTCAGTCTAGATTGCCCGAATTTCCCTGGCGCGAGCGGGGTGGGGCGTCACAGCAATGACTTACCCAACACGGTCAGGTAGGACACGAGTTTGTAGGGATCCTCCCGCGCGCGTGCGCGGTTGACCGGATGCGGCCAACGTCGCCCCCTCGCCGAACCTGCCCCACCGGCGCGGGGGCGGCGGGCCGCGCCGGTGGGAAGACATGGACGGTCCCCGCGCGGCTGGCTGGATCACGTTTGGAACCCGGCGTAGAACCACGGGCTGGTGTCGTCGTCGGGACCGTCCTGGTAACGGTGCGGGTGCCGCGGGTCGGGCTCGGAGGCCGCTGTGCGCCTTGTGGTGCCCGGTCGCACACGGCATCGTCGTTGTACTACTGTTTGTAGTAATGAGGCGAGCCGAGGAGAGGAGCGGTGCCATGTGCGCGGGGCTGGGGTGCGCCGGCGGGATCAGCAGGCGCAGGCTGATCGGTGCTGCGGGAGCCGCCGGCGCCGCCGCGCTCGGCGCGGCCGCCTGCGGATCCGGCGAGGGCGGGCCCGCGCCCCACGACGCGCTGCGGGGGACCGTGGTGGCCCAGACCGGCGACATCCCGGTGGGCGGGGGAGACGTCGTCATCAAGGGCAAGCTGGTCGTCACCCAGCCGGAGAAGGGCGCCTTCAAGGCGTTCAGCGCCGTGTGCACGCACGCGGGCTGCACGATCCAGGAGGTCGAGCGCAACATCCACTGCCTGTGCCACGGCAGCGAGTTCGACATCGCCACCGGCGAGGTGCGCCACGGTCCGGCCGACAGCCCGTTGAAGGAGCTGTCGATCACGGTCGACGGCACCGACATCGTCCTCGACGAGAAGGAGCGGGGGGCCTAGTCCCCCCGCCTCCGGCCGGGTCCGCGGAACCGGCCGATGCCGGCTCAGCCGTCGGCGTCGGAGGAGCCGTCGCCGTCGCGGGTGTGCGAGCCGCCCTGGGGGCCGGCCGTGAGGGAGCCGTCCGGGCCGGGCGACCCGGTCTGCTCGGCGCGGGGGCGGCGGACCGCGGAGTCGGGGAACACCGCGGCGTAGGGCTCGGCCTCCTGGGCGGTGAGGAACTCGGTGCGGCGGCGGGGCAGCGCGTGGGGGATGTACTCGTTGATGTAGGTGATCAAGTGCTCGCGCAGGTCGCAGCACAGGTCCCAGCGGGCGTCGGAGTCGGCGGTGGTGACCACCGCCCGCAGCTGTACGATCCCGTCGTCGAGGATGTCGGTGGCCTGCAGGGACCAGCGGCGGCCGTCCCAGAGGGGGTGGTGGTTGACGTACTCGCCGACCTCCTCGCGGATCTTGCCGATGGGGGCCTCCCAGTCGACCTGGAACAGCACCCATCCGGTGATGGAGGCGCCGTGCTTGGTCCAGTTCTCGAAGGGGGTGGTCGCGAAGTAGGAGACCGGTACCACCAGGCGGCGCTCGTCCCACATGCGGATGGTGACCATGGTGAGGCTGAGCTCCTCCACGCGTCCCCACTCGCCCTGGAAGACCACGATGTCGTTGATCCGCAGCGCGTTGCTGAACGCCAGCTGCAGGCCGGCGAAGATGTTGCCGAGGGTGGACTGCGCGGCTATGCCGGCCACGACCGACAGCAGTCCGGCCGAGGCCAGGAGTCCGGCGCCCAGCCCCTGGACCGCGGGGAAGGTGAACAGGATCGCCGCGAGGGCCAGCACGCCGATGATCGTCGCGACGATGCGCCGCAGCAGGCGCACCTGGGTCTGCAGCCGCCGCGAGTGGTGGTCGTCGTCGCCGTTGTTGGCGGCGAGCCGGTCCAGCACCGTGTCGGTCACGGCATAGGCCACCCCCAGCGCGAACCACGTCATCGTGCCGATCATCAGGATCGTCATGAAGTGGTCGATGATCGGGAAGAGCGCCCTGTCGGTCATCTCGTCCCGGTCGGGCAGGGAGATGTTGACGCCGACGACCACCGCGGCCGCATAGGCCGAGACCCGACAGTGCCGGACCAGCGGCGTGGCCAGCGGCGACACCTTGGTGAGCTGGTGGGTGAGCACCCAGTGCGCCACCGTCACCACGAGGACCGCGATCAGGACGGCGACGCCGATCCCGGTCCACTGCGTGAAGCTCACGGAAAGAGCCCCCCTCGCTCTCAGATGATGCGGTCGGTATCCGCCAAACTAGACTACGCGGATACCGAATCGTGACGTTTAGTCCGTGATCAAGCCCATGCGCGGTCGGGTCCGGGCAACCGCCCACAGCTTAGACCGGGTGCCCGGCTGACCCCCGGAACCGGCCGCACAACGGGCCTTTGGTCCCCTTAGCGGTCGTCCACAGGCCGCCCGTCGAGTGGCCGAGCACCCCTGCGGCCGATCACAATGGAGTCATGGCAGCCCAACCCCACCTTCGTCCCCGCCCCGGTTCGATCCCCACCTCGCCGGGGGTCTACCGGTTCCGCGACGGCAACGGGCGGGTCATCTACGTGGGCAAGGCGAAGAACCTGCGCGCGCGGCTCTCGTCCTACTTCCAGGACTTCGCGGCGCTGCACCCCCGCACCCAGACGATGGTCTCGACCGCCGCCGACGTCGACTGGACGGTGGTGGGCACCGAGGTCGAGGCCCTCCAGCTGGAGTACTCCTGGATCAAGGAGTACGACCCCCGGTTCAACGTCAAGTACCGCGACGACAAGAGCTACCCCTACCTCGCGGTCACCATGAACGAGGACGTCCCCCGCGTCCAGGTCATGCGCGGCGCCAAGCGCAAGGGGGTGCGCTACTTCGGCCCCTACGGCCACGCCTGGGCCATCCGCGAGACCGTCGACCTGCTGCTGCGCGTCTTCCCCGTGCGCACCTGCTCGGCGGGGGTCTTCCGCAGCGCCCGCAACGCCGGGCGCCCCTGCCTGCTGGGCTACATCGACAAGTGCTCGGCGCCCTGCGTTGGCCGCGTCGACGCCGAGGAGCACCGCCGCCTCGCCGAGGACTTCTGCTCCTTCATGGCCGGCGACACCAGCCGCTTCATCCGCAGGCTGGAGCAGCGCATGCGCGAGTCCGCCGCGGACCAGGAGTACGAGAAGGCCGCGCGCATCCGCGACGACATCCAGGCGCTGCGCACGGCGCTGGAGAAGCAGGCGGTCGTGCTGGGCGACTCCACCGACTGCGACGTCATCGCCCTGGCCGAGGACCAGTTGGAGGCGGCCGCCCAGGTCTTCTACGTCCGCGGCGGGCGCATCCGCGGCCAGCGGGGCTGGGTCGTCGACAAGGTCGAGGACGTGGGCACCGGTGAGCTCGTCGAACGCTTCCTCGCCCAGACCTACGGCAACGGCGGCGAGCCGGACGGACGGGCCGACGGCGGCGACGGCCCCGGCGGCGCGGCCATCCCCCGCGAGGTCCTGGTCTCGGCCGAGCCGGCCGACCGCGACGCCGTGGTCGAATGGCTCAGCGAGCGCCGCGGCTCCGCCGTCGACCTGCGGGTCCCTCAGCGGGGCGACAAGAGGACCCTGCTGGAGACCGTCGCCAAGAACGCCGACCAGGCGCTGGCCCGGCACAAGACCCAGCGCGCCGGCGACCTCACCACGCGCAGCCGTGCGCTGAGCGAGATCCAGGAGGCGCTGGGCCTCGACGAGGCTCCGCTGCGCATCGAGTGCTTCGACGTGTCCAACCTCATGGGCGAGCACGTGGTGGCCTCCATGGTGGTGTTCGAGGACGGCCTGGCCCGCAAGTCGGAGTACCGCCGCTTCAGCATCCGCGGCTCCGGGCGCGCCCAGGGGGCCGAGCAGAACGACGTCGCATCGATGTACGAGGTCCTCAAGCGCCGGTTCGCCCGCTACCTCGAGGAGAGCCGCCGCACCGGCGAGCTCGACCGGCTCGGCGCCGGGGCCGAGGAGGACGAGGGCGCCGCCGCCCCGGCCGCCGGGGGCGCCGGCGGGGCCGACCCGGCGGGCGCTCCCGGCGCCGCCCCCGAGGCCGAATCCGACCGGCAGGCGCCGTCCAAGTTCGCCTATCCCCCTAACCTGGTAGTGGTCGACGGGGGCCGGCCGCAGGTCCAGGCCGCGCGGCGGGCCCTGGACGACCTCGGCATCGACGACATCGCGGTGTGCGGGCTGGCCAAGCGGCTGGAGGAGGTGTGGCTGCCCGACGACGACGATCCGGTGATCCTGCCGCGAACGGGCGAAGGGCTCTACATGCTCCAGCGCGTTCGCGACGAGGCCCACCGGTTCGCCATCACCTACCACCGCCAGAAGCGCGCCAAGGCGCTCACCGGCAGCGCACTCGACGAGGTGCCCGGCCTGGGGCCGACGCGGCGCAGTGCGCTGCTCAAGCACTTCGGGTCGGTCAAGAAGCTGGCGGCGGCCACTGAGGAGGAGATCGCCCGGGTGCCCGGCATCGGCAAGACCACAGCCGGAGTCATCCACGCGCGGCTCTCCGGCCAGGAGCGGGAAGGAAACCATGACAGGGGCGGGGTCCGCACGGGGGAAAGCGGCGCGGCAGACGGAAGTGGTCAGCACAATGGGGGATGAACAGCCGACGGGCAGTCTCAGCGGGGAGCTCCCGCCCGAGATCGTCGTCGTCACCGGCATGTCGGGCGCCGGCCGCAGCACCGCCGCCCGCGCACTCGAGGACCTGGACTGGTTCGTCGTCGACAACCTGCCGCCGGGGCTCCTGCCGACCATGATCGACCTGGCCGGGCGCACCGAGGGGGCGGTGCCGCGGGTGGCCGCGGTCGTCGACGTGCGCAGCATGGCCTTCACCGAGGACCTGCTCTCCACGGTCGAGGAGCTGCGCGGGCGCGGGATCACCGCCCGCGTGGTGTTCCTGGAGGCCGGCGACGACGCCCTGGTGCGCCGTTTCGAGAGCGTGCGGCGCCCCCACCCGCTTCAGGGCGAAGGCCGCCTCACCGACGGCATCGCCCGCGAGCGCGAGACCCTGCGCGCCGTCCGCGGCGCCGCCGACCTGGTCATCGACACGTCCCAGCTCAACGTCCACCAGCTCAAGGCCAAGGTCATCGGCTTCTTCGGCGAGGCGGAGGAGGCGCGCCCGCGCGCCAACCTGGTGTCGTTCGGCTACAAGCACGGCCTGCCGGTGGACGCCGACCTCGTGCTGGACTGCCGCTTCCTGCCCAACCCGCACTGGGTCCCCGAACTCCGGGCGATGAACGGGCGCGACGCTCCGGTGCGCGAGTACGTGCTGGCCCAGACCGGCGCGAAGGAGATGATCGACTCCTACACCGAGGTGCTGCGCCTGATGATCGAGGGGTACCAGCGCGAGGGCAAGCACTACATGACCTTCGCCGTCGGCTGCACCGGCGGCAAGCACCGCAGCGTGGCCATGGCCGAGCAGTTCGGCGAGCGGCTGCGCGAGCAGGGGCTCGAAGTCCACGTCGTCCACCGCGATCTCGGCCAGGAATGAGGCGGCCGGTCCCCGCGGACCCGGCGGCGAACGCGAACCAGGACGGACGCCGGCGGGGCACGCTCTAGCATTGGCCCGATCGCGCCCGCCGCAGACCCGATGACGAGGTACCCACAGGCACATGTCAGACAACGTCCCCGCCGACAGCGGCGGGAGCCCGGCAGACGCCGCGGCCGCCGGGGCCGCGGCCGACGATCCTCCGGGCGTGAGCCCGCCGCGAGTCGTGGCGCTGGGCGGAGGGCACGGCCTGCACGCCTCGCTGTCCGCGCTGCGCCGGGTCACCACCGACGTGACCGCCGTCGTGACCGTGGCCGACGACGGCGGTTCCAGCGGGCGGCTGCGCGAGGAGCTCGGCGTGCTGCCGCCGGGCGACCTGCGCATGGCGCTCGCGGCGCTGTGCGGCGACGACGAGTGGGGCCACACCTGGAGCGAGGTCGTCCAGCACCGCTTCCGCTCCGAGGGCCAGCTGCACGGCCACGCGGTGGGCAACCTGCTCATCGTGGCGCTGTGGGAGCTGCTGGGCGACTCCGTGGCCGGACTGGACTGGGTGGGCCAGCTGCTCGGCGCGCACGGCCGCGTCCTGCCGATGTCCTCGGTCCCGCTGGACATCGTCGCCGAGGTCGAGGGAGCCGATCCCGCGCGCCCCTTCGAGATCAGCACGGTCCGCGGCCAGGTGGCCTGCGCCAGCACCCGCGGCCGTGTGCGGTCGATCTCGCTGGTGCCCGAGGCGCCCCCGGCCTCGCACCAGGCGGTCAAGGCGGTGCGCGAGGCCGACTGGGTCGTCTTCGGTCCCGGTTCCTGGTTCACCAGCGTTCTGCCGCACCTGCTGGTGCCCGAACTCGCCGAGGCCCTGGTCGAGACGCGGGCCCGCCGCATGGTCGCGCTGAACCTCTCGCCGCAGAAGGGCGAGACCGACGGCTTCCGGCCCGAGACCTACCTGGAGGTGCTGGCCGCGCACGCGCCGCGCCTGGGTATCGACGCGGTCCTGGCCGACAGCGGGGTCGTCGGCGACACGACCAGGGTCGGCGAGGTCGCCAAGGAGATGGGCGGCCGGCTGGTCGTGCGCGACGTGGCGGCCGGCGACGGCTCGCCGCGCCACGACCCCGACCTGCTCGCCGCCGCCTTCGACGACGTCTTCCGGGACTGACCGCGCCCGCGTCCGCGCAGGGCACCGCGGGCGGGCGCGGGCCCGTGCGCGCGGGGCCCGCATGCGGGAGGTTGGCACGGTGCGTGAGCGGGCATGCAGCCGACGTGGGCGAACAGCAGGCCGGCGACGGCGGCGGAGTCGACATCCGCCTCATCCGCGTGCGCGACACCCTCGGCCAGGACCCGCCCGGCCGCGCGTTCCTGGTCGACCGGCTGTGGCCGCGCGGGGTGCGCAAGACGTCCCTGCACTACGACGCGTGGTTGCAGGACGTGGCGCCGAGTACGGAGCTGCGCCGGTGGTTCCACGCCGAACCCGGCCGGTGGGAGGAGTTCGCCGAGCGCTACCGCGCCGAGCTTGCCGACAACCCCGAGGCCCTGCGCCCCCTCCGCGACGCCCTCGCCGAGGGGACCGTCACCCTGCTCCACGGCGCGAGCGACACCGAGCACAACCACGCCGTGGTGCTGCGCGACCACCTGCTGGCGACCCGGGGCGAGGCGGCCGGGCAGCAGTAGGCCGCCGCCCGCCCGGTCCGCGGGTGCGTGCCCCGGGCGCCCCCGCTCGCCCTCCCGCACCGGTGCCGGGCGCCTGGAGGCGGCCGCCGGCCCTCCGCCGAGGGGCGGCCCATCCCACAGCGGACGCGGGCAGACCGATCGGACGCGCCGCCCCTTTCGGCAGAGACCGGCACGGATCGGAAAACGCGACTCGCCGTGACGAGCAGGGATTTTGGACACGCGGCCGAGGGCGTGGCCACGGCCCTTGCGTTCAGTACGCTCGGGGAGGAGGAGCGCACGGTCGGCGGGCCGCGCTGGTATGTGGAGTTCGAGTAGCGAGGGGACGGCGTCCATGGCGATGACCGGCGTGGTGAAGGACGAGTTGAGCCGGCTGACCGTTCTCAAGCCGTGTTGCCGCAAGGCCGAGGTCTCCACGATCCTCCGCTTCACGGGAGGGCTGCACCTGGTCAGCGGCCGCATCGTGATCGAGGCCGAGCTCGACACCGGCGCGGCGGCGCGCCGGCTGCGCAAGGACATCTCCGAGGTCTTCGGCCACGAGTCCGAGGTCGTCGTGCTCTCGCCCAGCGGCCTGCGCAAGGGCAACCGCTACGTCGTGCGGATCATCAAGGACGGCGAGAGCCTCGCCCGCCAGACCGGGCTCATCGACAACAACGGCCGCCCGGTGCGCGGCCTGCCCCGGCACGTGGTCGCCGGCGGCGCCTGCGACGCCGAGTCCGCCTGGCGCGGCGCCTTCATCGCGCACGGCTCGCTCACCGAGCCGGGCCGCTCGATGTCGCTGGAGGTCACCTGCCCCGGCCCCGAGGCCGCGCTCGCGCTGGTGGGCGCCGCTCGCCGGCTCAAGGTGCAGGGCAAGGCGCGCGAGGTCCGCGGCGTCGACCGGGTGGTCGTGCGCGACGGCGACTCCATCGGGGCGCTGCTGACCCTGCTGGGGGCGCACGAGAGCGTGCTGACCTGGGAAGAGCGCCGGATGCGCCGCGAGGTCCGCGCCACGGCCAACCGGCTCGCCAACTTCGACGACGCCAACCTGCGCCGCAGCGCCCGCGCGGCGGTGGCGGCGGGCGCCCGGGTCGAGCGGGCCCTGGAGATCCTGGGCGACGAGGCGCCCGACCACCTGGTGGCCGCGGGCCGGCTGCGCCTGGCGCACAAGCAGGCGTCGCTGGAGGAGCTGGGCCAGCTGTCGTCGCCGCCGCTGACCAAGGACGCGATCGCCGGGCGCATCCGCCGGCTGCTGGCGATGGCCGACAAGCGCGCCGTCGACCTGGGCATCGACGGTACGGACGCGAACCTGACCGCCGACATGCTGGTGCCCTGACACGGTCCGCGCCTCCGGGGCGGATGCGCCGCCGGTGTTGGCTTTTGTGAGCACGGAAGCCGACCGGGAAACTTCGGAAAATGGTCTAGACCTCTGACTGGCAGGGGTGCGAGCATGGTCCGGGCGCCGATGCCTTCCGGGCGGGCTCCGCGACGGGGCCGCGACGGTCCGCACTGCGGTGGAGAGATAGGCTCGGAAGTGGAATTACGGCGCTCAACTTCCGCGGTCGGGCCCTCTGTCGGTCGGCCGTGACGGCAGTACCTTCCAACACGTGAGGAGTTTGGTTACCGTGACCATCCGTGTAGGCGTGAACGGTTTCGGCCGGATCGGCCGCAACTTCTGGCGCGCGGCCCGCGCCGCCGGCAGCGAGGTCGAGATCGTCGCGGTCAACGACCTCACCGACAAGGCCACGCTCGCCCACCTGCTCAAGTACGACACCGTGCTGGGCACGCTGGACGGCGACGTCGAGGTCGGCGGCGACAGCATCCGGGTCGGCGACACCACGATCAAGACCCTCGCCGAGCGCGACCCCGCGCAGCTGCCCTGGGGCGAGCTGGGCGTGGACGTCGTCGTGGAGTCCACCGGCATCTTCACCAAGGCCGAGGACGCCCGCAAGCACATCGATGCGGGCGCCAAGAAGGTCATCGTCTCGGCTCCGGCCAAGGGCGAGGACCTGACCCTGGTGATGGGCGTCAACGACGACAAGTACGACGCCGCCCGGCACCACATCATCTCCAACGCCTCCTGCACCACCAACTGCGTGGCGCCGATGGCCAAGACGCTGCTGGACAACTTCGGCATCGTCAAGGGCCTGATGACGACGACCCACGCGTACACCAACGACCAGGTCATCCTGGACTTCCCGCACAAGGACCTGCGCCGCGCCCGTGCCGCCGCGCAGAACATCATCCCCACGACCACGGGCGCCGCCAAGGCCACCGCCCTGGTGCTCCCCGAGCTGCAGGGCAAGCTCGACGGCATCGCGATGCGCGTGCCGGTGCCCGACGGCTCGGTCACCGACCTGGTCGTGGAGCTGGAGCGCGAGGCCTCCGCCGAGGAGGTCAACGCCGCGTTCAAGGCCGCCTCCGAGGGCGAGCTCAAGCAGGTGCTGACCTACACCGAGGACCCGATCGTGTCCTCCGACATCGTCGGCAGCCCCGCTTCCTGCACCTTCGACTCCAGCCTGACCATGGCCTTCGGCAACACGGTCAAGATCATCGGCTGGTACGACAACGAGTGGGGCTACTCCAACCGCCTCGTGGACGCGGCCAAGCTGGTCGGCTCGCGCCTGTAGACCGGACGACCGACCCCGGACGTGCCGGCGCACGCGGCGCCCCCGCCCGATGGGCCGGGGGCGCCGCGCGCCGTGCCGGTACGGCCGCATCCCCGCAGAAGGAGAGCTCCATGCGCACGATCGACGACCTCGACGTCTCCGGTAAGCGCGTGTTCGTCCGGGCGGATCTGAACGTGCCCCTCGACGGCGACCGCATCACCGACGACGGCCGGATCCGCGCCGGCGTGCCCACCATCAGCGCACTGCGCGAGCGCGGCGCCCGCGTCGTGGTGGCCGCGCACCTGGGCCGCCCGAAGGGCGCACCCGACCCCGCCTACTCCCTGCGCCCGGTGGCCGCGCGACTGGGCGAGCTGCTGGGCACCGAGGTCGCCTTCGCCACCGACACCGCGGGGGAGTCGGCCCGCGCCGCCAGCGCCGCACTGGCCGACGGCGAGGTCGCCCTCGTGGAGAACCTGCGCTTCGAGCCGGGCGAGACCAGCAAGGACGACGCCGAGCGCGGCGAGTTCGCCGACCGTCTGGCCCAGCTCGCCGACCTCTACGTCGGCGACGGCTTCGGCGCCGTGCACCGCAAGCACGCCAGCGTCTTCGACCTGCCGAACCGGCTGCCGCACGCGGTGGGCGGCCTGGTGCTGGCCGAGGTCGAGGTGCTGCGCACCCTCACCGGCGACCCCGCCCGCCCCTACGTGGTGGCGCTGGGCGGCTCCAAGGTCTCCGACAAGCTCGGCGTGATCGACAACCTGCTGGGCACCGCCGACCGGCTGCTCATCGGCGGCGGGATGGCCTACACCTTCCTCAAGGCGAAGGGCTACGAGGTCGGGTCCAGCCTGCTGGAGGCCGACCAGGTCGACACGGTCCGCGACTACCTCGACCGCGCGGAGAAGCAGGGCGTGGAGATCGTCGTCCCGGTCGACGTGGTCGCCGCCGAGTCCTTCTCGGCCGACGCCCCCCACGGCCCGGCCGACGCCAGCGCCATCCCCGCCGACCGCATGGGCCTGGACATCGGGCCCAAGACCCGCGAGCTGTTCGCCGCCAAGCTGGCCGACGCCCGCACGGTGTTCTGGAACGGCCCGATGGGCGTCTTCGAGATGGCACCCTACGCCCAGGGCACCAGCGCGCTGGCCCGGGCGCTGCTCGACTCCGGCGCCTTCACCGTGGTGGGCGGCGGCGACTCCGCGGCCGCGGTGCGCGCGCTCGGCTTCGACGAGGCGGCGTTCGGGCACATCTCCACCGGCGGCGGCGCCAGCCTGGAGTACCTGGAGGGCAAGGCCCTGCCCGGTATCGAGGCCCTGGACGACTGACGACCCCGCGCCGGCGGCCCTGCTGCGGGCCGCCGGCGCCCTTTTCTGCAGCTGAGGAAGACACCAATGGCAGAGCGCAAGCCGCTGATCGCGGGCAACTGGAAGCTCAACAACAACCACCTCGAAGCCATCGCGCTGGTCCAGAAGCTCGCGTTCTCGCTGAAGGACACCGACTTCGACGCCGCCGAGATCGCCGTGCTGCCGCCGTTCACGAACCTGCGCAGCGTGCAGACCCTCGTCGACGGCGACAAGCTGCGGATCGTCTACGGCGCCCAGGACGTCTCCGCCCACGAGAAGGGCGCCTACACCGGCGAGGTCTCCGGGCCGATGCTCGCCAAGCTGGGCTGCACCTACGCGCTGGCGGGCCACTCCGAGCGCCGCGAGTACCACCGGGAGGACGACGCCCTCGTCAACCAGAAGGTGAAGGCGGCCTTCGCCGCGGACCTCACCCCCATCCTGTGCCTGGGCGAGGGCCTGGACGTGCGCAAGGCCGGCGACCAGGTCTCCCACACGCTCGCGCAGCTTGAAGGCGCGCTCAAGGACGTGACCGCCGAGCAGGCCGCCCGGCTGGTCGTGGCCTACGAGCCGGTGTGGGCGATCGGCACCGGCGAGGTCGCCACCCCCGAGGACGCCCAGGAGGTCTGCGGCGCCCTGCGCGGGCGGCTGGGAGAGCTGTACTCCGACGAGGCCGCCGGGACCGCCCGCGTCATCTACGGCGGCTCGGTGAAGTCCGACAATATCGCCGGGATCATCGGCCAGGAGGACATCGACGGCGCCCTGGTGGGCGGCGCGAGCCTCAAGCCCGACGAGTTCGCCAAGCTCGCCCGGCTCGGCCGGGAGTGACGGCGGGGCCGGTCGGCGCGCGCCGGCCGGCCCCTCGGCGGCGGCAGCGCCGCAGCGCAAACGGGTGCCCGGGCCCGCCGGACGCCCGGCCGAACCCCGCCGCACCGGCCGGTACCCCACCGGGACGGCCGCGGAGGGGCCGCGCACGGGTTAGAATTCGCGGAAGCCCGTCGCTTCGGCGGGTACGTGTCCAAAGGGCACACGGTAGAATCCAGGAAGAGTCCTCGGCCCCCGCCCGTGCATCGGCCGCAGACCCGGTCGCCGCGGCGAGCGAGCGGTTCCGGGGACCCAAGTCGACAATTCCCCCACTCGGGGTCGAGTTACGGGTGAGCGTGTGATCCTCGGTCTGTCCATCGTCGTGATGCTCTGCAGCGTGCTGCTGATCCTTATGGTGCTCTTGCACAAGGGCAAGGGCGGCGGCCTCTCCGATCTGTTCGGGGGCGGCGTCACGTCCTCCCTGGGCGGGTCCTCCGTGGTCGAGCGCAACCTCGACCGGCTGACCATCGCCACCGGCGTGATCTGGATCGTCGCCGTCGTGGTCCTCGGGCTGATGCTCAACCAGGGCGCCTAGCCCCGGCCCTTCCAGCCCCTTTCCAACCCCCGCTTTTCCCGCCCGCGCCGGTCGCGGGCCCAGCCGCGCGGCACGTCACGCCGTGCGGTGTCTTTTCCGTTTCCCCTAGCCGGGGCGTGTTGTCCGTCGAAGGAGTTTTCCGTGGGTAGTGGCAGCGCAATCCGTGGCAGTCGCGTCGGCGCCGGCCCGATGGGCGAGGCCGAGCGCGGCGAGTCCGCGCCGCGCATCCGGGTTCCGTTCTACTGCGCCAACAATCACGAGGTGATTCCGAGCTTCGCGCACGAGGCCGCGGTCCCCGAGGAGTGGGACTGCCCCCGCTGCGGGTTCCCGGCGGGCAAGGACCCGCAGAACCCCCCGGCGCCCCCGCGCACCGAGCCCTACAAGACGCACCTGGCCTACGTGAAGGAGCGCCGCAGCGAGGAGGAGGGCCGACTCATCCTGGACGAGGCCCTCGCAAAGCTGCGCGCCGAGCGCGCCGAGGTCGAGGCCTACATCAAGGCCAACGCGAACTAGCCGGCCCCTCGACCCGGGGCGGCCGCTGCGGGCCGGGGTCCCGGTCGGCCTCACTCCGGTGCGGGGCTGCGGCCGCCGAGCCTGCGGGTCAGCTCGGCCGCCGCGTCCCGCGCGCCGGCGGCCAGCGCCGCCGCTGTGACCGGGCGCGCGCTGGGCACCGTCAGGCTGATGGCCGCCGCCGGCGCGGCGTTGTGGTCGAAGGCCGCCGCGGCCACCGACGAGAATCCGTCGGTGACCTGCCCCTCCTCCACGGCGTAGCCCGCGCGGTGCTCCCGTGCCAGCAGGTCGCGGAGTTCGCCCGGCGTGGCGGGGCCGCGCCCGGTGCGGTCCACGAACGCCTCCGCGTCGGGGTAGAGCGCGCGCACCTGGGCGCGCGGCAGGTGGGCCAGCAGCGCCCTTCCCGAGGCCGTCAGATGCGCCGGTAGGCGCACGCCCACCCCGGTGACGAGCGTCGGCGCGTGCGGCGGATGCTCTTTGAGCAGGTACAGCGTGTCGGCGCCGTGCAGCACGCCCAGATGGGCGGTCGCCGCGGTCTCCTCGACGAGCCGCCGCAGCAGCGGCCGAGCGAGCCGCTCCAGCGGGCCGTGGCGCAGGTAGGCCGACCCGATCTCGAAGGCCGCCACGCCCAGGCCCCACCGGCGCTCCTCGGGCAGATGGGTGACGAAGCCCTCCTCGGCCATGGCCTCAAGCAGCTGGTAGGCGCTCGACCGCGGCAGCCCCAGCTCGGCGGCCGCGGCCGCGGCCGACACCGGCCCCGGACGCGCGGCGAGGAAGCGCAGCAGCCGCAGTGCCCGCGTGGCCGCCGGGACGTGGCTCATGGCGGAATTGTCCCACGTCCCGGAGCTCGTTCACCGCTGCGCTCCACCGCGCCCGCCGGGCAGGCTCAGCGAGCGGACCTGCAGTCTTCCGCAGGCGCAGCGGGTGTAGACGACCATCCCGGTGGAGGTCGGGTGCCGGGAGACGACCTGGTAGATCTCCGCCTCCGGCCATCCGCAGTCGGGGCAGACCTGTGTGCGGTCCGTGCAGGATTCCATGGATCCAGTCTGGGTGCGCGCCTCAGTTCATGTCTATCTGAACTTTTTTCAAGAAACCGTGTAGCATCGCCTACATGTTCGACCTTCGGCGGCTGCGCGTCCTGCGGGCGGTCCACCACCACGGCACGGTCACCGGCGCGGCGGAGGCGCTGCACCTGACCCCCTCGGCGGTCTCCCAGCAGATCCGCCAGCTCGCCCGGGACCTCGGCGTCACCCTGCTGGAGCCGGAGGGCCGGCGGGTGCGGCTGACCTCGGCCGCCCACGTACTGCTCGACCACGCCGACGCGCTCAGCACCCGCTGGGAGCAGGCCGTCGCCGACCTCGCCTGCCACGCCGAGAGCGAGGCCGGTCCGCTGCGCCTGGCGGGCTATCCGACGGGCGTGGCCACGCTGCTGGCGCCGGCCGCGGGCCTGCTGCGCCGCACGCACCCGGGGCTGACGGTGTCGGTGACCGAAGCCGAGGCCGGCGAGTGCTTCGACATGCTGCTGGCGGGCACCATGGACCTCGCCGTCTTCGTGCCCGACCCCACGGTCGCCTCGGCGGAGGACTCCCGGTTCGACCAGCGCCTCCTACTGGAGGAGCCGCACGACCTGCTGCTGCCCGCCGACCACCCGCTGGCCGGCCGCGCAAGCGTCTCCCTGGCCGAGACCGCCCGCGAGGACTGGATCACCCCCGGCGGCGCCTGCAGCCATTACCGGGTGGTGCAGGTCGCCTGCGCGGCCGCCGGGTTCACCCCGCGGATCGTGCACTGGGCCACCGACTGGAGCGGCGCGACCGCGCTGGTGGCGCACGGGATGGGGATCGCCCTGGTGCCGCGGCTGCTGCCCATCGCCACCGAGCACCCGGTCGTGCGGATGGCGCTGGACGGGCGCTCCGTGCCCACGCGGTCGATTCTGGCCTGCCTTCGCAGCGGCAGCGCCGAGCACCCCGCCGTCGTCCGCGGGCTGGCGGCCCTGCGCGAGGTGGCCGCCGCGGCGCCCGTCGGCACCGGCCCCCTGGCGCCGCAGCGGGCCGGGGGAGCGCCCGCTCCGGCGGCCGCGCAGGCGCCCCTGCTCGTCGAGAGCGGCTGATCCCGAGGCCCCGGCCGCCGGCGCCGTCGCCCCCGGCGCACCCGCGGGCCTGCTCAGCCGAGGAGTCTGAAACCTCGGACAGAACCTGGGTGCCGGGGGTCGCGCCGCAGCTCGCGAACCGCGTGCAATGGGGGCCATGCCCACCTCGATCGACATCGGCCCCTCGGGGCTCGCCCCCGGTGACGTGGTCGCCGCGGCACGCCGCGGCGCGACGGTCCGCCTGACCGACGGCGCGCGCGCCGCCGTCGCCGCCGGGCGCAAACGCGTCGAAGCCCTGGCCGCCGACCCCGCGCCCGCCTACGGCGTCAGTACCGGGTTCGGGGCGCTGGCCACCCGGCACATCGCCGCCGACCTGCGCACCCGGCTGCAGGCCTCCCTCATCCGCTCGCACGCCGCCGGCGCCGGAGCCGAGGTCGAGCGCGAGGTGGTGCGCGCGCTGATGCTGCTGCGGCTGCGCACTCTGGCCAGCGGTGGCACCGGAGTCCGCGTCGAGACCGCCGAGGCGCTCGCCGGGCTGCTCAACGCGGGCATCACCCCCGTCGTGCACGAGTACGGCAGCCTGGGCTGCTCGGGCGACCTCGCCCCGCTGTCCCACGTGGCCCTGGCGCTGATGGGCGAGGGCGAGGTGCGCGACGCCGGCGGCCACCGGCGCCCGGCGGCCGAAGCGCTGCGCGACGCGGGCCTGCGCCCGGTGGAGCCGGCAGCCAAGGAGGGCCTCGCGCTGATCAACGGCACCGACGGCATGCTCGGCATGCTGCTGCTGGCCTGTGCCGACCTGTCCGAGCTGCTGCGCGTCGCCGACATCACTGCCGCCATGAGCGTGGAGGCGCTGCTGGGCACCGACCGGGTCTTCGCCGCCGACCTGCAGGACCTGCGCCCGCACCCCGGACAGGCGGCCGCCGCGGCCAACATGCGCACGCTGCTGTCCGGGTCGCCCATCGTCGCCTCGCACCGCGGTCCCGACTGCGCCCGCGTGCAGGACGCCTACTCGCTGCGCTGCGCGCCGCAGGTCGCCGGAGCCGTGCGCGACACCCTCGCCCACGCCGAGTCCGTTGCGGAGCGCGAGTTGGCCGCCGTGATCGACAACCCGGTGGTGCTGGAGGACGGCCGGGTGGAGTCCAACGGCAACTTCCACGGCGCTCCGGTGGGATATGTGCTGGACTTCCTCGGCATCGCGGTCGCCGACCTGGCCTCCATCGCCGAGCGCCGCACCGACCGGATGCTCGACGTCGCCCGCTCGCACGGGCTGCCCGCCTTCCTCGCCGACGACCCCGGCGTGGACTCCGGCCACATGATCGCCCAGTACACCCAGGCCGCCCTGGTCTCCGAGCTGAAGCGGCTGGCGGTCCCCGCCAGCGTCGACTCCATCCCCAGCTCGGCCATGCAGGAGGACCACGTCTCGATGGGCTGGTCCGCCGCGCGCAAGCTGCGCCGCGCCGTCGAGGCGCTCACCAGCGTGCTGGCGATCGAACTGGTCACCGCCGCCCGCGCGCTGGACCTGCGCGCGCCGCTGGAACCCGCGCCGGCCACCGCCGCCGTGCGCGACACGCTGCGCACCGCGGTGCCCGGGCCCGGTCCCGACCGCCACCTTGCGCCCGAGATCGCCGCCGCAGCGGCGCTGATCACCGACGGCTCCGTCCGCGCCGCGGCCGACGCCGTCGCACCGCTCGCCTGACCCGTCCGAAAGGACAGCGATGACCATGGGAACCGGCTCGGCACCGCGGACCGTGCGCGCTCCGCGCGGCACCGCCCGCACCGCCAAGGGGTGGCCCCAGGAGGCCGCCCTGCGGATGCTGCACAACAACCTCGACCCCGAGGTGGCCGAGCACCCCGACCGGCTGGTCGTCTACGGCGGCAGCGGCCGGGCCGCGCGCGACTGGGCGAGCTTCGACCGCATCACCGCCGTGCTGCGCGAACTGGGCGACGACGAGACGCTGCTGGTGCAGTCCGGCCGCCCCGTGGGCGTGCTGCCGACCCACGAGTGGGCCCCGCGCGTGCTCATCGCCAACGCCAACCTCGTCGGCGACTGGTCGAACTGGGAGGAGTTCCGCCGCCTGGAGGCGCTGGGCCTGACCATGTACGGGCAGATGACCGCCGGCTCCTGGATCTACATCGGCACCCAGGGCATCCTTCAGGGCACCTACGAGACCTTCGGCGCGGTGGCGGCCAAGCGCTTCGGCGCCGACCTGGCCGGCACCCTCACGCTCACCGCCGGACTGGGCGGGATGGGCGGCGCGCAGCCGCTGGCGGTGACCCTGAACGGCGGGGCGGCCCTGGTCGTCGAGTGCGACGCCACCCGCATCGAGCGCCGCCTCGCCCAGGGCTACCTGGACGAGCGCGCCGACAGCCTCGACGAGGCGCTGGCGCTGGCCGAGCGGGCCCGCAGCCGGCGGCGCGCCGTCTCGATCGGCGTGCAGGGCAACGCCGCCGAGACCGTGCCCGAACTGCTTCGCCGCGGCGCACCGGCCGACATCGTCACCGACCAGACCTCCGCGCACGACCCGCTGTCCTACCTGCCCGCCGGGGTGGACTTCGCGGACTGGGCCGACTACGCGGCCCGCGACCCCGGGGACTTCACCCGCCGCGCCCGGGATTCCATGGCCGCCCACGTCGAGGCGATGGTCGGCTTCGCCGACGCGGGCGCCGAGGTCTTCGACTACGGCAACTCCATCCGCGGTGAGGCACGCACCGCCGGCTACGCGCGCGCCTTCGACTTCCCGGGATTCGTGCCCGCCTACATCCGCCCGCTGTTCTGCGCGGGCAAGGGCCCCTTCCGCTGGGCGGCGCTCTCCGGCGACCCCGCCGACATCGCCCGCACCGACCGGGCCGTGCTGGAGCTGTTCGGCGACGACGAGCACCTGGCCCGCTGGATCCGCACGGCAGGCGAGCGCGTGTCCTTCCAGGGGCTCCCGGCGCGGATCTGCTGGCTGGGCCAGGGCGAGCGGGCGGCGGCCGGTCTGCGCTTCAACGAGCTGGTGGCCTCCGGCGAGATCAGCGCGCCGCTGGCCATCGGCCGCGACCACCTCGACACCGGCTCGGTGGCCTCGCCCTACCGCGAGACCGAGGCCATGGCCGACGGCTCCGACGCCATCGCCGACTGGCCGCTGCTCAACGCGCTCGTCAACACCGCCTCGGGCGCCTCGTGGGTCTCGATCCACCACGGCGGCGGCGTCGGGATAGGCCGCTCCCTGCACGCCGGCCAGGTCGCGGTCGCCGACGGCAGCGCGCTGGCCGCGCGCAAGCTGGAGCGGGTGCTGTCCAACGACCCCGCGACCGGCGTGATCCGCCACGCCGATGCGGGGTATGGCCAGGCCGAAGACGTCGCCCGCGAGCACGGCATCCGGCTGCCCATGAGCGAGGACCGGGACTGATGGGCGCGGGCGGCGGCGCACGGCCGCGAGCGGCGGACGACGATGTGCACGCGGGGGACGAGACGCCGATGAGCGACGAGTTCGAGGAGCTGTGGTCCGAGCTGGCCCCGGTGGGACGCAACCGCATCACCGGCGGTTACCGTAGGTTCTCCTGGGGACCCGCCGACACCGAGGCGCGCGGCTGGTTCGTCTCGGCGGCCCGCGCCCGAGGGCTCGACGTCGAGACCGACGGCAACGGCAACCTCTGGGCCTGGTGGGGCGCACCCGGCCCCGAGGCGGTGGTCACCGGGTCCCACCTGGACTCCGTGCCCGACGGGGGCGCCTACGACGGGCCGCTGGGCGTCGTCGGCGCCCTCGCCGCGATCGGCGAGCTGCGCCGGCGCGGACTGCGGCCCCGGCGCCCCCTCGCCGTGACGGTGTTCGCCGAGGAGGAGGGGGCCCGCTTCGGCGTGCCCTGCCTGGGCAGTCGGTTGCTGACCGGGGCGATCACGCCCGAGCGCGCCGGCGGGCTCGCCGACGCCGACGGCGTCACCTGGGCGCGCGCGATGGAGGCGGCGGGCCTCGACCCCGGCCGGCTGGGCGCCGACCACGAGCTGCTGGGCCGCATCGGCGCGTTCGTCGAGCTGCACATCGAGCAGGGGCGGGCGCTGGTCCATTCCGGCGCCCCCGTCGGCGTCGCCTCGGCCGTGTGGCCGCACGGCCGGTGGCGGCTGGACTTCTCCGGCCAGGCCGACCACGCGGGCACCACGCGCCTGGCCGACCGCAGCGACCCCATGCTGCCCTTCGCCGAGGCCGTGCTGGAGGCGCGCCGGGCGGCCGAGGCGAACGGCGCCCTGGCCACCGTGGGCAAGGTGCGCGTGTCGCCCAACGGCACCAACGCCGTGCCGTCCCGCGTCCGCGCCTGGCTGGACGCGCGCGCGGCCGACGAGGGCGCGCTGCGTGCGGTGGTCGAGCGGGTCGACGCGGCCGCGCGCGGCAGCGCCGCCGAGCACGGCGTGACGGTGAACGGGTTCCTGGAGTCCAAATCGCCGCTGGTGGAGTTCGACCACCGGCTGCGCGACCGCATCGCCGCCCGCGTCGGCGGCGAGACGGGCGGGCTCCCGCTGCTCACCACCGGCGCCGGGCACGACGCGGGCGTGCTGGCCACCGCCGTGCCCACAGCGATGCTGTTCGTGCGCAACCCCACCGGCACCTCCCACGCGCCCGAGGAGGCTGCCACCGGGGCCGACTGCCGCGCCGGGGTGGCGGCGCTGGCCGACGTTCTGGCCGACCTGACCGGCGCCGGCCCGCGCAGCCGGGCGTGAGCGGCGCGGCCGCGGCGCGGTAGGGGGGGGTCGGTGACAGGTTGGTTTCGCTACGAGGACGAGGGGCTGCGGATGTTCTTCGGGGTCGGTGGAGAGAGGTGGGTGTGCCGGCGGGTGGACGCGGGTGGGTCCGGGGTGCGGCCGGTGGTCGCGTCCGTTTTCGCGTTCGCGCGGGTGCTGCGGGCGCGTGATGACGGAGGGTCTGCTGCGGTGTGCCGGTATGCGGGCGGTTTCGGCGTCTCGGCCCGGGCATCGGAGGCGCGGCGCGAGCAGCCGCGGTCGGCAATGGCCGGCTCCGCGAAGTTCGCGCTCCCGCGGGCCCGGGCCCGTCGGATGCCGGGGGCGGAGGTGTGACGGGCCCCGGCGGCGCGCGGCAGGACGCCGCGCGGGGGAGCGGGGGCGCGGGGGCGCGGCGATCCGCGGCGGACCGCTACTGGTGCGAGTGGGCGCTGCTGGACTCCGGGGCGGGCGGCGCGGCCGCGCCCGGGGTGCTCGTCGAGGTCGCCGGCGGCCGGATCACCTCGGTCGCCCGCGATACGCGCCCGCCCGACGGCGCCGAGCGGCTGAGCGGGCTCACGGTCGCCGGATTCGCCAACGCGCACTCCCACGCCTTCCACCGGGCGCTGCGCGGGCGCACGGGCGAGGACGGCGGCAGCTTCTGGACCTGGCGCCGCCGGATGTACGAGGTCGCCGAGCGGCTGGACCCCGACTCCTACCGCCGCCTCGCCGGCGCCGTCTACGCCGAGATGGCGCTGGCCGGAGTCACCTGCGTCGGCGAGTTCCACTACGTGCACCACGCGCCCGGCGGCGCCCGCTACAGCGACCCCAACGCCATGGGCCGGGCCCTCATCGCCGCCGCGGAGGACGCCGGCGTCCGCATCACCCTGCTCGACACCTGCTACCTCGCCGGCGGCCTGGACCTCCGCAGGGGGTACACGCCGCTGGAGGGGCCGCAGCTGCGCTTCGGCGACGCCGGAGCCGACGCCTGGGCCGAGCGGGTCGCCGCCCTGCGGCCGGTCGGCGGCCGCGCCGGCGTCGGCGCCGCCGCGCTCACCGTGCGCGCGGTGCCGCCCGCCGACCTCGCCCGCATCGCCCGGGCGGCGCCCGAGGCCGGATGGGCCGCGGCCCACATCCACCTCTCCGAGCAGCCCGCCGAGAACGCCGCCTGCCTGGCCGCCCACGGGCGCACGCCCGCCGGGGTCCTGGACGAGACCGGCTTCCTCGCCGCCCTGCGCCCCGCGCTCGTGCACGCCACCCACCTCACCGGCGCCGACGCCGACCTGGTCCGCGGCACCGGTGCCGGGGTGTGCCTGTGCCCCACCACCGAGCGCGACCTCGCCGACGGCCTGCCCGAGCTGGAGCGCCTGGGAGGCGTCGCGCTGTCGCTGGGCAGCGACGGACACAGCACCGTCGACATGTTCGCCGAGGCCCGCGGTGCCGAGGAGCACGAGCGCCTGCGCACCGGCCGCCGCGGCACCCTGCCCGCCCACCGCCTGCTGGAGGCGCTGCACACCGGCGGCCACACCGCACTGGGCTGGGCGCCCGAGGCCGACACCGGGGGCGACGGCGGGGCGGGGCGCATCGCCGCGGGTGCGCGCGCCGATCTGGTCAACGTTGCCGCCGACAGCGTCCGACTGGCCGGGTTCGACCCCGCGCGCGCGGCCGACGCCCTGGTGTGGGCGGCGGCCGCCGCCGACGTCCGCCACGTGATGGCCGACGGCCGCTGGATCGTCCGCGAGGGCGCGCACGTGCTCATGCCCGACGCGGCGGCGCGGCTGGACGCCGCCATCAGGGAGTCGGCCCCGTGAACCCCGCCGACGCCCGGCCCGCCCGCTCGCGGGCGGCCACGATCGCGGAGGGGACCCGATGAACACGCCCGCGGACCGCCTCGCGCACGTCGGCGCCGGGCCCGCCCGCGCCTCGCGCGCGAGATCCACCACCCAGCAGCCGAAGGGAGGAACGCGGCGCCCCGGCGCGCCGCGCCGCCGATGAGTACCGCACCACCCCCCGCCCGCCCCGTGCCCCCCGTCTCCTCGGTGCTGATCGACGACATCGGCGCCCTCGTCACCAACGACACCGCGCTCGGCGCCGGCGACCTGGGCGAGGTGGCCGGCGCCGCCCTGGTCGTCGAGTCCGGCCGGGTGGCCTGGTGCGGCCCGCGCTCCCGGGCACCGGCCGCCGACGTGCGCGTGGACGCCGCCGGGCGGTGCGTCATGCCCGGGTTCGTCGACAGCCACTCCCACATCGTCTTCGCCGGCGACCGCAGCCGGGAGTTCGGCGACCGGATGAGCGGGCGGCCCTACGAGGCCGGCGGAATCCGCACCACCGTCGCCGCCACCCGCGACGCGTCCGACGCCGAGCTGCTGGGCAACGCCACCCGGCTGCTGCGCGAGGCCCGCGCCCAGGGCACCACCACCCTGGAGGTCAAGTCCGGCTACGGCCTCAGCGTCGCCGACGAGGAGCGCTGCCTGCGCGCGGCCGCGCGACTGACCGGCGAGGTGACGTTCCTCGGTGCGCACGTCGTCCCGCCCGAGTACGAGGACGACCCCGACGGCTACGTGGACCTGGTCGCCGGCGCGATGCTGGAGGCCTGCGCGCCGCATGCCCGCTGGGTCGACGTGTTCTGCGAGCGCGGCGCCTTCGACGAGGAGCAGGCGCGCCGCGTCCTGCGGGCCGGGCGCGACCGCGGGCTGCTGCCGCGCGTGCACGGCAACCAGCTGGGCCGGGGGCCCGGGGTCCGCCTGGCCGTGCAGGAGGGTGCGGCGTCGGTGGACCACTGCACCCACCTGGAGGACGCCGACGTGGCGGCGCTGGCCGACTCGGCGGCGGAGGGGCCGGCGACGGTCGCCACGCTGCTGCCCGGCGTGGACTTCTCCACCCGCCAGCCTTATCCCGACGCGCGCGCGCTCCTGGACGCCGGTGCCCGCGTCGCGCTGGCCAGCGACTGCAACCCCGGCTCGTGCTTCACGTCCAGCATGGCGCTGTGCATCGCGCTGGCGGTCCGCGAGATGCGCATGACCCCGGAGGAGGCGGTGCGGGCGGCCACCGCCGGCGGCGCGGAGGCGCTGCGCCGGGACGACGTCGGCCGCCTGTCCGTCGGCGCCCGCGCGGACATCGTCCTGCTGGAGGCACCCAACCCCGTGTACCTGGCCTACCGGCCCGGAGTCCCCCAGGTCGCGGCCGTGTGGAAGGACGGCGAACTGGTGGCGGGCCGGCCCTGACCGGACGCACCGCGCACCGCCCTCACGGGGAGGCGAGCGGATCGGGACGGATCAGGGCAGTGGTGCACACGCGGGGTTTCGGCGGAATTTACCGGACGTAGCACGCACGAAACGCGCTCACCCCACCCTGGAGAGGAACCGGCGCGCCACCGCACGGCGGCGCCGCACCCGGGGCCGAACCCACCCGCGAAGGGGAGACGCATGAGCCTGTGGCGCATCCGCACCGCCGTCGAGGACCGCCCCGGCCGACTGGCCGCCGTGGTCGGCGCGATGGCCGCCCGGGGCGGCAACGTCGTCGGGCTGTCGATCCACGCCGACGCCTCCGGAGTGGTGGACGAGTTCATCGTCGACGTCCCGGGGGAGCACCGCACACTGCTGCGCGAGGTCGCCCGGCACAGCGTCACCGACTCGGTCAGCGCCGTGCCCGCACAGCCTCGCGAGGTCGGCGACGACGTCACCAAGGCGCTCCTGCTGACCTCCCGGCTGCGCAGCGCGCCCAACCGGCTGCCCGAGGTGCTCGGCGAGCTGCTGATGGCCGACGAGGCCCGGTGGACCAACCTGACCCGGCCGGTCCCGGAGTTCCCGGAGGAGCCGGAGACCACCCTGCTCGTGCCGGTGGGCCCGTTGCGCGGTGTCCGGCTGCGGCGCCCCGACCGGCCCTTCACCTGGACCGAGTCGGCGCGCGCCGGTGCACTGGTGCGGTCGGTGCTGCCGCCCACCGGACCGGCGCCCACCGACGGTGCCATCGCGACCCGCGGCGGCGTCGGCCTCGCCGTCGGCCAGGCCCGGACGGCCGACGCCGACGCGATCCAGCGGCTGCACGCCCGCTGCTCGCCCGAGACCACCCGCGGCCGCTACTTCTCCAGCATGCGGCGTCTGGCGCCGAGCATGCTCGGCCTGTTCTGCGACCCGGAGCAGGGCCTGACCCTGCTCGCGCGCCCCCGTGAGGGCGGCGAGCCGGTCGCGCTGGCGCACCTGATGTACACGCTCGACCCGGGCGTGGGCGAGGTCGCCTTCCTGGTGGAGGACTCCTGGCAGCGGCAGGGCGTGGGCACCGCGCTGACCCGGACGCTGACCGCGGTCGCCGCCGACTGGGGACTGGCCGAGGTCCGCGCCGAGACCGTGGCCGGCAACCGGGGGATGCAGCGCATCATGCGCCGCATGGGCGCGTCGGTCGGCGCCCCGCACGACGGCGTGGTCCAGGCGCGCCTGCCGGTGGCCGGCGCGGGTCCCGCCAGGCGCGGTGGCAGGCTGGCCGAGCTGATGACCGAGCCCGGCGCCGCCGGAGCCTGAACCGAGGAGCCCTTCCGAGAAGCGGGCGGGGGAGGCCGGTGAAATGGGGCACCGGCCTCCCCCGCCTCATGTCCGTTGTCCGTGCCGCCGCGCGGCGCGGGACGCGGGCGGCGGCACAGCGGGGCCGCTGCGGATGCGGCGGCGCGGGGGCCGACCGGTTCAGGAGTCGTCGGAGTCGTCCGCAGCGGAGGCCGAGGAGGCGGAGTCGTCGCCGGAGGCGTCCGCACCGGCCTTGCCGTCGCCGGCGTCGCTCTTCTTCGCGCGGCGCTTCTTCACCGGCCGCGAGTAGTCGACCAGCGGCTCGTAGAGGGTCTCGTGCTCCTTCTTGCACTCGTCGCAGGCGTCGACCTCGCGGACGGACCCCTCCCAGGCGAACTGGATGACGTCAGTCGCCTCGACCTTCTCCTCGCGGACGGCGTGCGGATCGCAATACTTCAGCGTGAAGACCTCGGTGACCACGGCGGTGCGTCCCTTCGGTAGTGGGTCTGCATGTTCGTACTCGTGGCCGAATCATACACCTGTACGAAGGGCGGGGGCTTGGGACTGTTCGGCGCCCGGCGGCTTCGCCGGGCCGGCCGGCCTCTCGCTGGGCCTCGCGCCCGCCATCGGCCGACACGGTGCCGACGAGGACTCTATCGCCGTCGATACTGTACAGAATCCGGTGGCCGCCGACGCGGATGCGCCAGAGGCCGTCCGTTCCCTGCGGTTTCAGGCGCCCTTCCGGCCGAGGGCCGTCAGCCGGCTTCCAGCGTGCTGCGTGGATCCGGCGGACGATCCGTCGAGGCTTCGCAGCTCTGTCCTGGCGCGGGCGTCCATGACGACCTTGTCGCGCGGGGTAGGGGCAGGAAGCACAGGCCGAGCTCCTCGGCCACTCCTTCCAACGGAATCACCTGCCACGTCCTGCGCGGATATCGGCGAGGCGCTCCCGAGCGATGCGCGCATCCCGCTTGTCCAGAAGCGCCTCGTACTCATCAACCAGCCAGGCAGGCGCGATGGCGGCAGTACGCCCGTGTTCGCGTCCCCGGGTCACGTAGGTGGCCTCGTCGCCGCAGGTTGCTCGGTCGACCCGGTCCGCGAATCGGTCGCGAGCCTCCGCGGCGGAGTGTTCCTCCGGTTCGGTGCTCCTGGTGCAAGTATTCGCCATCGTGGCCGATGAGGCCTGGCATCGACCAAGGTGTGGTCGTGGCCCTGATACGACCGCCTATCCGCCTCGTAGCCCGAATCGTGCAGCCGGCTCACTCCACGGCCGCGACCAGGTCCACGAGGGTGTCGAGCAGGTCGGCGCGGACGTCGTCGTCGCTGACGGCCTGTGCCCAGGCGGAGGGGACGGCGCCGGGGACGATACGCAGGTGTGCGTCGAGGAACCGGTCCAGGGCCGCGACCGGGTTGGTGGCGTAGTAGACCGGGTTCTCCCGCGCCCGGGTCACCAGGGTCCAGGCGGTACGGCGCAGCCAGTCCTGCTCCGGCTCGGGCAGGTGTTCGGCGCGCGGGCGCTCGGGCCGCTCCGGCACGGCGGGGGAGGGCGCGGGGTCGGCGACCGGATGGTAGGGGGCGCTGCGCGCCCGGCCGCGGGCCCGCTCCAGCAGCTCGAAGTGCTCGGGCAGGCGGTCGGCGAGCCGGCGCAGCACCTCGGTGAGGACGCGCGCGAGGTCCTCCGGCCCCATGCCGCGCAGCGACTGCCCCAGGCCGACGCGGCGCAGCTCGTCGGCCGTGCGGGCGCGCGCCGGGTCCACGCCCTCGGCCAGCTCCTGCAGTTTGCGCAGCAGGTACTCGGCGGTGGGCACCGACACCAGCGGGCGCTCCCGGCAGACCGCCACCGCGCGGCCCGCGCGGTCGGCCACCGGCACCGCCCCCGACTCGCGGGTGAACCCGTGGTCACCGGGAAGGGCGGCGTCGATCGGATCGTCGGGCTGCTCGTCGGGCAGGTCCACAGCCGGGTGGCCGAACCCCGCAGCAAGGACCAGGGCGGCGAGGGCCTCCTGCTCGACGACGCCGGGCGCCACCCATGCGGCCACCGCCTGCTGGCGCGCCCAGCGCCGCGGCCGCTCGGAGAACGCACAGCGCAGAGTGCGGCCCGACCACTGCGGGAAGACCAGCCGCAGCCGCGAGAACGCGCGGTCGGTCTCGGCGTCGCGCAGCGCGAAGACCAGGCGGCGGACCTTGGCCGGGGGGATCTCGCCCGCGTCGAGCGCGGCGTGCACCTCGCTCATGCGCGCGGTGATCTTGGAGTCGGCGGAAGCGCCGTGCCGTGCGCAGGGGCAGTTCTCGCTCAGCAGCGTCAGGGCCGAGTCGAACTGCGCTGCGTGGCGGTCGCAGCTCTGCAGGGTCTCGGGGGCGTTCCGCCGGCGCGCGGGCTCGCACCGGCCGCAGCCGAAGGCGCGGGTCATCGCGTGCAGGAACGCGGTCGAACCGAAAAGGTCCGTGAACAGGCAGCGCGTGCTCAAGATCCTTCTTCTCCCCGTGGGCACGGGGCTGAGGCTCTTCCCCAGCTCCTCCGGGAAAGTGCGTAGAAGAAGGACAGCTGCACCCGGCGACACACCCACGTCGGCTGGCGCCTGCCGACGCCGCCCTGGCGACGCGCGTGGTCCATTACGAAAGTAGGGTCCGCGCCCGCCCGGAGTCAAGGAAGGGCAAAGTTTTCGCCCGCCGGTGCCCCGGCGGGCGCCGGGCGCAGACCGGCGCGGCCCTCAGCGCTGGGACCGCCGCCGGTAGCGCTCGGCGAGCTGGGTGAGGTGGGCGGCCAGCTCCTCGGCGGTGACCTCGGGAACCGGCGGCGGCTGGTCGCGGCGGTGCGGTCCGGCGCCGGTCTCCGGGGCCTCCTCGGGTTCGGGGACCTCGTCCAGATCGGGGTCGAGGGCCGCGAGGCGGAAGTGCACGTAGGCGTCCAGCCAGTCGTGGGGCCGCGGACGCGGCGCACCGCGGTTCTGCGGGTCGGTGTGGTCGTCTGCGGGACTCATGCGCGGGCGGCTCCGTCCTGATCACTTGAGCGCGTTGTGCCGTGGCCCGGCGGTGACGGTGTGCCGACACCTCTCGGACGGCCGCACCGCCCCCTTCGCACCGGCGAGGACGGCGTCCGGGCGCCCTCGGGGCTGTCCGAGAGCTATGGGTGCTCGGGCCTGATGAGAAGGCGCCACCACGGCCGAGGCAGCTCGGCGACTAAGGGGGAGTGACGATGCCGCGACGCTGGACGCTGGTGCTGCGCGACCACGCCGACGCCGCCCGGCCCGTGCGCGCCGTCGACTGCCACGGGCTGCTGAACACCTGGTGGCCCCAGCCCGACGCCGAGCACGGTGCCGCCAAGAAGTGGGCCATGAACGGCTGGCCCCAACCCCTGGCCGACCGCCTGTGGGTGTGGTCGCTGACCTGGCTGGACGACCACCCGCCCGAGACCGGGCCCGCCGACCTGGTCGGCAGCGTGCACCGGGTGGGCGACCACCTGCTGGAACCGCTGTCGGTCACCGAGGTGCACGCCCGCGACTACACCGCGGTCCTCACCGAGCCCCGCCGGCTCTCCCACACGGCCTCGCTGCACACGCTCAGCCCCGTCGTGTCCCTGGCCCGCAACTACGACGGCGAGGACAGCTTCCAGGCGTGGCCGGGACCGCGGCTGCTGTTCGGCGTCGTCCACCGCACGGCCGACGGCCGGGTGAGCGGCAGCGGGGCGATCGGCGCCGTCGCGCGCTTCGCGCCGCGCGAGCTCGCCGAGCCGTGGCTGCGGCGCATCGACGAGGTCACCGCGCGGCTGCGCCGCACACCCGACGACTCCGCGCCCATCCGGGCCACCGAGCACACCGGTCCGGCCGGGCGCACGGTCCTCGGCTGGGAGGGCGGTCTGCGCCTGGCACTGCCCCGCGGATGCGACGGCCGGCAGCTGGCCGACTTCGGTGCACTGCTGGAGCTGATCGAGCTGACCGGAGTGGGCAAGTACACGGCACAGGGCTTCGGCTCCCTGCGCGTAGACACGCTCACGACCGGCGACGGCGTGTCAGCCGGTCGGCGACGTCCCTCCGCACGAGACCGCCGGCGGCCCCGGTCTCCGCGTCCGGTGCACGCGGACTATCAGGAACAGGGATTTGACGGGTTGCTGTTCGACTGACCCGGCGCCGCCTGCGGCGATCGCGCAGCATGCTGGGTCTGCTCGGTTCGCTCGGCCGGCTCGGGGTGTGAGAGGGAAGAATGCGTGTTCCGCTGGTCAACCTGACACCGCATGAGGTGACGATCTTCGACTCCGACGACCGCGTCGTCGTCCGGTGCCCGGCGGCGTCCAAGCCGGTTCGCGTGGCCGTCGACCGCTGCGAGATCGGCCGCATCGGCGGGATTCCGGTGTTTTCGGAGGACTACGGCCGCGCCCGGCTGCCCGCACCGGCACTGGGGGTCTGGTACATCGTCTCCTCCACCGTCGCACTCGCCCATCCCGAGCGCACCGACCTGCTCGTGCCCACGGATTTGGTGCGCTCCTCCGACGGCACGATCGTCGGCTGCAAGGCGCTGGGGCGCCGCAACGGCTGACCGCGGCGGAACCGGGAGGCGCAAAGCCGGCCGGAGCGCGGGCGGAGCCGGGACGGGCAGGACGGCATCAGGCGGTTCCGGTCCCAGGGCGGCGCGCGCCCTCGAACCGGAACCGCCCGTGCCTGTGCGGCGCTCGGGAGCGGGCCGGCGCCTGGGCCAGCCATTCCGTCTGCCGGGTCGGGCTGGCGGGGATATTCGCAGGCGAGCCAGGTGTTGGTTGTCAGGGCCGGGGTCAGGGGCCTGGCCGGGGGTACCCGGACCGGGGCCGATGCCGGTCCCATTCCGTCTGCCGGGGAGGAGGCGGCCCTGGGGGAGCGTCCGTCAACAACTGGCGTTGTTATCCCGTCTACCGGGGTCGGACGACGAAGAAGCAGTCAGGGCCGTTCTCTGCGCGGTCGCTGTCCCGTCTGCCGGGAGGTCAGAGGGCTTCCCTGATCGACGCGAGAGACGTGCGGCGGTCGGTGCTATCCCGTCTGCCGGGTGGTGCACAGCCGGCTCCCTGCGCCGCCGGTCCGCTGACCCGGACAGACCGGGGCAGGATGGGATGAACCGGGTGCGGTAGGCGCGTGGATGCCTGCCTGTCGTCGTTGTCTCACCGCTCCTCCTTCCGGCCGTCGCGGCGGCGGAGGCGCCTGCGGGGCCGTTCGCCCGCACCGGGGCCGGTACGGGCCTAGCGTTGGGGTTGCGAGGGTTCGAGGGGTTGCCGTGCTTCGCGGGGTTCGTGGGGCTCGGGTCATGGTCCGTATGGGCGATCACCTCCGACACAGCACCTCTCTCGGACACTGGGGTGAAACGTGTTGCTTCTGGGCGTCCGCGACGACCGGCTGCCGCCGCGGACGGCCGTCCCGCGCAGGGGCGCGCGACGGTGTGAAATGGACCCATGGGACGGAGAGCGGATCTTCCCGGCGATTCCGATGGAGCCGGCGCCGACGGGGCGCCGGCGACGCTCGTCGTGCTGGCCGGCACCAGCCCCACCCCCGCCCTGCTGGCCGCGCTGACCTTCGCTCCGCGCCGGCTGGTGCTGGCGCACAGCAGCGACACCGCGCGGCGCGCCGCCCGGATCGCGGCCGCCGCCCGGCGGCTGTGCCCGGCCATCGAGGTCGCGCGGCGCTTCGACGTGGGCGGCGACGTCTTCGACTTCCGCGCCGTGGCCGAGCGCTTCGCCGCCCTCTCCGCCGACCTGCGCGGCGACTGGCGGCTGTGCTACACCGGCGGCAGCAAGGTGATGAGCGCCCACGCGGTGCTGCTGCACGCCGAGCGCTTCCCCGACCGCCACGGGTGGCGCAGCTACCTCGACGCCACATCCGAGACGCTGCGCTACACCGACGGCACGCGCCACAGCACCGGCATCGACAGCAGCGCCCTCACCGCCGAGGAGCTGGCCCGCCTGCACGGCGTCGAACTGCGCCCGAGCGATCGGACCCGCGTCCAGGAGGCCTGGCTGCGCGGCCGGTCCGGCGGCGCCCGGCCCGACGGCGGGGAGCACCCGGGAGGGCAGGGGGCCCGGGGGCGGGAGGAGGCGGGGACCACCCCGCTGAGCAGCGGGGAGATCACCGAGGCGAAGCTGCTCGCTCTGTTCCGCCGGCGGCTGGCCCGAGTGCCCGGCGCCGAGGTGCTGGGCAACCGCGTCATGCCCGACCCGCGCAGCGAGCACGACGCAATCGGCGACTTCGACCTCATCGTCCGCTACCGCCACCGCGTGCTCTGCGTCGAGGTCAAACGCGACCCCTCGCACATCCCCGACGCGGCCGGGTGGACCCTGACCAAGGCCCAGCGCGCCTTCGGCGGCGCCGCCCGGGTGCTGTTCGTCCACGACGGCGCCAAGGGCGACTGCTCCACCGAGCAGATCGCGGCCTACGACCCCGAGCTCAGCGGTGCGCCGCTGCACGTGCGCAGCCTCGGCGAGCTGTCCTCCCGGGACTTCGGCACCGCCCGGCGGCTGATCGACGGCTTCTTCCCGGCGGCGCCGCCCCCCGCGCGGTCGGCGGCCGCCGACGACGGCGCGGCGCCCGCGGCGCCGGGCGCTTCCGCGTCCGCCGCACCCGCCACCTGTCCGGCGGACCAGCACGCCGAAGCGGCGAACGCTCCGCTGCTGCTCGCGGGCCTGGGCGGCAACCGGCTGCCGGTCCTGGGCGCCGCACGCGCGTGCCTGCCCGGCCGCGCGGTCATGCTGTTCACCCGGCAGAGCGAGAAGGACCTGCCCGCGCTGGACGCGAGTGTGCGCCGCACCCTGCTGGCCGCCGAGGAACCCGAGGAGTTCCGCAGCCTCAACCGGCGCCGACTGGCCCAGCGGCTGCGGCGCGGCGGCTACCCCGACCGCGTCAAGTTCGCCGAGGCCGCGGTCGACGCGGCCGACGTCGCCGACACCGCCGCGCGCGCCCGCGCCAAGATCGACCTGTACCGCGGGCCGAACGCGCCCGTGGTCGCCGACATCACCACCGGCACCAAGGCGATGAGCACCGGCCTGGCGCTGGCGGCGCACGAGAGCGGCGGCTGCCTGGTCTACGTGTCGCCGCTGACCCGGCGCGTGTCCTGCCGCACGCACGGGCCGGTCGGCCACCACCCGCCCGCCGCCGTCGAGTGGCGCCACCTGCTGCGCGGCTACCGGTTTCTGAACGGTGCCCTCACCGAGGCCGTCGCACCCGAGATCGCCGCCCGCCAGATCGACGCGCCCCTCATCGACGCCGCCGCCGAGCAGGTGCGCGCGCTGGCCGCCCCGGCCGAGGTCGCCGCCTGGGTCGACGAGACCGCGGTCGCCGGCGCCCCGGCGCTGCCCCAGTACTCCGCGCCGCAGCGGCCCACACTCATCCTCACCGCCGCCGACCGCGCCCTGGGGCTGAGCGCGCCGCGCCGCACCCGGCTGCGCTACTTCACCTCCGGCGACCTGCACGTCGAGCAGGCGACCGGGGGCGGAGGATGGGCCCACGACGTCTTCGCCGCTGCGGCGCTGCTCAACGTGCGCTGCGGCACCGCCGGGCTGACCGCGGCCCTGCACCGGCCCGGCGACGGCGACCCCGGGCGGGCGCTGGAGCTCATCGACTGGTTCGCCTGGTGGCGCGCCGACGGGGGCGCGCCGGCCGCCGACGACTCCGCGCCGCCCGCCGAGATGATCACCGGCCACGAGGACACCCGGCGTCCGAGAGTGGTATCAGCCGAGCCGGGCACCCCCGAGTTCCGCGCCGCGCTGCAGGCCCAGCTGACCGCACTCAGGCTCTGACACCCAGGAGGCGAACCCATGAGCGCCGCCGAACCCGCCGCCGCGCCGGGGGACGCGCAGGCACCGCCGGCCGCAGCGGCCGAACCGCCGCACGGGGTGCTCGTCGGCGTCGACCTCGCCGGAATCCAGCGGTTCATCTACGAAGGCCGGCGCCTGCTCGACGCGATCGGCCGCGCCACGCTCGTCGCCGACCTCACCGACACCGCCGGACGGCACGTCGCCCCGCTGCTGGCCGAGGTGCCTCAAGAGCACCGCGCGGTGCTGCGCGACGCCGGCGGCGCGCTCTACGTCGACTTCACCGATCCCGACCGGGCGGCCGAGCACGCCCGCGCCTTCACCGGGCGCTACACCCGGCGGCTGCGCGACATCTCCGACCGCCTCACCCCCGTCACCGCGCACGTGCCCTACGGCGGCCCCGGCAGGCCCGCCGACCGGGCCGAGGCGCTGCGGCTGCTGCCTCCGGCGCTGCAGAGCGCCCGCGCGCTCCCGGCCCCCGGCCACCTGCCGGCCCAGGGGCTCGGCGTCACCGCCTCCTGCGACATCACCGGCCGCCCCGCCGAGCTGCTCGACCACACCCGCGACCGGGGGCCCGTGCGCGAGCGCACCGCCCGCGACATCGTCACCGCCCGCATGCGCGCCCGGCAGTGGCATGACGCCAACAGCCGCGACTGGCTGCGGGGCATCGCCCCGCCCGCCGGCGCCCAGCGGCTGGAGCTGCCCACCGACGTCGACCACCTCGGTCGCGAGATCGGCGACGTGAGCCGCCTGGCCGTGGTGCACCTGGACTTCAACGGCCTCGGCGACCTGCTCAAGGCCCACCATGCCCGCCTCCAGGAGTCGGGCGCCGACGTCTCGGCGGGGATGCGCTCGGTCTCCGCCGACATCGCGCGCCTGACCGAAGGGCTGGCCCGCGCCCTCATCCGCTCCGTCGCCGGTGCGATCGACACCGACGACCGCACCGGCGAACCCGCCATCCACGGGTACGGCGCCGGCGGGCGGCTGCGTCCGCGCACCGTGCGCGGCACCGCCTACGTCCCGGTGCGCCCGGTCGTGGTCGCCGGCGACGACCTCACCGTCATCTGCGACGCACGGCTGGCCTGGAGCGCCACCCGCTTCGCGCTGGACTGGCTCGACGCCGACCCAGCCTCCCTCGACCCGCGCGACCCGCGCGCGGCCATGGCCCGACGCGCCGACACCCCGCCCTGGACCCGCCGGCCGGGTTCCTCCGGGCGCACCACGGGGGTGCCGTCGGCGGGCGTCGGAATCGCCGTGCAGCCCGTCGGCGCTCCCCTGTCGGTGGGCTACGACATCTGCGCCTCGCTGTGCGAGGAGGCCAAGGACTACCGCAAGAGCGCCGCGCACCGGCTCGACGACCACGTCGTGGCCTGGTCGCACGACTTCGACGACCCCGCCCGCGTGGTCGCGCGGCTGCGCGAGGACGGCGGCGCGCCCGCGCCCGGCGAGCCCGGGCGGACCGCCCTGCCCATGACCGGCACCGCCTTCCACGCATTCCTGCGCGACTACCTCGACCCCCGCACGCCCGGCAGCCTCCGCGGCGACGAGCTGAGCGAGCAGCGGTCCTGGCTGCTGTCGCGCCTGGCGCCGCTGCTGCAGGACGGCCGCGACGCCGCGCCCGAACTGGAGCGCCGCGGCGACCTCGGCATGCCCGTGAAGCTGCCCGAACCCTTCGCCCGCGACCTCCTCCTCGACGCTCTGGCCCTGCTCGACCTGCACCTCGACGTCCCGCTGGCCGACCGCCCGGCCCCGGCACAGGGACCGGAAGGGGCGGCGCGACCGTGACCTGGAACCGCACCGGCGCCGCTCCGGCCGGCCGGCGCCCGTGCACCACCACCGCCGGAGGAGCGCCTATGAGAGAACCCGCACCGCACACGGCCGCCGCCGACCGCTCCGAAGCCGCCGCGCCCGCGTTCCTGCTCGTCGACCTGGTGGCCCCCGCCATCTTCGCCGGGGCCAGCGCCGCGGGCACCGCCGCGGACTCCGACGTGGTCACCGACGACCACGGACTGCCCTACCTGCCCCGCCAGCGCATCGCCGCCCGGCTGCGCGACGCCGCGGTCACCGCCGTCCGCGCCGAGCCCGCGCTGCTGCCCGCCGCCCACGCGCTCTTCGGCGCCTCCCGCAGGCACGGGCCCGGCCGGATCCTGCGCATCTCCCACGCCACCCCGCCCGAGCCGGTTCGCGCCGCGGTGGCCTGGGCCCTGGAGCAGCGCGCGCCCGGCACCGCCAACACGCTCGTACGCGCCGTCACCGACGCGTTCACCTCGGTCGAGAGCGGCGTGGCCATCGACGGCTCCGGCGCGCCCGCCGACGCGCGGCTGCGAACCGTCCGCGTCGTCGACCCCGGCCTGCGGCTCACCGCCCCGCTGCGCTGGACCCGCACGCCGGCACCCGAGGAGGTGCGCTGCCTGGCGCGGGCCGCGCTCGCCTTCACCCGGGCCGGGCTCAAAGCCGGACGCGGCCGCGGCCGGCTCGACGCCCGCCTGGCCCAGGCGCCCGACACCGACTCCGAAAGCGCGCACGCCCGCACCCTGGCCTGGGCCGACGTCCACGCGGGCACCGAGACCGAGGGGACTGTCCGAGAAAGACGAGTGTGACGATCGCCGAGCCACACCCCGACGGCCGCACCGGTGGCGCGGGCGAGTCCGCGCATGCCTACCTCGGGTTGCGCTACGTGCTCACCGAGTCGCTCGTCGTGCGCTCCGACTACGACCCGCTGCGCATCACCACCGCCCACGCCGTCACGGGCCGCGCGCAGCGGGGCATGCTCGCCGCCGCCCTGCGCCACACCGACCGCGAGGACCTCGTCGAGCCGTGGATCGCGCGCGGCCGCGCCATCCGCTTCGCGCCGGCCTTCCCGCTGCTGGAGGACGGCACCGGCAGCGCGCAGACCGTGCCCGCACCGCGCTGCTGGCACGTGCGCAACCCCGGCGGGACCCTCGCCGACCTGCTGGCCGCCCCCGCCTCGGCCGCCGGCGCCTACCGCACCCTCACCGGCCACGTCACCCCCGACCTCACCCGGCGCGCCGCTCCGCTGACCCGCACCGAGCAGTACCTGGGCGTGGCCCGCCGCGACGCCGGCCGGCACGGCGTCCCCTACTTCACGACCAGCCTCGAACCCGGCCAGGTGTTCGAGACCCGGTGGCAGCTCAGCGCCGCCACCCGCGCGGAGGCCGAGTCCCTTGCCGAGCGGGTCTGGGAGGTCCTGGAGGCCGCCGGCGGCCTGCTGTCCCTGGGATCGGGGGGCAGCCGGGCGCACGGGGGCGGCATCCGCGTCACGCCGTCGGCGTCCGGCACCGCCCTGCTCGACGACCGCGTCGACGCCGGCCGCCGCGCCTGGCACCGCGGCGAGCCCCGCGACCTGCTGCTGCTCGCCCCCGCCTACATCGACGACGACCTGGGGCGGCCCAGCCCCGCCGCGCTTCCCCGCGCGGCGGAACGGGCGGCCGCCGACCTCCTCGGCCCTGGGGCCGTCGAGGCCGCGGGCGCCCACGTGCACCAGGAGGCCTCGGGTGCCTACCACCGCATGTACCGCGGGCCCATGGCCGAGCAGTGGGCCGCCGCCGCCGGGTCGGTGGTGCGCCTGCGCGCGCTGCGCGACATCGGTTTGGAGGAGGTGCGCGCGCTGGAGGCCCGCCCGCTGGGCCGTCGCGCCGCCGACGGCCACGGCGCCCACGCACTGCTCCCGGTCGCCGCTCCGCGGGGCGCGCCCAAGGACCGGCCGCCGCTGGCGCACACGCTCGCGGCGCGGCCCGAGCCCGGCCGGCGCTTCACGCTGGCGCGCCCCGACGCCGGAACCGAGCGCGGGGGCGGCGGAATCCGGCCGGTCACCCTCGCCGACGGCACGCCCGCCTGGGTCGAGCCCGACTGGGTGAGCGCCGAGGCGGCCGCCGAGCCCGATCGCTCCGCGGTGGCCCGCCTCCAGGACGTGCTGCTCAGCCGGGCCGCCACCGAACCCGTCCGCGCCCGTGCCCGCGCCCTCGCCCGCCGTTCGGCCCGGCTGCCCTCGGCGCCCCTGCTCGGCCGCCTGCGCGAGGTCGCCGCGGCCCCCGCGCCGGGTGCCGCGGCCACCCTGGAGCGGCTGGCCGGAGTGGTCACCGGCGACCCCCGCGGCGCCGCGCCGCACACACCCCTGCAGGAGACCGCCCGCGCCGAGCTGGCGGCCACCGCGGTCCCGCACGGCCCCGGCGAGCTCTCCCTGCCCGAGTGGCTCGGCGGCGCGGCGCGCACCCCGCGCGCCTGGTGGGAGCACGCGTCGCCCGACCCCGACGAGCTCGCCAGGGCGCTGACGCCCGTCGACCTCGCCTGGCGGCGCGGCGAGTCGGCCACCGCGGCGGCCGCGGCCTGGGCCGAACGCCCCGAGGTCGTCGCGCGCCTGTCGCTGCAGCTGATCGCCACCTGGCTCGCGGCGGCCGCGTGGACCTTCCGCGACACCGCGCAGAGGGAGGAGGCCCGATGACGCCCCCCGCGCTCCGGGACACGCGTGTGCGGCCGCGCCGCACCCTCTCGCACGCTCCGCCTCCGCCCGGCGGCGGGCGGCCGCCCGTCGGGCTCCCTGCCGGGTCCGCGCACGGCGGCGCGTCGCGCCCCGACGGCGCCGGCGGCCCCCGGTGAACGCCTCCGACGACGACCGGGCGGCGGCCGCACCGCACGTCCCCGATGCGGACGCCGAATGGGAGGAACTCCTCGACTTCGCCGCCGGAGGCGCCGGCGGGCCCGTCACGCTGTGGGAGCTCACCGGCCGGATCCGCCTGCACAGCGACACCCACATCGGGTCGGCGGACGACACGGTCCGCGGCGCCGCCGACATCGCGCCGCTGGACCGCGACCCGGCCACCGGCCGCCCGCGCCTGCGGGCCACCACGCTGGCCGGCCTGCTCCGCCACCACCTGGCCGAGCGCCTCGGCGACGACCGCGCCGGCGCGGTCGCCGAACTCTTCGGCGAGGCGGCGCCGCGCAGCGCCGAGACCGGCACCGGCGCCTCCCTGCCCAGCGCGCTGGACATCGACGACGCCTTCGCCGAGCTTCCGGCCGAGGCCGGCGTCGCCGTCCGCGCCGGAAACCGCGTCGACCCCGGCAGCGGGGCGGCCGCCCCCGGAGCCACGTGGCGGATGGAGACCCTGCCCGCCGGCACCGCCTTCACGCTCACCATGCGGCTGCAGGTGGCCGAGGGCGACCGCGAGGGCCGGCTGCTCGCGCTGGCCGCCTTGGCCGCCGACGGGCTCGCCGGAGCCGGGACCGGCCCCGGCGTCTCCATCGGCGCGCGCACGGCGCGCGGCTACGGCGCCGCCGTCTGCGAAGGCTGGCATATCCGCCGGCACGACCTCGGCACCCCGCGGGGGTGGGCCGACTGGTACGCCCTGACCTGGCACCAGCGCCTCGACCGCGCCCACAGGGCCGTCGCCGCGCGCTCCTGCGCGCCGTCCGGCGAGGGCGGGAACGCCCTGTCGGCCCTCGTTTCCGGACATCTGGAGGACGCCCCGGCCCTGGCGGCCGCCGTCGGCGGGGACTACGCCCGCACGCTGGACGAGCACGGCACCGACAACCGCTGTCGCGACGAACTGGCCATGACCCTGTGCCTGGCCGAACGCCCCACCGAGGCGGTCCTGGCCCCCGCCGGCTCCGAGGCCGCCCCGCCCCGGCCAGGGCTGCTCCTAGTCGGCGAGGCTCCCGGGCTGGAGTCGCTGGGCGAGGTCGACCGCGCCCACCTGCGCCGCCCGGCCGTCGGCGGCGACGGCGCCGTGCAGTGGCGGCCGACCCTGGGCGACACCGCGCTGTTCGCCCTGTTCAAACGGATGGGCCGGCGCCTGGTGCGCGACATCTCCGGCGAGTCCGGCGCCGCGGTGGAGGAATGGCCCCGCGACAGCGCGGCGCGCCGGATGCACGCGCGCTGGTGGGGCGGCGACGCCGACGCGCAGGGCACGCCCCAGGCCTCCGCGATCAGGCTGCGGCGCACCGCCGAGCTCACCGGGGGCACGCCCCAGCGCACCACCCGGGTCACCATCGACGCGCTCTTCGGCGACAGCGTGGACGCCAGCCTGCTCACCGACGACGTGCACGCGGGCGGCCGGGCCGAAGTGGTCCTCGACGTGCCCGACGCCGACGACGCCGTACGGGGCCTGCTCGCCCTGATCGTCCGTGAGCTGCGCACGGTGCCGATGGACGCCCTCGGCGGCGGGACCGGCGCCGGCCACGGCCGCGTCACCGTCACCGGCGCCCGCTTGACGCGCCGCGGCCCCGGCGGCGACGCACGCCCCGTGGACCTGGTCGCCGCCGTCGACGACCCCGGCGGCGCCGACGGCGCCGCCGCCGAGCCCTGGCTCGCGGCCCTGCACGACCGACTGGCCCCGGGCCCGGACGGGTCACGGTCGGGAGCACGACCGTGACCGGCACCGCGCCTCCGCCCGCCCGCGGGCCGGCGCGGCGGCGGACGGCCGCGCCCGGCCCGCCCGAAGCGCCTCGGCCGCACCGCCGCGCCGCTGCACGGCCGCCGGGCACGGCCGGGGCAGGGCGCAGCGGACGTGTCGCGGTACCCGTGTCCGAGGGCGCGCGGGGCGGATGGACCGTCCCGGGTCGGCGGACGGCCTGTTCAGCGGTCCGGGCCGCGGGGGAGGCCCCCGCCGCCGGGCGGCGATCACCCCTGCCCGGCGCCGACGAGGGGCGGCCGGCCCCTGCCGGCGCCGTGGGAGCCCCGCGGCGTGCGCGTACCGGACCCGCTCCGCGCGTACGGCGAGCGCCGCCTCCGCCTCTGCCCGTCCCTCCGCCGCGCCGACCCCCCGGCGGCGCCCGGCTTTCGAGTACGTCCGGGATGATGGTGGACCGGGCGCGAGCGGCGGTGCCGCCGGCCCTGCCCGCGCGCCGGTACGCGGGTCCGCGACAGCCGTTGAGGAAGGGCCGCCCATGACCACGCCGCCCGCCGCACCCCGCACCGCGGCCTGGCAACCGCCCGAGCCGTGCGGGGTCGTCACCGCGTCCCTGGGCCCGCAGGCCGCGGCCGCCGTCCTCGACGACCTGTTCCGGCACGGCCGGCGCAGCGCGGTGCTGGATGAGCACGCCCCCGGCGAACCGCAGTGGCTGCTGGCCGAGCTCGGCGACGGCCGCATCACCGGCGCCTGCCCCCGCGGCACCTGGCGGCTCTCCTGCGCCGATCCGCAGACGCTGCGCCTGTCCGCGCCCCCGCTCGACCCCGACGGCTCCGACGCCTGGCGGCTGCTCGGCGCCGACCTGTTCTCACCCTCCGCCCAGCTCCGCATCGGGGAGGGCGCCGAAGGGGCCTGGCTCTCCCGCGACGCCGACGGCGCCGACCGGCTGCCGCCGTGGCTGCTCCCGCGCGACCGCTCGTTCCTGCTCACCGGCTGGCGCGCCGGCCCGCGCTCCAGCCGCGACCTGGACGGCGAGATCCGCTTCAGCATCGGCCGGGAGTTGTCGGGCACCACCGCCTGCCACCCTGTGCGCTGGCAGGACTTCGACGTCGCCGAGCCGGCGCCCGACGCCGCGGCGCCCGCCTCCGCCGCAGGCGGGGTGCCCGACGCGGTCGGCACGTGGATCAGTGTCCGAGAGTACTGGGCGGAGGATTCCGAAACAGGGGCCGTCGGGGTGGCCTTCCACCGGTTGACCGGCTACCACGCGGGTCCCAAGCCGACGCCCCCGGTGGGGCTCGACGCCGCCGACGCGCACAGCTAGGAGGGCACCGTGAGCGACCAGCCCCACTCCGGCTTCCCCCGTCGGCCCACCCCGGCCGCCATGCCGCGCCGCCGCGCCTCCGTCGCCGCGGAGCGGCCCGCACCGCTGCGCCCCGGCGGTCGCGCCAGGCGCCGCGACGAGCGCGGCGGCGCTTCCCGCTCCGCGGCGCCGCCCGACCCCCTGCGCGACCACCAGGCGGTCGCGCCCTACGGGCTCGTGCCGCTGCCCGAACGCCCCATGCCCGCCGAGCGGCTCCAGGAGCCGGTGCTGCGCGAAGGCACACCCCAGCACCGCCTCCTCGCGGCGCACGACCAGCGCATCCCCGGCACCCACACCGGCTGGATCGACATCACCGTGCGCACCCTCACCCCCGCGTTCGTCGGGGCCACCCGCGACGGCGCAGCCGAGCGCTCGCTGACCATCGACGGCCGCCCGGCCCTGCCCGGCGCCTCACTGCGCGGGCTGATCAGAAACACCGTGCGGGTGCTCACCGGCGGCGAGACCGGGCCCGTCAACACCCCCCAGCTCTTCTTCCGCGCGCCCGCCGCCTCCCACAGCGACCGGCGGGCCCGCCACGTCATGCGCCGCCTGCACAGCCAGTACCGCGACCGCGGCGGCGCCCCCTCCAACCCGCCGGGCACCCCGGTGCAGGCGGGCTTCCTGCGCCGCGACCCCGCGAAGGGCACCTGGGAGATCCGCCCGCTGCCCGTCGAGCGCCCGCTGCAGGTCCGCCTGACCGACCTGCGCGAGGACCTGCGGCGCTTCGCGGGACTGCCCGAGTTCGAGCTGCCGCCGCACGAGTCCGGCGACACCCGGGGCGGCTACGTCCCCGCCGAGTTCCACGGCGAGTTCCAGTACCTGCCCGTGGTGGCGCTGTGCCCCCAGGTGAACGGGCGCACGGTGGGTGAGTCCCGGTTCTGGGCGACGGCCGTGCTGCCGCCCGGCGAGGAGCCCGGCTTCGGCCACCGCGAGGCCGCCCGCGACCGGCTGCGCGAGCGCTGGAGCCGCAAGCGCGACGGAGCCGAGCAGTCGATGCGGCGCGCGTCGGGCGAGCGCTCCCGCTCGGCGGCGCGGGGCCGGCGCAACGACTACGACCGCGCGCTCCAGCGCATCGACGACGTCTCCTTCCGCGCCCACGAGTGCGTCCTGGTGCTGACCGGGGTCGCCGGCGAACGCAAGAACGCCTACCTCTTCCCCACGGCCACCGACCCCCGGCAGCGGCTGCCGGTGCCGGCCCACCTCGTCCACCTCGTGGAATCGGCCGACCAGATCACCCGGTTCCAGGCGCGCAACTTCCCCGGCGGCCTCCCGGGCGCCGCACCCGGCAGTGCGCACGGCAGTGCGGACGGCACCCGGGGGTCCACCGGGTCCGGCCCGGACACCGCGCACCGGTACCGCGACGGCGGCCTGGCCCGCTCCGGCGGCGAGCCGGTCTGGTACCAGGAGTCCGAGGGCCGCGTCGTCTCCTTCGGCCGCTCCGGCGGCTACAGGGTGGCCGTAGGCGAGTTCGACCCCGTCAGCCGCGCCGTGCCCGATGAGGTGAACACCCGCAGCCGCGTCCGCTCCGAGGGCAGCGGTCGGACACCGGACGTCCCGCGGGCCCTGTTCGGCGACGTCGACCTGCTGCCGCCCGGCGAGAGCGCCGGCCCGGCCGCGCGCGGCCGGGTGTCGGTCGGATCGGCCTCGTGCGACACCGGCGACGACCCCTGGCTGGAGCATCCGCTGCGCGTTGAGCTCCTCTCCCCCCAGCGCAGCTGCTTCGCCAACTACCTGCTCCAGCCGGTCTCGGAGGCCACGTGGGGCCAGTCGCCCGACCTGGTGACCTGGTCGCACGAGGGCGACGTCCGGCTGGGCGGCTACAAGGTCTACCTGCACCGCCACGACCCCCTGCCCGCCTCGGCGCAGCGCTACGCCCACCTGCACCCCGACCGCGTCGCCGCGGGCCCCACCACCCGCGACGTCGTTCCCATGCGCCCCGGGCTGGCCTTCCACGGGCGCATCACCTTCGCCAACCTCACCGACGCCGAGGTCGGCGCGCTACTGCGGGCCCTGCACCTGGGCAACCCCGCGGGCGGCGGCGACCCCGGCGACCCCCTCTACGCGCACAAGATCGGGCTGGGCAAGGCGCTGGGCTTCGGCAGCGTGCACATCGCGCCCGCGCTCTACCTGGTCGACCCGGTCGAGCGGGCCGCCTCGCTCGACCCCGGTGCCGGTGTCGCCTGCGTCGGCGACGAAGGCATGCAGAAACTGCTCGACGCGTTCGGCGAGGCGCTGCTGACCTGGGAGCGCGAGCAGAGCATGCGTGCCGGCGAGCCGGTTCCCGACGACTGGAGCGACGTCGGCCGGGTCGAGGCGCTGCTGCTGGCCGCCCAGTGGCGCCACCGCCTGCCCGAAAGCTGGACCCGTGTCATGGACCTCGACGAGTTCGCCGTCTACCCCGTACTGCCCGACCTGCAGACCCGCTTCGCCGCACACGCCCGCACCGCCGAGTCCGGTGCCGGCTGACCCGTTCCGGCGGGCGGCGCCCTGACCCCGCGCCGCTGCGCCCCTCCCGGTCGCCGCGGTGACCGCCCGCCGAGGGCATAGCACCGCGACCACCCGGCAGCGCCTGCGATCAGCAGAGCGGCGCCGCCGGCGGCGACACCGCCCGCCGAGGGCATGGAGGTCGGACGGAGCCCCCATCCGCGTGCGGTCCGGCACCCGGCCCCGGAGAGGGGCCTGCCGGTGCCGGATCCGCCCGCGGTCAGCAGCCGCCGGCGAGCAGCGCCGCCACGTCCACGGGCCGCCCGGTGCGGATCGACTCGTTCGCTGCCAGGCCGGTCATCAGCGCGTTGGTGCCGTCGGTGTGCGTGGGCCGCGGCTGCACGCCCGAGGCGCCGAAGAGCGTGTCGAGCATGCGCACGTCGCCGCCGCCGTGCGAGCCTTCGCCGACCGCGACGTCGATCTCCTCGGGCGCGCGCCAGTGCCGCCGCAGGACCAGCCGCGAGACGGTGCTCTCCTTGGGCGCGGGCATCCCGCGCACCGGGACGTCGCCGGTGCTTCCCGGCTCGGTGTACGGGCTCTCCGTGACGTCGAGCTCCAGCCGTCCTCCGCTGCCGGTGATGGCGACGCGGTAGCCCTCCCAGGGCGAATAGGCCGCGAGGTGGTAGCTGAGCTTGGCGCCCGAGGCGTAGCGCACCAGCACCGACATGTCGTCCTCGATGGTGATCCCGGTGCCGAAGACGTTGCGGTCGCGCCGGTAGCCGTCCTCGTGCTCGGCCTCCAGGTACAGCCGGCGCATCGCCTCACTGTCGGCCATGTGCAGGGCGAAGGGGTCGTCGGCGGCGCCGGCCGACCCGTGCGCGCGCTCGTAGTCGGCGCCCAGGCCGCGCCTGCGCCCGTTCTCGTCGCCGTAGAAGAACAGGTCGCCCCAGGCGAACACCTCGGTCGGCGCGCTGTCGATCCACCAGTTGACCAGGTCGAAGTGGTGGCTGGACTTGTGCACCAGCAGGCCGCCGGAGTTGTGCTTCTCGCGGTGCCACCGGCGGAAGTAGTCGGCGCCGTGGCGCAGGTCCAGCAGCCACTCGAAGTGCACCGACCCGATATCGCCGACGGCGCCCTCGGCCAGCAGGCTGCGAAGCTTCGCGTGCACGGGGTTGAACCGGTAGTTGAAGGCGACGTTGACGCGCCCCCCGGTGCGGCGCTGGGTCTCGACGATGCGCCGGCAGCCCTCGATGTCGGCGGTCATCGGCTTCTCGGTGACGACGTCGCAGCCCGCCTCCAGAGCCGCGCAGATGTAGTCGGCGTGGGTTCGGTCCACCGTGCAGACCACGACCTCCTGCACGCGCTCCTTGCGGAGCATGGCGGCGAAGTCCGCGGCGGGGTAGGCGGGCACCGGCTCGTGGCCGTGCTCCTCGGCGAGGGCGTTGTGCGCGGCCATGCGGGTGTGGTTGGTGTCGCACAGCGCAACCAGCCGGGCGACGCCGGTGTGGGTGGAGACGAGGGCAGCGGTGTACATCCGCGCGCGCGAGCCGGTGCCGACGACGGCGAACCGGCGCCGCTCGGCGCGGGGGGCGGACGGGGCTGTGTTGGTCGTGGGGTCGCTCACGGCACAACGGTAAACGCTTTCCCAAAGTCGGTCCAGGGCGGCCTCCGCATAGACGCCGGCGGCGGCCGTTCCTCGCGAAATCGCCGGTCGCGCCGGTGCGCGCCCTCCGACGCGCACCGCCGAGCGGCTCGCCCCGGGGGCGGGTGGCCGCCAGTGCGATCGTGCAACGATCGGGACACGGTGCGGTACCGGTCCAGTGCTTGCCGTGAAGCGGGCCACAGTCGATCTCGGTATTTTGTTCCAGGTGAACCCGGGTATCGGAGCGCGTTCCGGCGCCCGCGGGCGGCTCCGCGGCCACCCCGCATCATTGACGGCGTACTGCAGGGGTGTTAAAAACCGTTCATCCGCAATTGGATAGCGCTTACCAATACACACCGAACCGGAACGGCCGGCTGGAGCGCCGCCCCGGCAGCCCCAGCCGCCGGTTCCGCACACCTGCTTCCCGGGCTGATTGAGGACGGTGGAGCCCATGCACACTCGACGACCTGCCGGACCGCGCGCCCGCGGACGGTGCCGTGTCGGCGTCCGCGGGGATGAGACCGCGTGATGGGGGCGACCCGCGAGCGCGCCGAACCCCGTGCGGAGGCGCCCGCCGGCGCGCCCGAGGCGGCGGGCCGGCGGCCCCGGCGCGGCCGGCGGCGCAGCAGCGACAGCCTGGCCGCCTACCTCTTCCTGACCCCGTGGTTCGCCGGGCTGATCTTCATCACCATCGGCCCGATCCTGGCATCGCTGTACTTCTCGTTCACCGACTACAGCCTCATCGGCGACGCCGAGTGGGTGGGCCTGGAGAACTACGCCCGGATGCTCACCGACGAGCGGCTGCACACCTCGCTCGGGGTGACCTTCGTCTACGTGTTCGTCTCCGTGCCGCTGCAGCTGGCCATGGCGCTGGCGCTGGCGATGGTCCTGGACCGGGGCGTGCGCGGTCTGCCGATCTACCGGTCGGTGTACTACCTGCCCTCGCTGCTGGGCAGCAGCGTGGCCATCGCCATCCTGTGGCGCCGGGTGTTCGGCGCCGACGGCCTGGTCAACCAGCTGCTCGCCTTCTTCGGCATCGACGGCGTCGGCTGGGTCTCCCACCCCGACTACGCGCTCAGCACCCTCATCGTGCTGAACGTGTGGACGTTCGGCGCACCCATGGTGATCTTCCTGGCCGGGCTGCGCCAGATCCCGCGCATGTACTACGAGGCCGCCGCGGTCGACGGGGCCAGCCGGCTGCGCCAGTTCTTCTCGGTGACCGTGCCCCTGCTCACGCCGATCATCTTCTTCAACCTGGTGCTGCAGATGATCAACGCGTTCCAGACCTTCACCCAGGCCTTCGTCGTCAGCGGCGGGACCGGCGGCCCCTCCGACTCGACGCTGTTCTACACGCTCTACCTGTACGACACCGGCTTCGGCTCCTTCGACATGGGCTACGCCTCGGCCATGGCCTGGCTGCTGCTGGTGATCATCGCCGGGTTCACCGCCGTGAACTTCCTCGCCTCCAAGTACTGGGTCTTCTATGGTGACTAAGACGTCCGCCGCACGCGCGGCCGACAAGCGCGGCGAGCGCCGCCGGCGCTTCTTCGTCCATCTCGGGCTGATCGGCTTCGGGCTGGTCATGCTCTACCCGCTGCTGTGGATGGTCTCCAGCTCGTTCAAGCCGACCGCGGACATCTTCAGCGACCCCGGCCTGATCCCCGACACCCTCGTGCCGGGGAACTACACCGAGGGCTGGACGGCGCTGCAGTTCCCCTTCCACCACTACATCTGGAACTCGCTGATCGTGGTGGCGGGCTCGATCGCCGGCAACCTGCTGGCCTGCTCGATGGCGGCCTACGCCTTCGCGCGGCTGGAGTTCAAGGGCAAGCGGCTGTTCTTCTCGATCATGCTGATGACGATCATGCTGCCCATCCACGTGGTGATCGTGCCGCAGTACATCCTGTTCGCCAACCTGGACTGGATCAACACGTTCTACCCGCTGATCGTGCCGAAGCTGCTGGCCACCGACGCGTTCTTCATCTTCCTGATGGTGCAGTTCATCCGCGGACTCCCGCGCGACCTGGACGAGGCCGCCCGCATCGACGGGTGCGGGCACGTGCGAATCTTCCTGCGCATCGTGCTGCCGCTGTCCACGCCCGCGCTGGCGACCACAGCGATTTTCACCTTCATCTGGACCTGGAACGACTTCTTCAGCCAGCTGATCTTTCTGACCGACCCCGAGATGTACACCGTCCCCATCGCGTTGCGTACGTTCGTGGACTCCCAGAGCCAGACCTCCTGGGGCCCCCTCTTCGCGATGTCGGCGATCGCGCTCGGCCCGATCTTCGGATTCTTCCTCGCCGGGCAGCGCTACCTGGAAGTCGGAGGCCAAGCGGTCTTAGGAAGACAAAACAGGCAGTCAACTCCTTGGCTCACAGAACGACATGGCTACGATCCGACTTGCCGCGACCGCCTGCGGGGGAGGCGGCTCCGGCGACGAGAAGGTCGAACTGCGCTTCTCCTGGTGGGGCGCCGACGATCGGCACGAGACCACCCAAGAGGTGATCAAGCGCTTCGAGAAGGCCCACCCCGACATCGAGGTCACCGGCGAGTACACCGACTGGGACAGCTACTGGGACCGGCTGGCCACCAACACCGCGGCCAACGACGCCCCCGACGTCATCACCATGGAGGAGCGCTACCTGCGCGAGTACGGCGACCGCGGCGCGCTGCTGGACCTCAACGAGGTCGGCGACCAGCTCGACACCTCCAAGCTGGACAAGCTTGTCATGGGCGGCGGCAAGCTGGACGGCAGCCTCTACGGGGTGCCCACGGGTGTCAACGCCTTCACGATCATGGCCGACCCGCAGGCCTTCGAGGAGGCCGGTGTCGAGATGCCCGACGACGAGACCTGGACCTGGCAGGACTGGGTCGACATCTCCGCCGAGATCAGCGAGAAGTCCGGCGGCGACATCGTCGGCACCCAGGACATCGGCTTCAACGAGAACAGCTTCCAGATCTACGCCCGCCAGCGCGAGCAGTCGCTCTACGACAAGAGCGGCGCGCTCAACTTCGACCAGGCCACCATGACCGAGTACTGGGAGCACATGGTGCGCGTCCACGAGGAGAACGGCGCCCCCAGCGCCGCCAAGAGCGTGGAGCTGGAGGCGGGCGGCCCCGACCAGTCGGTGCTGGCCACCAACTCCGGCGCCATGGCCGCCTTCTGGACCAACCAGCTCGGCACGATGGAGGAGACCTCCGGACGCGACCTGGAACTGCTGCGCTTCCCCGGTGAAAGCGCCAGCGCCCAGGCCGGCACCTTCTTCAAGCCCGCGATGCACTACTCGGTCTCGGCCGCGAGCGAGCATCCGGAGGAGGCCGCGATGTTCGTGGACTTCCTGCTCAACGACAAGAGGGCCGGCGAGCTGATCCTGGCCGACCGCGGCCTGCCCGCCAACACCGAGCTGCGCGAGCAGCTGATGAGCGAGCTGCCCGAGGCCGACCAGGAGAGTGCGGACTTCCTGGCCGACATCGAGGACGACGTCGCAGGCGCCGTCCCGCCGCCGCCCATCGGCGCGGGCGACGTCGTCGACATCACCATGCGCATCAACGAGGACCTGATGTTCGGCGACATCACCCCCGAGCAGGCGTCCAAGCGCTGGATGTCGGAGGTGAAGGACGCCACCGGAGGCGAGTGACCCCTCCTCTCGCCGCGTCGGCGCCCGCGCCCCCGGAGCAGGGGGCCGGGCGCCGACCCGTTCCGCGGCCCGGCCGGCGGCTACATCTGGCCGGGCGCGGCGAACTCCTCGGGCAGCCGGGCCGCCGCGTCGCGGTCGAGCAGGAACAGCGTGCGCGAACGCCCCCGCGCGCCCGCCGCCGGGACCTGGGTGGGGCCGGCGCCGCTGAGGGCCAGGCGCACGGCGTCGGCCTTGCCCTCGCCCGAGGCCAGCACCCACACCTCCCGGGCCGCGCGGATGGCGGGGAAGGTCAGCGAGATCCGCGTGGGCGGCGGCTTGGGCGCGCCCCGCACCGCCACCACCGAGCGCTCGTCCTCGTACAGCGCCGGCTGTTCGGGAAACAGCGAGGCGACGTGGGAGTCGGGGCCGATGCCCAGCAGGCACACGTCGAAGGTCGGCACCGGGCCGTGGTCCTCCGGCCGGGCGGCGCGGGCCAGCGCCGCGGCGTAGCGCTCGGCCGCGTACTCGGGGTCGGCGCCGTCCGGCCCGTCGGAGGGCGGCATCGCGTGCACGCGCTCGGGGTCCGCCGCAACGTGGTCGAGCAGGGCCGAGCGCGCCTGTGTCTCGTTGCGCTCGGAGTCGCCGTCGGGCAGGAACCGCTCGTCGCCCCACCACACGTCTAGGCGGCGCCAGTCCACGGCGTCGCGGACGGGCGCGCGGGCCAGTTCGGCCAGCACGGCCACGCCGATGCCGCCGCCGGTCAGCACGATCGAGGCCGAACCGCGCGCCGACTGCGCGTCGACCAGCACCGTCGCGATGCGCGCCGCCGTGGCCTTCGCCAGCGCCGAGGAGTCGCGGTGCACCACCGCCGTCGGGCCGCTCACGCCGGCTCCTCCTGGCGGTCGAGCAACGCGGCCATGTGCTTGGCCGTGCGCTCGTAGATCTCGTCGGCGTCGAGCCGGCGCAGCTCCTCGGCCAGCGACTCCGAGGCCCGCCGCCGGGCCAGCGCCACCGACTGCACGGGCTGGTCGAAGCGCGCGAGCGTGGCGACCCGCCCGTCCTTGCGCTGCAGCGAGATGTCGCCCTGCTCGGTGGTCAGCCGCGCGCCGGTGATGCCCGGCCCGTCGGAGTGCCCCCGCTCCACACGCACCTGCAGCTGGTCCGACAGCCAGGCCGCCAGCAGGTCGGCGCTGGGGTAGTCGGGCTCGCCGGTGACCTCGGCCGACTCCACCCAGCCGACGGGCTGGTCCATGGTGCTCGCCAGCAGCGAGCGCCAGGGCGTCAGCCGGGTCCAGGTCAGATCGGTATCGCCCGGCTCGTAGTTGCGGATGCGGCCGAGCAGGTCGCCGACCGGATCGGCGGCGCGCAGCGCGTCGGTGATGCGCCGGTGCGCCAGCCGCCCCACCGGGTCGCCGGCCGGGTGCTGGGGGCCGACCCCCGGCCACCAGGCGACCACGGGGGAGTCGGGCACCAGCAGCGGCGTCACCACCGACCCCGGGTGGTCGCCGAGAGCGCCGTACAGGCGCAGCAGGATCGCCTCGCCGGGACCGGAGGTGCCGGGCCGGCGGATCTCGGCGTCGATGGAGGGCTCGGCTCCCGGATCGCGCCGGATCAGCGCGAGGATGCGCGAGGGGTGCTCGCGTCCGGCCTCGGTGGCGGCGCGCACGGCGTCGTAGTGGTCGGCCTCGTCGGTCACCACGATCAGCGTCAGCACCATGTTCAGCGCGCCGCCGCCGATGCTGTGCCGCTCGGCCGTCAGCGCCTCGGTGATCTCGGAGGTGGTGGTACGCGGCAGATACAGCGTCATCGGGTTCGCCTCCCCAGGGGCGTGCGAAGGAGTGGCCGGGGGGCCGCGGTGGTCCTGAGAACGAGCGCCGCGGTCACGGCCGCCTCCACTGCCGGCCGTCGCGTGCCAGCAGCTCGTGGCCGGACCGCGGGCCCCAGCTGCCGGACTCGTACTGCTCGGGCTGGCCCTGCTTGGCCCAGAACTCCTCGACGGGGTCGAGGATCCGCCAGGACAGCTCGACCTCCTCCTGGCGCGGGAACAGCGGCGGGTCGCCGATCAGGACGTCGAGGATGAGGCGCTCGTAGGCCTCGGGGCTGGACTCGGTGAAGGACTGGCCGTAGGCGAAGTCCATCGTGACGTCGCGGACCTCCATCGCCGCGCCGGGCACCTTCGACCCGAACCGCAGGGTCACGCCCTCGTCCGGCTGGATGCGCAGCACCAGCGCGTTCTGCCCCAGGTCCTCGACGTCGGTGGAGTTGAACACCTGGTGCGGCGCCCGCTGGAACACCAGCGCCACCTCGGTCACCCGGCGGCCCAGGCGCTTGCCGGTGCGCAGGTAGAACGGCACCCCCGCCCACCGGCGGCTGCCGACACCCAGCTTCATCGCCGCGTAGGTCTCGGTGGCCGAGTCGTCGGGGATGCCCTCCTCGGCGAGGTAGCCCTCCACGTGCTCGCCGCCCTGCCAGCCCGGCGCGTACTGGCCGCGCGCGGTGCCCGATTCCAGGTCGGAGGGCAGCTCCACCGCCGAGAGGACCTTCTCCTTCTCGGCGCGGATCGCGTCGGCGCTGAAGGTCACCGGCTCCTCCATCGCCACCAGCGCCAGCAGCTGCAGCAGGTGGTTCTGGATCACGTCGCGGGCCGCGCCGATGCCGTCGTAGTAGCCGGCCCGGCCGCCCACGCCGATGTCCTCGGCCATGGTGATCTGCACGTGGTCGACGTAGTTGCGGTTCCACAGCGGCTCGAAGAGCGTGTTGGCGAACCGCAGCGCCATGATGTTCTGGACGGTCTCCTTGCCCAGGTAGTGGTCGATGCGGAAGACCGAGTGCGGCGGGAACACGTCGTCGACCACCGCATTGAGCTCGCGCGCACTCTGCAGGTCGTGGCCGAAGGGCTTCTCGATGACCACCCGCCGCCAGGCGGCCCCCTCGGACTCGGCCAGGTTCGAGCGCTTGAGCTGCTTGACCACCGTGGGGAAGAGCTTGGGCGGCAGCGACAGGTAGAACGCGTAGTTGCCGCCGGTGCCGCGGTCGGCGTCGAGCTGCCGCACGGTGCGGGCGAGCTCGTCGAACGCGGCGTCGTCGTGCAGCTCGCCGGCGACGAACCGCAGGCCCTCGCTGAGCTGGCGCCACACGTCCTCCCGGAACGGCGTGCGCGCGTTCTCCCGCACCGCCTGGTGCGCCTCGGCGGCGAAGTCCTGGTCGGCCCAGTCGCGGCGGGCGAAGCCCACGAGACCGAAGCCGGGCGGCAGCATGCCGCGGTTGGCCAGGTCGTAGATGGCCGGGAGCAGCTTCTTGCGGGCGAGGTCGCCCGTGACCCCGAACAGCACCAGAACGCTCGGCCCGGCGATGCGTGGCAGGCGGCGGTCCAGTTCACTGCGCAACGGGTTCGGGATCGCTCCCGGCATCACCGGTTCTTTCACCGTCGACTCCTGTGTCGTCGTAGTGGCTGTGCGCCGCCGCCCAATCCGGCCCCCGGGGCCGGAGCCGGGGCCGCGGCGCCGGGCCCGTCGTCTCGCCCCGCCGTGCGTCTCGCCCGCGCCCAGGCGACCGGCGGGCACGCGGTGCGCGCACCCGCTGGGGCCGCCGAGGGCGGCGTCCGGCTGCATCCGGCGGCCCAGGCCGCCGGACGCGGGATCAGCTGTGCCGGTCGAGCTGCTCGGAGACCCGGCCGAGCAGGCCCTCCCAGGACTTGGCGAACTTGTCGACGCCCTCGTCCTCCAGCGTCGCGGTGACGTCGTCGTAGTCGATCCCCAGGGCCTTGAGGCCCGCCAGGTCCGCGCGCGCCTGCTCGTAGTTGCCGCGCACGGTGTCGCCGGTGATGTCGGCGTGGTCGGCCGTGGCCTCCAGGGTCTGCTCGGGCATCGTGTTGACGGTGCCCGGCGCCACCAGTTGGGCGACGTAGCGGGTGTCGTCGTAGGCGGGGTCCTTGACGCCCGTGGAGGCCCACAGCGGACGCTGCGGCGTGGCTCCGGCCGCGGCCAGGGCCTTCCAGCGGTCGGTGGCGAAGGCCTCCTCGTAGGCCTCGTAGGCCAGGCGCGCGTTGGCGATGGCGGCGCGGCCCTTCAGCGCCTCGGCCTCGTCGGTGCCGATCTTCTCCAGCCGCTTGTCGACCTCGGCGTCGACCCGGCTGACGAAGAAGGACGCGACCGACTGGATGCGCGAGACGTCGTGGCCGTTCTCGCGGGCCTGCTCCAGCCCGGCCATGAACGCGTCCATGACGCCGCGGTAGCGGTCCAGCGAGAAGATTAGCGTGACGTTGACGTTCACGCCCTCGGCCAGCGCGCGCGTGATCGCGGGCAGGCCCTCGGCCGTGGCCGGGATCTTGATGAACACGTTGGGCCGGTCCACCAGCCACCACAGGGCCCGGGCCTCGGCCACGGTCCGCTCGGTGTCGAGGGCCATGCGCGGGTCGACCTCCAGCGAGACGCGGCCGTCGATGCGGCCGGTGGACTCGTAGGTCGGGCGCAGGATGTCGGCGGCCCAGCGGATGTCGTACCCGGTGATCGCGCGGACCGCCTCGTCGATCGACACCTTGCGCCGCGCGAGGTCGCGCAGCTGGTCGTCGTAGGCGTCGCTCTCCTTGAGGGCCTTGTCGAAGATGGTCGGGTTGGAGGTGACCCCGACCAGGCTGCGTTCGCTGATGAGCTTCTGCAGGTTGCCGGAGCGCAGCCGTTCGCGGCTGATGTCGTCCAGCCAGACGGCCACGCCTTCGGCGGACAGTGTCTGAAGCGGGTTCGTCATGACTTCGCTCTTCCTCGTAGCTGTCCCGCCCGTCACCCGCCGCCGCCCCGGGAGGCGACGCTGCGCGTCACGGGTTTTCCCTGTCACCCGCCGCCGCCCCGGGAGGCGACGCTGCGCGTCACGGGCTGCGCGTCACGGATTCCTTGTTGACTTGTCGTCTGCCCGCGGTGGTCCGGCCTCCGCCGGACCACCGCGGGCGGCGCGGGGGCGGGCTCCCGGGTGCGGGCCCCGGACACCCGGTCCGTGCCGCCCTTCCCAAGAAGTCCCCGCCCGCCTTATCGATTCCCGATCAGTTCCCGGTCGTCGAGCCCTGCTCGCCGCCGAGCTTGGCGACGCTGGCGTGTACCGCGGCCACTACCCGGTCAGCCGTCAGACCGAACTGCTCGTAAAGGGTTCCGTAGGGCGCGGAGGCGCCGAAGTGCTCCAGGCTCACGGCCTCGCCCGCGGGACCGATGAACTCGTGCCAGCCCAGCGCGATACCGGCCTCGACCGAGACGCGCGCCTGCACCGACGGCGGCAGGACGCTGTTGCGGTAGGCGGTGTCCTGGGCCCGGAACCACTCGACGCTGGGCATCGACACGACACGGGTGGGCGTGCCGGCCTCCTCAAGGCGCTCGCGGGCGTCCAGCGCGACGGCGACCTCGCTGCCCGTGGCGATGATCAGCGCCTCAGGGCTGCCGCTGCCGGCCTCGGCCAGGACGTAGCCGCCCTTGGCGGCGTTCTCGGCCGGGGCGTAGCGCTCGCGGTCCAGGGTCGGCACGTTCTGGCGGGTCAGCGCGAGCGCGGTGGGGCGCTCGCCCTTGGCCAGGATCGACCGCCAGGCCACCGCCGTCTCGTTGGCGTCGGCCGGGCGCACCACGTCCAGGCCGGGGATGGCCCGCAGCGCCCACAGGTGCTCCACCGGCTGGTGGGTGGGGCCGTCCTCGCCCAGCCCGATCGAGTCGTGGGTCCAGACGTAGGTCACCGGCAGGCCCATCAGCGCCGCCAGCCGCACCGCCGGGCGCATGTAGTCGCTGAAGACCAGGAACGTGCCGCCGTAGGGCCGGGTGGGCCCGTGCAGCGCGATGCCGTTGAGGATGGAGCCCATGCCGTGCTCCCGGATGCCGAAGTGCAGCACCCGGCCGAACCGGTTGCCCGAGAACGCCTTGGTGGAGTACTCCTCCGGGATGAACGACGGCTCGCCCTTGGGGGTGGTGTTGTTGGAGCCGGCCAGGTCGGCCGACCCGCCCCACAGCTCGGGCAGCACCGGAGCGACGGCGCTGAGCACCTCGCCGCTGGCCTTGCGGGTGGCCACGCCCTTCTCGTCGGCGTCGAAGACCGGTAGGGCCTTCTCCCAGCCCTCGGGCAGCCGGCCGGCGTGGAGCCGGTCGAACAGCTCGGCCCGCTCACCGGCGGAGCCGTGCCAGGCCGCGAAGGCGGACGTCCACTCCGCGTGGTCGGCGCGCCCCCGCTCCACCGCCCGGCGGGTGTGGGACAGCACGTCCTCGGGCACGTCGAAGGAGGCCGCCGGGTCGAGGCCCAGCTCGCGCTTTGTGGCGGCCACCTCCTCGGCGCCCATCGCCGCGCCGTGGATTGCGCCGGTGTTCTGCTTGTTGGGCGAGGGCCAGCCGATGATGGTGCGCAGCCGGATGAACGAGGGCCGCTCGGTCTCGGCCTGGGCGGCCGTGATCGCCCGGTGCAGCGCCTCCACGTCCTCCTTGTAGGCGCCGCCGGCGGTCCAGTCGACCTCCTGCACGTGCCAGCCGTAGGCCTCGTAGCGGGCCGCGACGTCCTCGGAGAACGCGATCTGGGTGTCGTCCTCGATGGAGATGTGGTTGTCGTCGTAGATGAGCACGAGGTTGCCCAGCTTCTGGGTGCCCGCCAGCGCGCCGGCCTCGTGGCTCACGCCCTCCTGCACGTCGCCGTCGGAGCAGATGGCGTAGACGAAGTGGTCGAAGATGCTGTCGCCGGGCGCTGAGGCGGGGTCGAACAGCCCGCGCTCGCGGCGGGCGGCCATGGCCATGCCCACGGCGTTGCCGATGCCCTGCCCGAGCGGGCCGGTGGTGGTCTCGACCCCCGGTGTGTGGCCGACCTCGGGGTGGCCGGGCGTGAGGCTGTCCCACTGCCGCAGGCGCTTCAGCTCGTCCAGGCCGAGCCCGTAGCCGGCCAGGTAGAGCTGGATGTAGAGCGTGAGGCTGGAGTGGCCGCAGGAGAGGACGAAGCGGTCGCGGCCGACCCAGGAGGGGTCGGCGGGGTCGTGCCGCATGATCTTCTGGAAGAGCAGGTAGGCCGCCGGAGCGAGGCTCATCGCGGTGCCGGGGTGGCCGGAGCCCGCCTCCTCGACGGCGTCCATCGCGAGGGCGCGGACCGCGTCCACTGCGCGCCGGTCCGGTTCCGACCACTCAAGGGACTTGGAGGTGTCGATGTTCACGCGGGCTCAGGGCTCCTTTCGCGCATTCAGCAGAACCCGGGCGCGCGCCGCCCGGGATGGTGAATGTGGGGTTGTCCAGGGTCGCGGTGGCCTGAAATCCCGCGGGTGCCGGCGCACGGGTGCCGTGGGAGGGGGGCCGCCGGGCCGCCAGCGCCGGCGGCGGACCGGGGCCCGGGCCGGGACCGGGGTGCCCGCCGGGGTGACACGTGCGACCGTGTGCGAGCCTATCGTTCCCTGTCGGGATGGCCTATGTCCGACACGTCTCATCGCGCCGGGCCCCTCCTGGCGGCCGTGCGGGGCGGGCCCGCGCGGCGGCTGTGCGCGGCACCCCGGTGTGTGCGACCCTGCCACCGCGGCGGCGGCGCCCGGCAATGGGCCGCGCTCCGGAGCGACCGGCGGGGGACCCCGGCGAGGTGCGCCCGGGGGAAGTACTACAGTATGTCGTTGACGGGGTCGTCCTCGGCGCGCTGCCACCGCCGGTACGGACGGGCCCCGCTGTGGCGAGCAGAGCAGACCCCTGAGTTCCGTTGAGGTAGAGCGTGTCAGTGTCCGGAGTGCCGAAGTCCCCCGAATCCGCGGTGCCCGGGGCGGCATCCGCCGTGCGGTGGTACTGATGGCGCTCTCCGAGCCTCCCGCGCACGAGTCGGCGGACGGAACGGCCGCCGACGCGCCCGGCGAGCCCGCCGGCCGCCCCTCGCCGGGTGCCTCCCTGCTGGCCCACGTGCGCGCCTACGTCGCCCTGTCCAAGCCGCGGGTCATCGAGCTGCTGCTGATAACCACCATCCCCGTGATGTTCGTGGCCGCGTCGGGGGTGCCCCCGCTGGGCACCGCGCTGGCCACCCTGGTCTTCGGCACCATGTCGGCGGCCAGCGCCAACGCGATCAACTGCTTCATCGACCGCGACATCGACCAGGAGATGCGCCGCACCCGGCGGCGCCCGGTGGCGATGGCCCGGGTGACGCCGCTCGGCGCGCTCGTATACGGGCTGGCGCTGGCGGTGGGCTCCACCGCGGGGTTCGCGCTGCTCGTGAACCTGCTCTCGGCGGCACTGTCGGCGTTCGCGATCCTGTTCTACATCTTCGTCTACACGATGCTGCTCAAGCGGCGCACCGCGCAGAACGTCGTGTGGGGCGGCATCGCCGGCTGCATGCCGGTGCTGATCGGCTGGAGTGCGATCACCGACCGGTTGGACTGGGCGCCGTTCGTGCTGTTCCTGGTGGTGTTCTTCTGGACGCCGCCGCACACCTGGGCGCTGGCGATGCGCTACCGCGAGGACTACGCCGCCGCCAAGGTCCCGATGCTGCCCGTCGTGGCCACCGAGCAGCGCGTCATGCTGGAGTGCGTGCTCTACAGCTGGGCGACGGTCGTGACCTCCCTGCTCCTGTGGCCGGTCGCCGACACCACGCCGTTCTACGCGCTGGTCGCGCTGGCGCTGGGAGCGGTGCTGCTCGTGCAGGCCCACCGGCTGCTGGCGCGGGTGCGCGCCGGCGTGACGGGGCCGAAGCTGTCGACGATGGGCTTCTTCCACCTGTCCAACGCCTATCTCGCGCTGCTCTTCTGCGCGGTCACCGTCGACCCGCTGCTGGCCGGCCTGCTCGACTGAGCCCGCGCGGCCGGCCGCCGCACAGCGTCGCGTCAAGCCCCGCCCGGTGGCCGGTAGTGGCCGCCGCCGAGGCCGGGCCGGAATCACCCCGGCACTTCGGCGATCGCGCTGATGGAGCGGCTGTCGCCATGCCTGCGCACTCCCGGAAACCACTACGATCTGAGGCCATGCCCGCACTAGACGCGAAAGCCATCCTGGAGGGCCGCAAACCCGGCCGCCGCTCCGTCGGACTCACCATCGGCATCATCATCAGCGTGCTCTGCATGCTGGCCATGATGGGCTACCTGCTGTGGTCAGGCCTGGCCGGCGGCGGCGTCGCCGGTGTCGTGGGGTTCGTCATCAGCCTGGTCGCCGCGATCATCCCCGTGGCGATCCTGGTGCCCCTCATCCTCACGCTCGACCGGCTCGAACCCGAGCCCGGGATGGTCCTGCTCTTCGCGTTCCTGTGGGGCGCGGGCGTGGCCGTGGTGGTCTCCTTCATCCTCAACACGGCGGGCATGGCGCTCGTGACGGTCCCCGCGTTCGGGCAGTCCATGGGCGACTTCGTCTCGACCGCGGTGGGTGCTCCGCTGGTCGAGGAGAGCGCCAAGGGCCTGGTGCTGCTCATCCTGCTCTGGCGGCGCCGCTACGAGCTCGACTCGCTCACCGACGGCGTCATCTACGCCGCGATGGTGGCCACCGGGTTCGCCTTCACCGAGAACATCCTCTACTTCCTCAGCTCCTACATGAGCGAGGGCGCCTTCGGCCTCGGCTTCACGTTCGTGCTGCGCGGGCTCGTCTCGCCGTTCGGCCACCCGCTCTACACCTCGATGATCGGCATCGGCGTCGCCTACGCCGCCATCAACCGCGGCGGCGGGCGGCTGTTCGCACCGGTGCTGGGCTGGCTCGGCGCCGTGGTGCTGCACGGGCTGTGGAACGCCTCCACCGCCTTCGGCTGGATCGGGTTCGGCATCGCCTACGTGGTGCTGTTCTTCGTGCTGGTGTCGATCATCGTGCTGGCCGTGCAGGACCGCCGCCGGCAGGTGGCCGCGATCGCGCACTTCCTGCCTCCCTACGTCTCCACCGGCCTGGTGACCCCGGCCGACGTGCGCATGCTCAGCTCGATCCCGGGGCGCCGGGGCGCACGCTCGTGGGCGCAGCGCAACGCCGGCCAGCGCGGGCGGCGGGCGATGAAGGACTACCAGCTGGCGGCGACCGAGCTGGCGCTGCTGCACCAGCGCCTGGCGCGCGGAGTGGCCCGCCCGGCCTGGCAGGAGCGGCGCGACAGCTTCCTCGCGCTGATGCACGCGGCGCGCACGGCGTTCCTCGGCCACATGCAGCAGCCGGTCGTCCCGGCCTGGGCCCCCCAGGCGACCGACTCCGGTTTCCTGCAGCGCGCCGACTTCGCGCACGTCATCGCCCAGGCCCAGCAGCAGCGCGCCGCCCAGGGCCAGCCTCCGCCGCAGGGCCCTCCGCCCGCGCCGGGCGCGCCCGGCGCCGGGCCGCCTAGTCCCGGGCAGCCGCCGCATCCCCCGCAGCAGCCGGGGCCGGGCGGGGGCTGGTGACCTCCACCCGCTCGGCGGTGGCGAAGTAGACGCGCAGGACGGCCACCCACACCAGGCCCGACCCCAGCACGTGCAGCACCACCAGCCATTCCGGCAGGCCGAGCAGGTACTGGGTGTAGCCCAGCGCGCCCTGGGCGAGCACGGCCGCCAGCAGCAGCCGGGCGGCCGTGCGCAGCGGGGCGGGCGCGCGGCGCACGGTGGAGGCGACCGCCAGCGCGGCGCAGCCCGCCAGCAGGGCCCAGGCCAGCCCGGAGTGGATGCGGGCGACCGCCACCATGTCGAAGCCCCAGCGCGGAGCGTCGGCGTCGCCGCCGTGCGGGCCGGTGCCGGTGACCACCGTGCCGGCCACCAGCAGCGCGAACCCCAGCGGGAGCAGGGCGGTGGCCAGCAGGCGCACCGGCCGGGCGACGGTGGGGCGCAGCAGGCCCCGCGGCTCGCGGCAGCGCACGTAGTAGGCCACGGCCGGCACCACGACCAGCATCGACAGCAGGAAGTGGGACGCCACCGAGGCCGGGTGCAGGTCGCTCCAGACGGTGATGCCGCCGACCACGGCCTGGCCGAGGACGCCGAGCGGGATGAGCGTGGCGTAGGCGAGCAGGTCGCGGCGGCGGGGCCGCATGCGCAGGGTGGCGATGAAGACGATGACGCCCACGGCCAGCACCAGGAACGTCAACGTGCGGTTGCCGAACTCGATGGCGGCGTTGATCGCCGAGTGGCCGGTGTCGACGGGGACGAAGCTCTCCTCGGTGCAGCGGGGCCACTCCGAGCAGCCCAGGCCGGAGGAGGTCACCCGCACCGTCGCTCCGGTCACCGCGATCCCGACGTTGACCACGATGTTGCCCAGGCCCCACCAGCGCAGCGCCGCGGTGGTCGGCTGCCACACGGTGCGCGCCAGCAGCGCCAGGACGACGACCCCGACCACGGCCAGCGCGATCTGCCAGGCCCACAGGGGCAGGTTCAGCAGGAGGATTTCGTCGGCCGCAAAGGGGGCCGGAGCTGGGAGACCACGCATACGACAGACTGTAGTACCTCCTGCCCGGGCCCCGGCACGGGGACGGCGGCCCCGGCCCGGGTGCGGTTCGGGTGCGGCTCGCGGCGTCCGCGACACGGGTACGTGAATGCTTGCTTATATAAGCCGCGGCCGTAAGTTGGCGCCATGAACGCGTTCGACGTGCTCGGCGACCCTGTGCGCCGCCGCATCCTCGAACTGCTCAGGGAGGGGGAGTCGACCTCCGGAGCGATGAGCGCGGTCATCTGCGAGGAGTTCGGAATCGGCCGGCCCGCCGTCTCCCGGCACCTCAAGGTGCTGCGTGAGACCGGGTTCGCCACCGTGCGCCGGGAGGGGGCGCGGCGGTTGTACGCGGTCGACTCCGGGCCCCTGCGCGACATCGACGTATGGCTTGACCGGTTCCGCGGCTTCTGGGAGCCCCGCCTCGACACCGTGGGCGCGGAGCCGGCCCGGGCCGGGCGCGCGCCGCCTCCGCGAGCGCCGCGCCGGCGGGGACGGGACGCACCCGAGCCGGACCACCACCGAGGCTCGTGAGGAGACCACAGTGATCGACGTAGACCACCAGATCAGCGCAGTACGCAGGCGTCTGGGTACCCGGATGCTCGACGCGGGCGAGGCGCGCGTGCTGACCATCGGCCAGACCTACGAGGTGCGCGTCGAGGACGTCTGGGACGCCTTGACCAACCCCGAGCGCATCCCGCGCTGGTTCCTGCCCGTCTCGGGCGACCTGCGCGAAGGCGGCCACTACCGGCTGGAGGGCCACGCCGGCGGCACGATCACCGCCTGCGACCCGCCCACGTCCTTCACCGCCACCTGGGAGTCCGGCGGCCAGGTCAGCTGGATCGAGGTCGGCCTGGCCGCCGAGCCCGCCGGCACCCGGCTGGAGCTGGTCCACATCGCCCACGTCGACGACGAGGCCTGGGAGTCGTTCGGCCCGGGTGCCGCGGGCGTCGGCTGGGACATGGCTCTGATGGGGCTGGGCGAGCACCTGGCCGGCGGCGAGAGCGCCGACGCGGCCGAGATCGAGAGCTGGATGGCCTCCGACGAGGGGCGGCGGTTCGTCGAGCTGAGCAGCGACCGGTGGCGCCGGGCCAACGTCGAGTTCGGCACCGGCGAAGAGGCGGCCCGCGCCGCCGCCGACCGCACCACCGCCGCCTACATCGCGACCGAGGAGCCCGAGGGCCGGGGCTGAGCGGGCGCCGGGTCCGGTCGGCGGACCAGGCCCCGGCGCCGCCGCCGGACCCGGCCCGCCTCCGGTGCACCAACCCCGGCCGGCTCAGCGCACCGGAGCCGCCGGGTCGAGGGACTCCGCGGCCGCGGAACGGTCGGAGCCGGCGAACTGCGTCCGGTACAGGACCTCGTAGCGGCCGCCGGCCGCCAGCAGCTCCTCATGGGTGCCGCGCTCCACGATCCGGCCGTCCTCGACCACCAGGATCATGTCGGCCGCGCGCACCGTGGAGAGCCGGTGGGCGATCACCACCGCGGTGCGGCCCTCCAGCGCCTCAGCGAGCGCCTCCTGCACCGCCGCCTCGGAGGTGGAGTCCAGGTGGGCCGTCGCCTCGTCCAGGATCACCACCCGGGGCCGGGCCAGCAGCAGCCGCGCCACCGTCAGCCGCTGGCGCTCGCCGCCGGAGAAGCGGTAGCCGCGCTCGCCCACCACGGTGTCGAGGCCGTCGGGCAGCGAGGCGACCAGGTCGTCCAGGCGCGCGCGGCGCAGCGCCCCCCACAGCTCGGACTCCTCGGCGCCCGGCCGGGCCAGCTGCAGGTTGGCGCGTACGGTGTCGTGGAACAGGTGGCCGTCCTGGGTGACCATGCCCAGGGCGGAGCGCAGGGACGCGGCCGTCAGGCCGCGCACGTCCACCCCGCCCAGCCGCACGGCTCCGCTGTCGGCGTCGTAGAGCCGCGGCAGCAGCGAGGCGATGGTGGACTTGCCGGCGCCCGACGAGCCCACCAGCGCCACCGTCTGCCCCGGCTCGGCGCGGAAGGACACCTCGTGCAGGACCTGCTTGCCGGCGCGGGTGTCCAGGTCGGCGACCTCCTCCAGTGAGGCCAGGGAGACCTTGTCGGCGCTGGGATAGGCGAACCCGACGCCGTCGAACTCCACGGAGACCGGGCCCTCGGGCACGGCCACGGCGTCCGCCCGTTCCGTGATCAGCGGCTTCAGGTCGAGCACCTCGAACACCCGCTCGAAGCTGACCAGGGCGCTCATGACCTCGACCCGGGCGCCGGCCAGTTCGGTCAGCGGGGCGTAGAGCCGGGTCAGCAGCATCGCCAGCGCCACCACGGCCCCGGCCTTCAGCGTGCCGCTCAGCGCCAGGAACCCCCCGAGCCCGTAGACGAAGGCCAGCGCGAGTGCGGAGACCAGCGTCAGCGCCGTCATGAACGTCGTCTGCAGCATGGCGGTGCGCACGCCGATGTCGCGTACCCGGCGCGCCCGCGCGCGGAACTCGTCGGACTCCTGCTCGGGTCGGCCGAACAGCTTGATCAGCACGGCTCCACTCGCCGAGAACCGTTCGGTCATCCGGTCGCCCATGGCCGCGTTGTGGTCCGCGGCCTCGCGGTCCAGCCGCGCCAGGCGGCCGCCCATCCGCCGCGCGGGGATCACGAAGACCGGGAGCAGCAGCAGCGACACGAGCGTGACCTGCCAGGACAGCACGAGCATGGCCGCCAGTGTCAGCAGCAGCGTCACCAGGTTGCCCACAACACCCGAGAGGGTGTCGGAGAACGCCCGCTGGGCTCCGATGACGTCGTTGTTCAACCGGCTGACCAGGGCGCCCGTGCGGGTCCGGGTGAAGAAGGCGATCGGCATGCGCTGCACGTGGTCGTAGACGGCCGAGCGCAGGTCCAGGATCAGGCCCTCGCCGATCCGGGCCGAGAACCACCGGGTCAGCAGACCCAGGCCCGCCTCGGCCAAGGCGATCGCCGAGATCAGCACCGCCAGCGCCACCACCGTTGCGAACGGCTCGGAGGCGGTGATCGCGTCGACGATGCGCCCGGCCAGCAGGGGAGTCGCCACCGCGAGGGCGGCGGTGACGCTGCTGAGCAGGACGAACGCGATGAGTGCGCGCTTGTGCGGCCGGGCGAAGCGGCCGATGCGCCTCAGCGTGGCCGCTGAGAACGGACGCGTGTCGTTCGGCGCGTGTACGGCGTGGTACATCGAGGTCCACGCACTGATCTCTATGCTCATAGGCCTTTCATCCTGTCCGTGCTCGGCGGCGTGCGGAGGCGGGGGGACGGCGGTCCGGCCACCGCTCCGACTGCACGGCCGACACTAAAATCTCAAGTTAACTTGAAGTCAATCGCGCGGGGAGGCCGGAACAGGCCGCCCGGCAGCGCCCCGGCCGTGTCCGGGCGCGGACGCGCGCACCCCCGGGGCGGGGAACGCTACGTTGAGCCGCATGCGGCTGCTGATCATCTCCGACACCCACATCCCGCGGCGGGCGCGCGGGCTTCCCGCCGAGGTCGGCGCCGAGGTCGAGCGCGCCGATGCGGTGGTGCACGCCGGCGACTGGGTGGACCTGGCCTCGCTGGAGGACCTGCAGGCGCGGGCGCGCCGGCTGGTGGCGGTCTACGGCAACAACGACGGCCCTGAGCTGCGCGCGCGGCTGCCCGAGTTCGCCCGCGCGACCCTGGAGGGGGTGCGCCTGGCCGTGGTCCACGAGACCGGGCAGGCCAAGGGCCGCGAGAGGCGGTGCGCCGAGCGGTTCGGCGACGCCGACGCGCTCGTGTTCGGCCACTCCCACATCCCCTGGGACACCACCGCCCCCAACGGGCTGCGGCTGCTCAACCCCGGATCGCCCACCGACCGCCGGCGCCAGCCCCACCACACCTACATGACGGCCACCGCCGCCGACGGGCGGCTGAGCGACGTGCGCCTGCACCGCATCGGCCTGGACTGAGGCGGGAGCCGCCCGCGCGCGAAGCGGCGCGGTCGTAAGCGCCCCGCGGGGGTATCACCCCATCGGGGACGCCGCCCCGGAGGGGGCGGGACCCGCTGCGAAAACCCGGGCGCACCGCGATGAGTCCGCGCGCCCGCGCAAGTCCACCTTCCGGCACCGCGGTGCGGTGCCCTCGGGCAGGCGGGCCGTCCGGGTCCGCACAGCGTGAGGAGCCTGCCATGCAGAAGATCATGACGCACCTGTGGTTCGACACCCAGGCCGAGGAGGCCGCCCGGTTCTACACCTCCGTGTTCGACGACGCGCGGATCGTGGAGATCAACGACTACGGCAAGATGGCGCCCGACAGCGACGTGGCCGTCAAGACGGTGGCCTTCGACCTGGCGGGCCAGCGCTTCCTGGCCCTCGACGCCGGCCCCGTCTTCACCTTCAACGAAGCCGTCTCGCTCTACGTCGACTGCGCCGACCAGGAGGAGGTCGACTACTACTGGTCCCGCCTGCTGGAAGGCGGCGGGCAGGAGAGCCAGTGCGGCTGGCTCAAGGACCGCTACGGCCTGTCCTGGCAGATCGTGCCGCGCAAGCTCACGGAGCTGACCACCGACCCCGATCCGGCGCGGGCCGGGCGCGCCATCGACGCGATGATGGGCATGCGCAAGATCGACGTCGCGGCGCTCGTCGCCGCCGCAGACGGCGCCGGGTAGCGGCGCGGCCGCCCGTGGCGCGGCCCGCCCGGCGGCCGCGGCGTGTGCGGCCGCGCACCCCTCCCCAGCGCGCCGGTTGGCCTCCGGGCGACGCGGGTAGGCGCCCGCGCGGACGACGCTGGGCGGGGCATCGGCCCGCGCCCCGATGACGGACGACGACCGCGGTCCCGCGCGGCTGAGGGGTGCCGACGTTGATCGAGCTGGTGCTGGCCTTTGCTGTGGTGCTGTTCGCGGCGGTGCTGGTTTCGGGCATCGCGCACCGGACCGTGCTCTCCACGGCCGCGCTGTTCCTGGTCGCCGGGTTCGTCCTCGGCCAGGGGGTCCTCGGCCTGGTGCCGCTGTCGGGCGGGACCCACTCGGTGCGGCTGCTGGCCGAGGGCGCGCTGTTCGCCGTGCTGTTCACCGACGGCATGCGGCTGGACGTCAAGGATCTGCGCGCCCACTGGAGGCTGCCCGCCCGCGCCCTCGGGCTCGGCATGCCGGCCACCTTCGCGCTGATCGCACTGCTGGCCCGTTACCTGGCCGGGCTGGACTGGCCTGAGGCCCTGCTGATCGCGGCCGTGCTCTCGCCGACCGACCCCGTCTTCGCCGCCGCGCTGATCGCCCGCGAGCGGGTGCCCTACCGCGTGCGCCACCTGCTCAACGTCGAATCGGGGCTCAACGACGGGCTCGCGCTGCCCGTCGTCGTCGTCCTGCTGTCGCTGGCCGCGGACCAGCCGCCGCACCCGGCGTCGCTGGCGGCGGAACTGGGCCTGGGCGTGCTCGTGGGCGTGGGGTTCGCCCTCGGCGGGATCGCGCTGGAGCGGCTGCCCGGCCTGACCGCGACCACCCGCTACGAGCCCCTGGGCGCCTTCGCCATCGGCCTGGCGATTCTGGCGGTGTGCCGGCTTGTGCACGCCAACATGTTCCTCGCCGCCTTCACCGCGGGGGTGACGATCGCTTCGGCGAGCCCGGAGATGCGTGCCGCCTTCGACAGGTTCGGCGAGTCGGTCGCCGAGCTGCTCAAGCTCGCGGCCCTGCTGGCCTTCGGCGCGCTGATGTCGCCGTCCTTCCTCGCCGAGATCCCGCTGAGCGGGTGGGCCTTCGCGGTGCTCGTGCTGCTGGCGGCCCGCCCCGCCGCGATGCTGGCGGCGCTGACCGGCTCGGAGCTGGGTAAGCGGGAGCGGGCCGCGGTCGCCTGGTTCGGCCCCAAGGGCTTCGCCTCGGTCGTCTACGGCCTGCTGGTGCTGGAGTCGGATTTGGGGCGCAGCGACGAGCTGTTCCACCTGGCGGCTCTGGCCATCGTGCTGTCGATCCTGGCCCACTCCTCGACCGACATCGTGGTCGCCGGCCGGTTCGCGGAGAACGAGGGCAACAGCCCGGCCCGAGGCGCGGACGGTGGTGGCTCCGCGGACCGCCGGGGGCAGCAGGAGCCGCCGCCGGGAGGCGCCGCCCCCGAAGGGCCGGACACGCGCTGAGGGCGCCCGCGCCGCGCGGGGGAGGCCCGAAGCCGCGGTTGCCCCGCGCGGGGGAGCAGCGCGCCCGGACGCCCGAGCGAGAGTGGTGGCCATGGAACCCCACACGGAACCACGCGGCGTCCGCGGTCCGGCCATGCGCCGAGAGGGCGGGGCCGCGCCCGGTCCCGGTCGGCGCGGGCGGCGCGCTCGGAGCGGGTGGGCGGTGGCCGCCGCCGCGTGGACGGCTCCGTACGTCGCATCCAAGGTCCACTACGCGCTCGACGGGCGCCTGGGCGTGACCGGAGGCCCGCGGGTGCCCGAGTCCGGCTACGCCGCCTACGGGCCGGGCGAGGCCGCCGCGGCGCAGTGGGCCAACGCGGGCGTCGGCGCCGCCGCCCTGCTGCTGTTCGCCGCGGGTGCGCTGCCCGCTGTGCGCCGAGCCCCCCGCTGGCTGCCGGCCCTGCCGGTGGGAGCGGCGGCCCTGGTGGCCGCGGCCGGCGCGATCGGCATGACCGGGCGGGCGATCGCCACCGACGCGGGCGGCGCGCTCTTCGGCGCCTACTGCCTGGTGTGGACGGTCCTGGCGCTCGGGGTGCTGCGGGAACTGCTGCTCGGCGGTCGGCGCCGGAAGGGCTGAGCGCCGGCCGGGGACCGCCCCTGCCCGCGCACCGGCGGACGGGTGCAGGCGAGAATGCCCCCCGGGGCCGGCGCCCTACGGGCCCGCCGGTCCGGACGGGCGTCGAGCCGGAGGGAAGGCGGCACATGAGCGAGGACGCGGCGGCGGGCGGGGCGCACGGCGATGGAGTGGACGGCGGGCCGGAACTGCTGATGGAGCGGCGCGGCGGCGTGCTGGCGGTGACGTTCAACCGCCCTGCCCGCCGCAACGCCATGACCTGGGCGATGTACGACGGTTTGGCCGCGGCGTGCGAGCGGGCCGACGCCGACGACGACGTACGTGTCCTCCTGCTGACCGGCGCCGGGGGCGCCGCTTTCGTGGCCGGCACCGACATCGGCCAGTTCGCCGGGTTCGCCGGCGGAGCCGACGGCGTCGCCTACGAGCAGCGCATCGGCGCCGTCATCGACCGCCTCACCGCGGTGCGCGTGCCCACGCTCGCGGCCGTGCGCGGCTACTGCGTGGGCGGCGGGCTGGCCATCGCCGCGGCCTGCGACCTGCGCATCGCCGCTCCGTCGGCCCGCTTCGGCGTGCCGATCGCGCGCACGCTCGGCAACTGCCTGGCCATGCCGGCCTTCGCGCTGCTGGCCGACCACCTGGGCACGGCGAGGACGCTGGACCTGCTGCTGACCGCGCGGATGCTCACCGCCGACGAAGCCCACGCCGCCGGGTTCGTCACCCGGCTGGCCGCGGAGGACTCCCTCGACGCCGACGCGGAGGAGCTGACCGGCCGCCTCACCGAGCACGCCCCGCTGAGCATGTGGGCGGCCAAGGAGTCGGCGCGGCGCCTGCGCGGCGCCGGTCTGCCCGCGGACCGCGACATCGTCGAGCGGGTCTACGGCAGCGAGGACTTCCGCAACGCGGTCGCCGCCTTCGCCGACAAGACCACCCCGACCTGGCGCGGCCGCTGACCCGCCCGAGCCTGCCCCGCGAAGCCCGCCGCAGCGCGGGGCCGGACGTCGGCCGACACCGCGACGGCCGCCGGATCACCGGCCGCGGCGACGCTCCGGCCCGCCCCCGGCGGGGTGCGGCGGGTGCTGCCGCGCCGCGAACGGAACGCTGGCGCCGCCGGTCGAGGGCTCCGGGGCCGGTGGTGCCGGCTCGGGCCCACGAGGTCCGGGCCCGGCGGCGCCGGGCCGAAGGCCGGGCTGTCCTTGCGGTGTCGTCCGAGCGGTGACGGGGCGCGGTCAGCGCGGTCCCGCGCGCGGGACGGCACAATCGTGGGCGTGCGCAAGGGTGCGGGGCATGAGGACCGGCTCGCGGACGCGGCCGGGATCGCGGCGGCCGTTGCACGGGGGCGGACGAGCGCCTCGGCGGCGGTCGCCGACGCGCTTGCCGCGATCCGGCGGCTGGACGGCGACACCAATGCCTTCTGCGCTGTCTGGGACGAATGGGCGCGTGAGCGAGCGGCCGCCGTCGACGCCGCGTTGGGGCGCGGCGCCGCCCTGCCGCTGGCCGGGGTACCCATCGGTGTGAAGCGGTCCGAGGGCATCGAGTCCTTCCAGGCACGCCGGCTGGTCGCGGCGGGAGCCGTGCCCGTGGGCGCGACCGCCGTGCCCGGTCCCGGAACCGAATGGAAGACCTGGGGCGCGACCGACCGGGGCACGACGGCCAATCCGCGCCGCTCCGGGGCCAGCCCGGGCGGGTCGTCCGCGGGTTCGGGTGCGGCGGTGGCGGCGGGCATGGTGCCGATGGCCACGGCCAGCGACGGCGCCGGCTCCACCCGCATCCCCGCCGCGTGGTGCGGCGTGGTCGGGTACAAGCCCACGACGGGCCTGCTGCCCTCCCGCGACGCCGCAGGACTGACGGTCGGCGGCCCCATCGCCCGCAGCGTGGCCGACATCGCGCTCTACCGCCGCGCGGTCCTGGGGGACGGCGAAGCCCGGGACGCCTCCCGTTCGGCGGGCGGCCGCCGGCGCCGCCTGCGGGTCGCGTGGTCGGCGACCCTGGGCTTCAACCGGGTGCACGCGGGCGTGGCCGCGGCCGCCGCCCGTGCGCTGGGCGAGTGGGAGCGGTGCGGAGGGGTCGAGGTGCACGAGGCCGGCCTCGCCCTCGACGACCCGGCCGAGCAGTGGCGTGCCCTGCGCTCCCGTCCGCAGGGCACCCCGTGCGGCGGCCGCAACGCCGCGCGCCTGGCGGAGCTGTTCGCCGGATTCGACCTGCTGGCCACTCCGACCACCCCGAACCCGCCGCACGGGCCCGGCGGACCGGGCGACGCGATGAGCGTGGGTCTGACCTGGCTGTTCAACATCACCGGCCATCCGGCCGTCAGTCTGCCGACCGCGGCGCCGGCCGACTGCGGCCCCGTCGGCCTCCAGCTGATCGCCGGTCTCCATGCCGACGCCGCCCTGCTCCGGGCGGCCGCGGACTACGAGCGGCGGGTGCTCGCGCCGAGCTCGTGACTTCGGTGCTTCCGTTGTTCGAGCGCTGTTCGGGCTATGCCGGCGGTCGGCGAGGGCGGGGGCGCGGGGGCGCCGCGCGCGGTTCGGCGACGGCGGTCGGCGGAAACGGGGGATGGGTGGTGGAGGACGGCCCGGCCGGATCGGCCGCTCAACGCCGGCCGGGTGTCACCAGTGGGCGAGGCCGGGAACGTTGTGGCGGAGGAGGCCGCGGAAGGCGAGGCGCTTCAGTTCGCCGCGCTCGGCCGGGGTGGCCGGGCGCAGGTGGGCGCCGGCCTCCAGCAGGTCGGCCCTGCGCGCCGAAGGCTCGGTGAACGGAGCCGCGACGCGCGTCGCGGCTCCGCCCCCGCGGACGAGCAGTTCGAGGCGGCCGGTCGTGTCGCGGTGCAGCACGCCGACCCCGTGGCGCTCGCAGGCGCCGCCACCCTCGGAGCACGGGTCGCCGCCGGCGCCGTGGCCGGGACCGGTGGGGACCCGGACCTCCAGTTCGCCGCCGGACGGGCCGTCCGGGCGGTAGGTCAGCACCAGCGAGTCGCCGCCGACCCAGACCTCCCGCAGCTCCCAGCGCGGATGCTCCAGGACCGGAACGGCGCCGTCAGCGGACTCCACGGCCGCCGCGGCCTCGCCCCGCATTCCGCCGAGGAAGGCCGCGGCGCAGCCGGCCGCCAGGACCAGCAGCGCCAGCGCACTGCCGGCGGCCGCCCAGCGCAGCGGGGCTCGCCGCTGCGCCAGGTGCACGACCAGCACGAACGCTCCCGCGCTCAGCGCAGCGCTCAGCGCGAACGTCGCCGGGTCCGGCGGCTGCCACGCCCTCCACACCGACCAGACCGCCGTCGGGCAGGCCAGCAGCAGTGCCACCGCGGCCGCTGCCCCGCCGTGCGCCGCACCCCGGCGGCTCAGCAGGCGGCCGACCGCCAGGGCTCCCCCGAGGGGGACCGCCGCCGAGAACAGGACGACCCAGGCGGCCTCCTGGAGTGTGTGGGAGTAGGCCCGCCAGAACAGGTGCTGGACGCCGATACCGGAGACGGCGAGCACGACCGGCCACGCCGCCCCCGCGGCGGCCGCGGCGGCGACCGGCCCCCGCGGGACCGGCGCCCGCGCGGTCCGCCGCCGCCCCGCCGGCCCGCCGGCCCCGTCCGCGATGCCGGCTCCCACCGCTCGTCCCGCCCGTCCGCGCTGCATTCCGGGTTCGATGCGCGCGGCGGCGGGGCGGTTCCGACGCTTCGGGGACGCCGTCGGCGGCGAAGCGCCCGGCCTCCGGCCGGCCGTTCGGCCGAGCGGAGGCCGCGGGCGGGGCGGGCAAGAGCAGAGGAGAACCGCACCGGGGCCGGACGCTGTTGCCGTCCGGCCCGGGTCGCCGCGCCGACCCCGCGGTAGGCCGCCGACGCCGGCGAGTCCCGGACCGTCCGCGTCGGCGGATCCGCTCGGTGCGGCCCTCGGCGGAGGCGCCCGGCCCGTCCGGCTTTCGCCGCGGGCGGGCGCTCGCGCGAGGAGCGTGTGGGGGTGCGCCCGCGGTGCGCGGCCGCCCACACTGGCCCGCCGGGCGAAGGTGTTAGCACCCGGCGGGTTGCATGTCCGGCTACCCGAGGTCCCCGCGGCGGAAACCGAAACTCCGCAGGTACCTCGCACCTCCCTCTCCGCGGGCGGTCGGGCGGGTCGAGGGAACGCCGAGGCGGTCTGCTGCGTCCAAGCGGGCGTCGGTGCAGGAACCTCGGAAAGGGCGGGCATGAAGCGGTACTCGGGACCATCCGGATCCTCCGACAGCGGGGCGCGGCGCGGCCTCGCCATCGTGTTCGCCATACCGTGCGGCATCGCCGCACTCGTGCTCCTGATCATCGGCGGGGTCTTCACGCTGATCGCGCAGGCCGACTACAGCGGGCACACGGGACGGGCCGAGGCCGTGGTCAGCACCGTCGAGGTCGAGCGGGACACCGTCGGCTCCGGCGACGACGGCCAGGGCAGCGACGACGTGGACATCACCGTCTACGTCGACTACAGCGCCGAGGGCGTCGAGTACAGCGACGTCAAGCTGAACGGACTGAACCCGGACGACCACGCCGAGGGCGAGCGGTTGACTGTCGCCTACGACCCCGCCGACCCCGGCGATCCCGTGACGGTGGAGAGCACCGAGGAGGGCGCCTTCGACGTGTTCCTGTGGGTGGGCGTCGGCATGCTGGCCGCGGGCGGGCTCGCCGGCCTCGTCGGGCTGGTCCTGGTCGTCGTCGCGGCCCGCGGCTGACACCGGCGGGCGTGACCTCATCAGAGCCTGGCCGGAGGCCCCGTCACTGGCGTGTCCGCCCGGTCGGCGGGTGGCTGCCGCCCCAACCGGACCGGCGGAATGGACGGACACCCGCATAGCGGCGGCCCCTCGACTCCGCCGGGCGGGCGCTGGGCTGCCCGCAGTCCGCGGCCACCGTCACGTCCGGGTCCGCTCGGGCATGAGGCGGGAGAGCAGCCACGCCGCAGCGCCGCTGACCGCGCCGACCAGGACGCCGGTGACGACGCTGCTGACGAACGCGGCCGTGCGCACCACTGCGCTCTCCACCGCCGGAGGCAGGACGCCGGCGAGGCTGCCGCCCAGCTCCGGGGGCTGGCCCGCGAAGCTGTGGGTCCACAGCATCTGGTGCGCCGCTCCCAGCAGCAGGCCGTAGACCGCGCCCACCGCCAGCAGCGCGAGCACCGGTCGGGGCAGCCTGCCCAGTACCGCCACCGCGACCCACACCACCACGGGCGCGAAGACCAGGACCGTGTTCACGCCCGGCCCTACCAGGTCCAGGTCGTGGGCCACGGCGCGCGGCAGGCCCAGGGCGGCCAGCCCGAGCACCCCCCACCAGGGGATCCGCCGCCGTCCGCGCACCTCGCCGCCGCTGTCGCCGTCCACCGATGCCGCCCCCTTCCTCGCGTGCCGCAACCGCTCCGCCGGCCCGTGCCGGCCGTGCGCGCACCCGCCCGCGCAGCTCGCGCGGGCGGGCCTGGGCGCGCACAGGACGACGCTAGGGCGGCGGTACGCATCGGGGCGTCCGACTCCGCGCCCCATCCGGGCTACATCCCGCGATGTAGCGGGGCGGGCGCCGCTGCGCCCCGGGCGGCACGCTGCCCCGGAGCGCGGCGGGTCAGGCTCCCTGCACCACCGGGTTGGACAGCTCCCCGACCCCCGGGATGCGGCAGCCGGCGACGTCGCCCGGCGTGAGGTGCACCGCGCCGGGGGTGCCGGTGGAGAGGATGTCGCCGGGGAACAGCGGCATCACGCGGCTGTGGAAACCCACCAGGAACTCGGGGGAGTAGCGCATGTGGTCGACGGTGTTGACCCGCTCGTCGGAGCCGTTGAGCACCGTCGTCACGCTGAGCCGGCCGAGCGAGCCGGCCTCGGCCAGCGCGACCGACAGCGGCACGATCGCCGGGCCGAAGGAGAAGAACCCGGGGAAGTTCTTGCTGCGGGTCAGAAAGCGCGGATTGCGGGCCAGGATGTCCTCGGCGGTCTGGTCCAGGACCGTGCACACGCCCCACACGTGGCCGAGCGCGTCCTCGTCGCTCACGTTCCGGCACTCCCGGCCGATGATCAGCCCCAACTCGGCCTCGGCGGTGACCCGCCGGCTCTGGCCGGGCAGGGGGATCGCCTCGCCCGGCGCGATGATGGTGTGGTCGCCCTTCATGAAGGAGGCGGGCTCCTCGGGCACCGACTCGGTCAGGTCCGAGGCGTGCTCCACATAGTTCAGGCCGATGCCCCAGATCTTGCGCGGCCGGGTGTAGGGCGCGGCGAAGACGGTGCCCTCCACCGGGGAGAAGGCCGAATCGGGGGCCGAGCGGACGGCGGCGGCGAAGTCGGACTCGGCGACGCGCTCGACGACCTCCAGCGCGGTGGCGGGCGCGCCGGGGAGCACGTCGGCCGCGGCCGCGACGCCGCGTCCTCCGTCGACGACGACCGCGGCCTCACCGGCGGCGCTGCGTGCTGTGGCCAGGTACATGCGAACTCCCTAGGGTCGGGCGGCCCGCCGGCGACGGGCCTTCGGGGGGTGGCAGGCGGCGGTGGCCGCCTCCCGGTGCGGGCCCGGCCGCGTCCGCGCGGACGCGGCCGGGCCGTCCGTGCGCCGGCGCACGGACGCGAGCGGGGGCGGGGGCGCCGCCTCAGGGCAGCGACGGCACGAGCCCGCCGTCGACCAGCAGGCTCTGTCCGGTGACGTAGCCGGCGCGCTCCTCAGCGAGGAAGCCGACCATGGCTCCGAGCTCCTCGGGGCGCCCGTAACGGCCCGCCGGGATCGCGGCCTCCGCGCCGCGCCGCACCTCCTCGGCGGTGGTGCCCTGGCGCTGGGCCTTGCGCTCGTCCAGCGTGCGCACCCGCCCGGTGTCGATGCGCCCGGGCGAGACCATGTTGACGGTGATGCCGTCCGGAGCGAGGTCGGTGGACAGCGACTTGACCAGGCCCGTGAGCGCGGGGCGGAAGACGTTGGACAGCACAAGACCGCCGATGGGGTGGCGGACGCTGGAGGAGCCGATGACCACGATGCGCCCGAACCCGCCTTCGCGCATCGCGGGAACGGCGGATCGGATCGCGGTGACCGCGCTGCGCAGCGTCAGCGCGTAGGCGGCGTCCCAGTCGTCCATGCTCACGTCGGCGAAGTCGCCGGGCGGAGGGCCTCCGGCGTTGACGACCAGCACGTCCAGTCGGCCGTAGCGCTGGACGGCCCCGTCGACCAGGCCCTCGACCTCCTCGGCGGACGAGACGTCGGCGCGCACGCCGGCCACGGCCTCGGGCCCGGCGACCGCGCCGAGCTCGGACACCGCCTCCTCCAGGCGCTCTGCGTCGCGGCCGCAGACGGCCACCCGCAATCCGCCGCGCAGCAGCTCGGCCGCGCTGGCCTGGCCCAGGCCCCGGGTGCCGGCCATGACGACCGCCGTCCGGCGCGGGGCGTTCTCCTCTGCCATCGTGCTCCCTCGTGAATCGTGGACGTGTCGGTGGGCGGGCGCCCGGCGCGCCGGCCGCCCGCGTGCCCGGCCGCGGCGGTGACCGCGGATCCGGGAACGGTATAGCGTTCCACCGCCTCAGGGACGAAGCCGAACCCGGGCCCCGGCGTCTGCGGCGGCACCGGCTCGCCGCCGCGCACCTCGATCCGCGTGCTGAGCAGCCTGCGGAGGTCGAGCCTCCGGTCGTGTCGGGGGTCGAGGCCACCAGATGCGCGTGCAGGCCGTGGAACCGGTGCGGCGCCACGGGCACCGACCGTGGCCGGCGGCCGGTGCCGCGATCAGGCGGAACCCGGTGCCCCCGCCGCAGACGGCGGTGCGGGTCTGCAGCGCATCCGCAGCTTCCTTCTCCGGCAGCTCCTTGTGCCGCCGGCGCCCGGCCCCGATCCCGCGGGTCGCCACCGGGTCCCGGACGGCGCGCGCGAGTCGGGCGCGGCGGCCACGCGCGCCTTTTCCGTCACGACGGCGGTGCCGCTCCCACCGGGCGTCTCCTCGGCCATCCCACTCACTCCCGACCCTCATCGCGCGAAAGGCGTCCCCTGCCCGGCGGGCCCGCGCCGGGCGTTCGACCGCCGTAGCGGGATTTGGCATTTGGTATTCCATATCCCCTTGTTGCGGTCCAGAGCGCAATGTACCGTGCGTCACATGGATGCGCTAGCCCCCATGCGTGCACACGGCCCCCTCAAGACCTCGCGGATGAGCGAGACCGCCTACGAGGCGATCGAGGGCGCCATCGTGCGCTGCGAACTGCCGCCGGGCACACCGCTGGTCGACCGCCAGCTCTCCGAGGCCCTCGGGGTCAGTCGCACGCCCATCCGCGACGCGATGCAGAGCCTGGAGGCCGTCGGCCTCGCGATGCGCGTGCGGGGGCGCTACGCCGTCGCGGGCTTCGACGTCGAGGACGTCCGCGAGCTCTACCAGGTGCGCCGGCTGCTGGAACCGGCCGGTCTGGAGGAGCTGGCTCGCACCTGGGACGAGGAGACCGTCGACGAGCTCGCCGGCTTCTTCGACGAGGCGCAGCGGCCGGGTCCGCCGGGGCCCTACGAGGACTACCTCGCCCGCGACCACGCCTTCCACAAGCGCATCGTCTCGCTGACCGGCAACTCGCGGGTGAAGCGCTTCTACGCCGTGAACGAGAAGCAGATCAACCGCATCCGGCACTACCTCGCCCCGGGCTACGAGGGCCGGATGACCGAGGTCGTCAGCGAGCACAAGGAGGTCTGCGAAGCGATCGGCAGAAGGGACCTGACCGCGGCCCGCGCCGCGCTCATCGGCCATCTGGAGGCCGGCGAGGCGACGATGATCACGTTCCTGGCACAGCAGCAGGAGCCGAACGAGGGCTGAGCCCGCGCCGGAGGCCGCATCCACCATTACCTTCTAGAGCAGTTCCGCAAGGGAACACCCGGCCTTCGGCCCCGGCAT
>NZ_BAABIK010000026.1:0-84998 GCF_039542725.1 Streptomonospora halophila | reverse complement strand
GACCGCTTGGCCTCCGACTTGGCACCGGCGCGGGTCCGCGCCCCGGTAGCGGTGGCGGCGGCGGTCGTCCCGGCGGCTTCGCCGACCTGCGCCGCGGAGGTCGCGGCCGCGGCGGCGGTACGGCGGGCGCGTTCGGCCGTCCCGGCGGGCGTCCGGGTCGCCAGCGCAAGTCCAAGAAGCAGCGCCGCCAAGAGTTCAACGACATGCAGGCGCCGTCGTTCGGCGGCGTGAAGATCCCGAGCGGCAACGGGCAGACCATCCGCTTGTCGCGCGGGGCCTCGCTGGCCGACTTCGGCGACAAGGTCGAGGTCAACCCGGCGTCGCTGGTGCAGGTGCTGCTGCACCTGGGCGAGATGGTCACCGCCACGCAGTCCCTGCCGGACGAGACCCTGCAGCTGCTCGGCGACGAGCTGAAGTACAACGTCGAGGTCGTCAGCCCCGAGGACGAGGACCGCGAGCTCCTGGAGTCCTTCTCCATCGAGTTCGGCGAGGACGCCGGTACCGACGAGGACCTGCGTCCGCGTCCGCCGGTGGTCACCGTCATGGGCCACGTCGACCACGGCAAGACCAAGCTGCTGGACACCATCCGCAGCTCCAACGTGGTCGGCGGCGAGGCCGGGGGCATCACCCAGCACATCGGCGCCTACCAGGTCGGCACCGAGGTCGACGGCGAAGACCGCAAGATCACCTTCATCGACACCCCGGGCCACGAGGCGTTCACCGCCATGCGTGCCCGCGGTGCCCAGGCCACCGACATCGCGGTGCTGGTGGTGGCGGCCGACGACGGCGTGAAGCCGCAGACGGCCGAGGCCATCGACCACGCCAAGGCGGCCGAGGTCCCGATCGTGGTGGCGATCAACAAGATCGACGTCGAGGGCGCCGACCCGCAGCGGGTGCGCGCCCAGCTCACCGAGTACGGCGTGGTCGCCGAGGAGTTCGGCGGCGACGTGCAGTGCGTCGAGATCTCCGCCCTGCGGGGCGAGAACCTCAACTCGCTGCTTGAGGCGGTCGTGCTGACCTCCGACGCGGCGCTGGACCTGCGGGCCAACCCGGAGATGGAGGCCCAGGGGCTGGCGATCGAGGCCTACCTCGACCGCGGCCGCGGCTCCATGGCCACGGTGCTGGTGCAGCGGGGCACGCTCAACGTCGGCGACTCCATCGTCTGCGGCGACGCTTACGGGCGCGTCCGGGCCATGCTCGACGAGCACGGCACCAACGTGAAGAGCGCCGAGCCCTCGCGTCCGGTGCAGGTGCTGGGTCTGACCAACGTGCCCAGCGCCGGCGACAGCTTCCTGGTCGTCAAGGACGACCGGGTGGCCCGCCAGATCGCCCAGCAGCGCGAGGCCCGCGAGCGGTTCGCCCAGCAGAGCCGGTCGACCCGCAGGGTCACCATCGACACCTGGAAGGACGCGCTGGCCGAGGGCGAGCGCAACGAGCTGCTGCTGATCGTCAAGGGCGACATGTCCGGGTCGGTCGAGGCGCTCGAGGAGTCGCTGTCCAAGATCGACGTCGGCGGCGAGGAAGTCGACATCCGCGTCATCGGCCGCGGCGTCGGCGCGATCACGCAGAACGACATCAACCTGGCCGCGTCGGCCGGTGCGATCATCGTCGGGTTCAACGTCCGCCCGGAGGGCAAGAACAGCGAGCTCGCCGACCGCATGGGCGTCGACATCCGCTACTACTCGGTCATCTACCAGGCGATCGACGAGATCGAGGCGGCGGTCAAGGGGCTCCTCAAGCCCATCTACGAGGAGGTCCAGCTCGGCTCCGCCGAGATCCGCGAGGTCTTCAAGGTCCCGCGGGTCGGCAACATCGCCGGTTCGATCGTGCGCGGCGGCACCATCCGGCGCAACACGAAGGCGCGGCTCATCCGCGAGGGGATCGTCGTCTCGGAGAACCTCAACGTGGATTCGCTGCGGCGGTTCAAGGACGACGCCACCGAGGTCCGCGAGGGCTTCGAGTGCGGTATCGGCGTCGGCTACAACGACGTCCGCATCGGCGACACGATCGAGACCTACGAGATGCGCGAGAAGCCTCGCGACTGATCGGGGCCGCGGTCCTTCCGCGGACCCCCGGCCGTCCGGCCGGGGGTCCGCGGGTCGGCGCCGCCCTTCTACTTCCACGACCGGTCCGGCCGCTCCGTCATGCGGCCGCCACATGACATCTGAATCGCGATCCGCGGCGCGCGGCACACAGGGTGGGCGCATGTTCGTCGGGGCATTGACACTGGACATCCTGCTCGGAGACGTGCGTTCCCTGAAGCAGAAGCGCTCGGTGGTGCGGCCCATCGTGGCCGAGCTGCAGCGCGCGTGCTCCGCGTCGGTCGCCGAGACCGGCGACCAGGACCTCTACCGCAGGTCCGAGATCGGTGTGGCCGTCGTGGCCGCAACCGCAGCCCATTGCTCGCAGTTGCTGGACACATGCGAGCGGCTCGTCGCGGAGCGCCCCGAGGTCGAGCTGCTCTCCGCGAGGCAGCGGCTCTTCAGCCCAGAGGAAGACTAGAGAACGATGGTTGACGCCGCACGAGCGCGCAAACTCGCCGACCGCATTCAGCGGATCGTCGCGGAGATGCTGGAGCGCCGGGTCAAGGACCCGCGCCTGGGCTTCGTCACGGTGACGGACGCGCGGCTCACCAACGACCTGCGCGACGCCACGGTCTACTACACGGTGTTCGGCTCCGACGAGGAGAAAGCCGGCACCGCGGCGGCCCTGGAGAGCGCCAAGGGCATCATCCGCACCGAGGTCGGCCGCCAGACGGGCCTGCGGCACACGCCGAGCCTGACGTTCAAGAGCGACGATGTGCAGCGCAACGCCGAGCACATCGAGACGCTCCTGGCGCAGGCCCGCCTCTCCGACGCCGAGGTGGCCCAGGCCGCCTCCGCCGCCACGCCGGCGGGCGACCCCGACCCCTACAAGGAGCCGCGGCGGCCCGAAGACGACGAGGAGTAGATCCTCCGGCGCCGCGGCATCCGTGCCCGGCCCGCACACCTCCGCCGGCCGGGCGCCGCACGCGCCCGGTCGGCGGAGGCGTCGGTTCCGGCGGGCCTCCCGCCCCCGGACGGAGTGCCTGCTCCGTCCGGCCGCCCCCGTCTCCCCGCGCGGAACGCGGGGCGACTCGTCCGGACAAGGAAACCCCGACCCCATGACCGACAGCGGCGTCGTGATCGTCGACAAGCCGGCCGACTGGACCTCCCACGATGTGGTCGCCCGCACCCGCCGACTGGCCGGAACCCGCAAGGTCGGCCACGCGGGCACGCTCGACCCCATGGCCACCGGCGTGCTCGTGCTCGGTATCGGCAAGGGCACCAAGCTGCTCGGGCACCTCACCCTCACCGAGAAGGCCTACACCGCGACGCTGCGCCTGGGGCTGACCACCAACACCGACGACGCCGAGGGCGAGGCGGGCACGCGCACCGACGCCTCCGCCGTGGCGGACGAGGCCGTGCTGGCCGGCGCCGCCGCGCTGACCGGGACCATCAGCCAGGTTCCGCCGCAGTTCAGCGCGATCAAGGTCGACGGCAGGCGCGCATACAAGTCCGCGCGCTCGGGCGAGGAGGTCGAACTGGCCTCCCGCGAGGTGACGGTCTCGGAGTTCGCGGTCGAGGACGTCCGGCGCGTCGACGGCCCCGACGGCGCGTTCGTCGACGTCGACGCCCGCGTCACCTGCTCCAGCGGGACCTACATCCGCGCGCTGGCGCGGGACCTGGGCGCCGCGCTGGGCGTGGGCGGCCACCTCACCGCCCTGCGCCGGACCCGCGTCGGCCCCTACGACATCTCCCAGGCCCGCACTCTGGAGCAGCTGGCCGAGGAGTTCACGGCCGTGCCGCTGGCGCAGGCGGTCGCGTCGGCGTTCCCCGTGCGGGTGCTCGACTCCGACGAGGTGCGCAGGATCGCCCACGGCAACCGGATCTCGCCCGGCGAGCAGGGCCCCGGCCCCGTCGGGCTGTTCGCACAGGACGGCACCGTCGTCGCGCTGGCCGAGGACCGCCCGGGCTACGCCAAGCCGATCGTGGTGTTCGAGGCGGCCTGAGCGCACCGCTCGGGGGACGGCGCAGGGACGCGAGCCGCGCCTCCACCGGGCGTCCGCGGCCCGTTCCGCCGACCCGCAGGCCCTGCCGCGCCGCGGCCTCGCTACGCCGCCCCCGTCCGCTCGGGCGGTACGGTTGAGCCGAGCGCGGCCGGGGGTACACGGCCGCGCGCGCCGCGCCCGGACCCGCGTGCCCGTGTGGGCCGGGACACGGCCGCCCGCGCGCGCAGAGCCCGCGCGGCCGTGCGAACCTGGGCAGCGGACGAGGCGACGCATCCGGAGGGGAGCTGTTGGACGTGCGGGCTTGGCACGGTCTGGAGGAGGTGCCCCGCGACTGGGGCCGTTCCGTCGTGACCATCGGCGTCTTCGACGGCGTGCACCGCGGGCACCAGGCCATCGTGCGCACCGCTGTGGAGCGCGCCGGCGAGCTGGGGCTGCCCGTCGTGGTGGTCACCTTCGAGCCCCACCCCGACGCCGTCGTGCGCGGCGGCGAGCCGCCCGCGGTGCTGACCCCCGAGCCGCGCAAGACCGAGCTGCTGGCCGAGTGCGGGGCCGACGCGGTGTGCGTGCTGCCCTTCACCGCGGAGCTGTCCCGCCTGAGCGCCGACGACTTCGTGCGCCGGGTGCTGGTCGAGGGCCTGGGCGCGGCGGCCGTCGTCGTCGGTGAGGACTTCCGCTTCGGGCACCGCGCCGCAGGCACCGTCGAGACCCTGCGCGAGCTGGGGGAGAAGTACGACTTCGCGGCCGAGGGTCTGCCGCTGGTCGCCGGCGCCGACACCGTCACCTCCACGCGCATCCGCGCGACTCTGGAGGGCGGCGACGTCGAGGGCGCCCGACTGGAGCTGGGCCGACCGCACCGGGTCGAGGGCGTGGTCGTGCACGGCGCGGCGCGCGGCCGCGAGCTGCTGGGCTTTCCCACCGCCAACCTGGACCACCCCGCCGGTACCGCAGTGCCCGCCGACGGGGTCTACGCCGGGCGGATGCTGCTCCGCGACGCCGAGCCCGGTACCGACGCGGTGTGGCCCGCCGCGATCTCGGTGGGCACCAACCCGACCTTCGAAGGCGCGGCGCGCACGGTCGAGGGCTACGCGCTGGACCGCGACGACCTCGCCCTCTACGGGCGGCCCATGGCCATGGAGTTCACCCACCGCATCCGCGGCCAGCTGCGCTTCGACAGCGTGGAGGAACTGATCGAGGCGATGGCGCGCGACGTCGACCGGGCGCGGGAGCTGGCGGCCGAGTCCTGAGGCCTCCCGGGGCGGCGGTGGAGCGGCGCGGCAAAGGCGCAGGCCGCGGCGCACGTCCGCGGGGGCGCGGCCGCATCGCGCCGGACCGCGCCGTGTCCCGGCGGCCCGCGCGGTGCTATAGACTGGCCGACGAAGGCCGCATACACCTGCCCGCATGTCGGGCCGAGCATCCGGATGCGGCGCCCGCCGGCTCGCCGCGGGAGTTTCCGGACCGCTGACGGTGACTGTTCGTACGCGTGGTCACCGGCCCGTGCTCGCTGCCGATCCGATCGAAGCGCGCCGGGGTCCCTGACGTCTGCGTACCGATTATCCGAGAAGGAGCGACGTGTCGATCGACGCCGCCACCAAGCAGAGGATCCTCGCCGACTTCGGCACGAAGGAAGGCGACACCGGCTCCCCCGATGTCCAGGTCGCACTGCTGACCCACCGCATCACGGAGCTGACCGAGCACCTCAAGACCCACAAGCAGGACCACCACAGCCGCCGCGGGCTGCTGCTGATGGTCGGCCGGCGCCGGCGCCTGCTGAAGTACATCCAGAAGCAGGACATCAACCGGTACCGCCAGCTGATCCAGCGGCTGGGGCTGCGCCGCTGACGACGCGGCGATAGGGGAGTGGCCGGGGCCACTCCCCTTCTTAGTAGTGTGGACCTATCGGCCTCGGCCCCGATCGGCGGGTATCGTCCCAAGTGGCGGCTCCCGCCGGGCGGGCCGACGCTACAACCGCACAGAAGACCGCACCGAGCCGACAAGGCTCGTGGCAGAGCGCTCCCGCGCTCCCCGCCTCGGCTGCCGTGTCGAGGCCGGTCCTCGGTAGTGGTCTGCGGCCTGTCCCAGGGCGAGCCGCAGGCTTCGATCGATGGCCGGCCGCCGCCGGTCCTGCTGCGCCGGCAGGCATCGAGCCGCCCGCGCCGCCGGGCGGCGGCGACTCTCGACAATCCTCCGGGGCTACGGGCGCGGGACGAGTCCGAACAGCCGTAACCCTGTATGAGGAGGACGCCCATGGAGGGCGCGTATTCCGCCGAAGCCGTGATCGACAACGGCACCTTCGGCTCCCGTACCATCCGCTTCGAGACCGGCCGCATGGCCCGCCAGGCCGCCGGTTCCGCAGTGGCCTACCTCGACGACGAGACCATGGTGCTCTCGGCCACCTCGGCCTCCAAGCGCCCGAAGGAGTCGCTGGACTTCTTCCCGCTGACGGTCGACGTCGAGGAGCGCATGTACGCCGCGGGACGCATCCCCGGCTCGTTCTTCCGGCGCGAGGGGCGTCCGTCCGAGGACGCGATCCTGACCTGCCGGCTGATCGACCGCCCGCTGCGGCCGTCGTTCAAGCACGGCCTGCGCAACGAGATCCAGGTCGTCGAGACGATCATGTCGCTCGACCCCGAGCACCTCTACGACGTGGTCGCCATCAACGCCGCGTCGATGTCCACCCAGCTCGCCGGCCTGCCCTTCTCGGGCCCGATCGGCGGCGTGCGCGTGGCGCTGATCCGCGGCCAGTGGGTGGCCTTCCCCACCCACACCGAGCTGCAGGAGGCCACCTTCGACATGGTGGTGGCGGGCCGCGTCCTCGACGACGGCGACGTCGCGATCATGATGGTCGAGGCCGAGTCCACGGTGCGGACCCTGCAGCTCGTGGCCGACGGCGCGGTGGGCCCCAACGAGCAGACCGTCGCCGAGGGCCTTGAGGCCGCCAAGCCGTTCATCAAGGTGCTGTGCCGGGCCCAGCAGGCGCTGGCAGACCAGGCCGCCAAGGAGGTCGGCGAGTTCCCGATCTTCCTGGACTACGAGGACGACGTCTACGGCGCCGTCGAGACCGCGGTGCGCGACCAGCTCAGCGAGGCGCTGACCATCGCCGAGAAGCAGGACCGCGAGACGGAGCTGGACCGCGTCAAGGCGCTGGCCGCCGAGAAGCTCGGCGAGGACTTCGAGGGCCGCGAGAAGGAGATCGGCGCGGCGTTCCGCTCGCTGACCAAGCAGCTCATGCGCGAGCGCGTGCTGCGCGACAAGGTCCGCATCGACGGCCGCGGCCCCAAGGACATCCGCCAGCTCGGCGCCGAGGTCTCCGTGGTTCCGCGGGTGCACGGCTCGGCCCTGTTCGAGCGCGGCGAGACCCAGATCCTGGGTGTCACGACCCTGAACATGCTGCGCATGGAGCAGATGGTCGACACGCTCAACCCCGAGCGCACCAAGCGCTACATGCACAACTACAACTTCCCGCCCTACTCCACCGGCGAGACCGGCCGGGTGGGATCGCCCAAGCGCCGCGAGATCGGCCACGGCGCGCTCGCCGAGCGGGCGCTGCTTCCGGTGCTGCCCTCGCGTGAGGACTTCCCCTACGCGATCCGGCAGGTGTCGGAGGCGATCAGCTCCAACGGCTCCACCTCCATGGGGTCGGTCTGCGCCTCGACCATGTCGCTGATGCAGGCCGGCGTGCCGCTGAAGGAGATGGTGTCGGGCATCGCGATGGGCCTGATCAGCGAGGGCGACGAGTACGTCACGCTGACCGACATCCTCGGCGCCGAGGACGCCTTCGGCGACATGGACTTCAAGGTCGCCGGCACCCGCGAGCTGATCACCGCGCTGCAGCTGGACACCAAGCTCGACGGCATCCCCGCCTCGCAGCTGTCGCAGGCGCTGCAGCAGGCCCGCGGCGCGCGGCTGGCCATCCTGGAGGTCATGCAGGAGGCCATCACGCGTCCGGCCGAGATGAGCCCGTACGCGCCGCGCATCCTCACGGTCAAGGTCCCGGTCGACAAGATCGGCGAGGTCATCGGCCCCAAGGGCAAGATGATCAACTCGATCCAGGACGACACCGGGGCCGACATCACGATCGAGGACGACGGCACGATCTACATCGGCGCCACCGACGGCCCATCGGCCGAGGCGGCGCGCGACACGATCAACAGCATCGCCAACCCGACCATGCCGGAGGTCGGCGACCGCTACCTGGGCACGGTCGTCAAGACCACGGCCTTCGGCGCGTTCGTCTCTCTGCTGCCCGGCAAGGACGGCCTCCTGCACATCTCGCAGATCCGCAAGCTGCACGGCGGCAAGCGGATCGAGAACCTGGAGGACGTCGTCAGCATCGGCGAGAAGATCCAGGTCGAGATCCGCGAGATCGACGACCGCGGCAAGCTCTCGCTCGTGCCGGTCGAGGTCGTCGAGGCCGAGTCCGCCTCCGCCAACGGCTCCGAGCCCGCGGCCGAGGAGGAGGGCGACGACGACGCCGAGTCCGCCTCCGGCGGGGCGGGGACCCGACGCCGGCGCCGCACCCGCAGCGGCGGCGGCGAGAACACCTGATCAGCGCCTAGGATCGAGGGGGCGGTCGCACCTGGGGTGCGGCCGCCCCGCGTCGTCGGTGCCCCCGGCGGCGGCACACCACCGCATCCGGTTGCTCCCCGCCCGACCCACGCCACGTCCAGGAAGGCGACACTCGAGTATGACCTCTGCGCCCATCGCCGCCGAGCAGGACCCCGGCAGCACCGTCACCCTGCTGGAACCGGGCGACGGTTCCGGGCTGGTGCGGCGGACCGTCCTGCCCGGCGGACTCCGGGTCGTGACCGAGGCGATGCCCGGACTCCGCTCGGCGGCCTTCGGGATATCGGCCACCACCGGTTCGCGCGACGAGGACCCCCTCCACGCGGGCTCGGCCCACTTCCTGGAGCACCTGCTGTTCAAGGGCACCCGGCGGCGCGGCCCGATGGAGATCTCGGCGCTGCTCGACAGCGTGGGCGCCGACCACAACGCCTACACCACCAAGGAACACACCTGCTACTACGCGAAGGTGCTGGACCGCGACCTGCCGCTGGCGATCGACGTCGTGGGCGACATGGTGGCGGGCTCGGTGCTGGACGCCGGCGAGGTCGAGACCGAGCGCGGGGTGATCCTGGAAGAGATCGCGATGAACGAGGACGAGCCGGCCGACCTCATCGACGACGTCTTCGCCGAGCACGTCTACGCCGACTCCGCCCTGGGCCGGCCGATCCTGGGCACCAACGACTCCATCGCCTCCCTGACCCGCGACCGCATCTTCGAGCAGTACCGCTCCGCCTACGTGCCCGGCGAGCTGGTCGTGGCCGCCGCCGGGAACCTGGACCACGACGCGGTCGTCGCGCAGGTGCGCGAGCTGTTCGCTGAGCAGCGCGCCGCCGCCGGCGACGCGCGGCCCGCCCGGCCGCGCATCGGCGGCGAGCGGGTACCCGCCTACAACGGGACCCGGGCGGTCGCCCGCGACACCGAGCAGGCGCACCTGATCCTGGGACGCGAGGGCCTGCCGCGCACCGACGGGCGCTGGTACGCGCTGCGCGTGCTGGCCTCGGCGCTGGGCGGAGGGATGTCCTCCCGGCTGTTCCAGGAGGTGCGCGAGAAGCGCGGACTGGCCTACGCCGTCCAGGCCTTCCACAGCTCCTACGCCGACACCGGCCTCTTCCAGGTCTACGCGGGCTGCCTGCCCGACAAGATCGACGAGGTGCTGGGCGTGTGCCGCGAGGAGCTCGCGAAGGCGGCGGCGACCGGTATCGGCGGCGAGGAGCTGGAGCGCGCCAAGGGCCAGATCAAGGGCTCATGGGTGCTGGGAGCCGAGGGCAGCAACGCCCGCATGGGGCGGCTGACGGTGCACGAGCTGGCCTACCCGCGGCACTTCTCGCTGGACGACGACCTCGCCCTGTTCGACGCGGTGACGGCCGAGGACGTCGCCGAGGTCGCCGCGGACGTCCTGGGCGGCCCGGAGGTGCTGGCGGTCATCGGCCCCTACGACCAGGGCCGCGTCTTCTAGGGCGCGCCTCTTTCGACGCGAAGGCGCCCGGCCGATCGGATCGGCCGGGCGCCTTCGTTCATGCGCAGTCCGCTGGCGTCAGCGGGGCTTCTTCTTGCTGTTCACCTGGATGCGGCTGGGGCCCTCGGCGTTGGCGGCGCCTGCGACGCGGATCGTCAGCAGTCCGTCGTCGAAGTCGGCCGAGACGTCGTCGTCGTCGGTCCCCTCCGGCAGGGTGATCTCCCGCCGGAAGTTGCCCAGGTAGCGCTCCGACGCGTAGTAGATGACATCGGTGTCGTCCCGCTTGCGCTCGCCGGCGATGGTGAGCTGTCCGTGCGAGAACGAGACATCGACGTCCTCGGACATGACGCCCGCCAGCTCGCACCGGATGAAGAGGTCCTCGCCGCGGGCGAAGATGTCGGTGGGCGGGCTCCAGGCGTCGGAGAACCCGCGCGGCGTTGCCGTCGCCGAACTGGTCTCCAGGTTGGACATGGTGTCGGAGATGCGGTTCATCTCGCTCATCATGTCCAGGACGCCGCGGAACGGATTCGTCCTTCTCCTCTTAGTGGGCATGCTCATTCCTCACTGGATCTCAAGCGCCGCTGTCGCTGCTGTCCGAGGACGACGAGCCCGGCTCCTCGGCCGAGCCGGTCGCGGACCCCGACCGGGCCTTGGCCCGGTCCACGTCGCCGGGCGGGTCGACGTGCACCCTGCTCTCGCCTCCGCGGGTCGGAGGCGTCGTTCCGGGGACCATTACCCGTAGGTCCTCGCTTCGCAACGCCTTGACGATGCCGAAGCAGATGACGATCAGGACGACGGCGAACGGCAGTCCGGTGACCAGTGACGCCGACTGCAGTGTCGACAGCGGGTCCGCGTCGCCCTCCTGCATGCCGATCGCCGACATCAGCAGGACGATGGTGACCAGGCCCTCCGTGACGGCCCAGAAGAACCGCTGCAGCTTGATCGGGTGGGGGTCGCCGCCGTTGGTCAGCATGTCCACGACCAGCGAGCCCGAGTCGGAGGAGGTGGCGAAGAACAGCACGACCACTACGATCGTCAGCACCGAGAGCAGCGCAGCCATGATCTCCGGCATGGGCAGCTGGTCGAGCAGGGCGAACAGCGCCAGTTCGGCGGGCTGCTCGGCGATGCCGGCGTCCTTGAGGTTGTCGTAGTACAGCCCGGCGCCGCCGAAGACGCTGAACCACACGATGGAGGCGCCGACCGGGGCGAACAGGGTGCCGGTGATGAACTGGCGGATCGTGCGCCCGTAGGAGATGCGCGCGATGAACATGCCGACGAACGGCGACCAGGAGATCCACCAGCCCCAGTAGAAGAGCGTCCAGGACTGCTGGAAGTCGAAGCCGTTCGGGTCCGTCGCGGGGTTGGCGACGTAGAGGCTCGTCTGCGGCAGGTGCTGCAGGTAGAAGCCGGTGAAGTCGGCCATGCCGGTGAGGATGTACAGCCGCGGGCCGAACAGGAACACCAAGAGCATCAGGATGACGGCGAGCCAGAGGTTGATCACCGACAGGCGGCGGATGCCCTTGTCGATGCCGAGCATCACACTCAGCACCGCGACGCTGGTGATGAGCGCGACGATGATGACCTGCATCCACCAGACGTTGGGTACGCCGAACAGGGAGGTGAGACCCGCGTTGACCTGGCGGGCGCCGATGCCCAGCGAGGTGGCGAGGCCGAACAGGGTGCCGAACACGGCCAGGACGTCGACCAGGTTGCCGATCCACCCGTAGATGCGGTTGCCGATCAGCGGGTACAGCGCTGAGGCGGGCCGCATCGGCAGGCCCTTGCGGAAGCAGAAGTAGCCCAGGGCCAGGCCGAGCACGATGTAGATCGCCCACGGGTGGAAGAGCCAGTGGAACAGCGTGGAGTTCATCGCCTCGGAGGCGGACGCCGACGTGTTGGCGGTGACCTCGTTGGGATGGGCCGGATTGGCGTTGTAGCCGACCGGCTCACTGACGCCGTAGAACACCAGGCCGATGCCCATGCCGGCGGTGAACAGCATGGCGAACCACGCGGTCGTCCCGAACTCCGGACGTGACGAGTCCGGGCCGAGACGGATGTTACCGAATCGGCTGAACATCACCCAGAGTACAAACACCAGGAAGAAAGTGGCCGCCATAATGTAAAACCAGCCGAAATACGTGGTGATCCACGTAAGTACGCTGCTGGCGACCGTAGCGAGCCCACTGGTGAAGAGCGCGCCCAGGATCAGGAAGACGAGGACGATCCCGCCTGAGACGAAGAAGACCGGTGGGTTCGTATGTTCTTGTATGTAGGACCTGAATCGAGAGATGACAACTCCTTCCCGAGGTCCGGACCGGGAGTCCCGGGGCAGGTACCGTCGTTGTGACGCCTTCGGCGTGCAGGGCCCGGCCCTCTCCCCCCGACCCCGTGAAGGTGCCTGCACGGGACCGCTACTGGTGCCGGAGTAAATTCCGTTGCGCTATTCGCAGTCCTCGACCGGAAACTCTACGGCCAATCGGTGCATACTTCCCTTATGCGCGCCGAATGGTTATAGGATATTGATCCTGGCGCTGTCGTGCCGGGACCTTCCGCGATAATGAGCGGCTCCGTTCGTGCGTGAAGACGGTAGCGCAGCGCCTGTCGCGTGCCGCGGTTGCGACACGGGGTAGAAATCGCGAGACGCGCCTTTCGTTTTTCGCTTTCGCAACGCTCCTCTCCCGTTCGTCTCCGGTCGGCGGTCTCCGAACCGGTTCGCGCGGCCGATGGCCACCGGGGCGCCATGATAGGGGCGGTGCGGCCGTGGCCGGTGTGCCCTCGGGGGCGCCGCGGCCCCCGGTCGGCTCCGGGAGGGTCCCCGGGCCGGCGCGGCACCGAGGATCCCTGCTGCGCACGGGGGTTCCGGAGACCGTGCCTGTGCGCTCTGTACCCGCGTTCCGGCGGATTCATGTGGGGCTGGGTGCGATATTCGTCGCAGCACAACGGGGCGCCGCGGACTCCGGTGCCGGCGCGGTGCGCGCACCGCCGGGGGGTCTGCGCCGTCCACTACTGCGGTCCTCCTGTGGAAGTACGGACAGGGCGGAGCCGCGCCGGGCGGGGGCCGCGGCGGGCCCGGCGCACGCGGAGTCCGGGGCAGGGGATCGCCTGGGCCGACCGGGAACGCTACCAGTCGGGCAGCTCGCGGCGGATCAGCTCCGACCACAGCTCCTCGACGCGTGTGGGATCCAGCTCGACGCGGGGGGCGGGTGCTATGGGGGCGTGCACGCCCGCAGTCGCGCCGAGCGCGTCGGCGGGCAGGATCGGGCACAACCACGCCCCGCCCAGCAGCATCCGGTGTACCGCCGAGCGGAACGACTCCAGGGTCAGCCAGGGCAGCATGCCGACTCTTTACCCGCTGCGGCACGGACGATTCACCGCTGAGGGGCCGGCGTGGGCGGTGCCCGGTTCCGCCGGCACCGGGCACGCGGCGAGGACGCACGGGAACCCCCCGGGTGCGGAGGTCCGCCGGGGCGCTGCGGCATTCCGTACCGGGCCCCGGGCCCCTCCCGCCCGCCTCTCCCGTCCGGTCGGCCCGCCGGGCCGCCGAGAGGCGGGCGGGAACCGGCGCGTCGCGCCCGCGGCTGGGGCGCGCGCCGGGTCCGAGGGCGGGCTCAGTCCTGGACGAGTCCCAGGACGTTGCCCGCAGGATCGGTGAACCACGCGTTGCGCGGGCGTCCGAGGGTGATCCCCTTCGCGTCCTGCTCGAAGGCGTCGTAGCGCAGGAACTCCACGCCGCGCGCCGCGAGCTCGTCGACGGCCTTGTCGATGTCGTCGACCGGGAAGTGCATCATCGTGTAGGACGCCGGTACGAAGTCCGGCTTGGGATAGATCAGCACCCCGCGGTCCTGCGCCAGGCGCAGGTCGAGGAGCCCGTACTCCTCCATCCCCGCGACACCGGTGACCGTGAGGCCGAGCGTCCCGGTGTAGAACCGCTCGGCTGCCGCGGTGTCGTCGACCGCGAAACTGCTGAAGGCCCTGCTTGCGTCGAGCATCGCGCTCTCCTCCTCCTCCTCCGGCGGCGGCTGCCGCCGCCCCACCGGCTACATCGCGTTCCGGTGCTCTTCACTCAACTGGATGACCTGCACGTAGTTGCCGTCGGGGTCGGTGGCCGTGGCGAACAGGCTGCCGTCGCGGTCCTCCAGGGGAGCGACCCACCGGGTGCCGGCCTGCTCCATGCGCTTGACGGCGGCGCGGGCGTCCTCGACGTCGAAGTTGAGGACGACCCTCGCCGGGTCGGGGTTGGTGGCCGCGACGTCGTCGCGGTGGTCGATGACCAGGTAGAAGGTGCGGAACTTGAGCATGCGGTACTGGTCCTGCTCGAACTCCTCCTGCGGCTCCAGTGCGGAGGCGTACCAGGCGCGCAGCCGCTCCGGGTCGCGGCTGGCCAGGAGCATCCCGTCGAGACCTGTTCCGTTCGGCATCGGATCGCCTTTCTGTGTCGTCGTGAGCGGCGGTGCGGAAACCATCGGTGCGGTCCCGCGGCCGGGCGCCGCCGCCTCATGCGGCGGTTCACCGGTACCGACTCCGGCGGCCCGGCGAACTCATCGCTTCGGCGCGGTGCGGTTCGCACCGGACCGGCCTTCGCAGGGCCGCCCGCAGAGGCGCGCGGGCCCGGGGAGGGTCACGCCTGAGCGCGGACCGGTGCGTGCCCGGCTTCGCCGGCGTCATCGGTCTCGCGCGCGGGGGCGGGAGCGGAGCGGCGGGCGCGCAGCAGCAGGACGGCGGCCGCGCCGAACCCGCCCATCACGACCGCGCCGACCACGGCCGCCGCGTTCAGGCCCAGTGCGAACGCCTCCCGTGCGGGGGCGAGCAGGTGCGCGGCGGTGTCGGCGGGCAGCTCCGCGGAGGCCGCGACGGCCGAAGCGAGGCTGTCGCGCGAGGCGGCCGCGGCCTCCGGCGGAACCCCGGGGGGAACAGTGACCAGCCCGTGGTAGACGGCGGTGCTCAGGCTGCCCAGCAGCGCCACCCCCATGGCGATGCCGAACTCTCCGCTCGTCTCGGACATCGAGGCCGCGGAGCCGGCCTTCTCGGGCGGCGCCGAACCGACGACCACGTCGGTCACCAGGGCCGCGCCCGGCCCCAGGCCCAGGCAGGCCACGGCCAGGCCCACGACCACGAGCCCCGTGCCGTTCGCGGCGCCGACCTGCGTCAGCACGAGCATCCCGACCGCGGCCAGCACCATGCCTCCCCCGATGACGTTGGCGCTGCCCGCCTTCCGGGCCGCCCAAGGGCCCAGCATGGTGCCGGCGATCATCAGGACGGACGGCGGCACCAGCCAGAGCCCGGCCTGGAGGGCGGTGAGGCCGGCGACGAGCTGCAGGTACTGCGACATGAGCAGGAACATGCCGCCCATGGCCACCGCGCCGATCATCATCACGCCCAGGCCGGCGGTGAAGCCGCGGTCGGCGAACAGGTGCAGGTCCAGCAGGGGGTCGGGCATGCGCAGCTGGCGGCGTGCGAAGAGCGCACCGACGACGGCGCCCGCCGCGATCGCCGCGAAGGCGACCGGCGCGGGGCCGTGCGCGGCGATCTCCTTGAGCCCGTAGACAAGGGGCAGGATCGCCGCCAGCGACAGGGCGACGCTGACCAGGTCCAGCCGTCCGGCATCGGGATCGCGGTGCTCGGGAAGCAACAGGGGTGCGCTGACCAGCAGCAGCACCATGACGGGCACGCCCAGCAGGAACACCGAGCCCCACCAGAACCACTCCAGCAGCACGCCGCCCACGACCGGGCCGACGGCGGTCCCGCCCATGAAGCAGCTCGCCCACGCCGCGATCGCGGTCGCCCGCTGGCGCGGCTCGTGGAACATGTTGCTGATCAGCGCCAGCGTCGAGGGCATGAGGGTCGCACCGGCGATGCCGAGCACCGTGCGGGTGGCGATGAGCATGGCCGGGCTCGTGGAGTAGGCCGCCGCGATCGAGGCGGCGCCGAAGGCCGCGGCGCCGATCAGCAGCAGCCGGCGGCGCCCGATCCGGTCGCCGACCGTGCCCATGGTGATCAGGAACCCGGCGATCATGAACCCGTAGGGTTTCATGCAACATCCCTATCTCTGCGGGCGTACAGAAGGGCCGTGCCCGATGCTGGACACGGCCCCTAGCAAGGGTCGCGGTGGCGTCAGTCGTCGTATCCGGGTGAGCGCCACGCTCCGCCGCGGTACTGCGTGTACTCGTGGTCGAAGACCCGCATAGGCGACACCGCGGACGGTTCCAGCTCTTCGGGGCCGTCGAGAATCACGGTCAGCCGCCCCAACACCCAGTGCACTGCCGCGTAGAACGACTCATGCGCGGGGCCGAAGATCTCTTCACGCCCGAGGAACACCACGGGCGTCCAACGTCCATCGTCGGACGCCACCACACGGCCTATCGACGTCTCCCCGACTGCTACCACCTGGAACACGGTCGGGTTGCCGCGGTCGTCTCGCTCGCCTTCGGAGTCAGGGCATGGGCTCACCAGGAATCCACCTACTAGGTCAAGGGGAGGGATCACATCACCCGCGGGCGTGAACACGACCGCGTCATCTACCGGGGGCCCGGGGTCGTCTTCGGGGTCGCTGCCGCCGTCAGGCCCGTCGTCGTCGGGGTCCGGTCCGTCGAAGCGCACAGCCGTCCCACACGTCGTCACGGGGTCGCGGGGTGCGGGATCGGAAGGGCACGTGTAGACGGTCAGCCCACTCATGTACGCCTCAGTCAGCCACTCAGCGCACGCGGCACATGCGTGCAGGGAGACGCTCAATTCGCCGTGGGCGCGCCTGTGGAGCGGCGTATAACCCTCTAGGCGCAGCGTCGCAGCGTTCGTGCAGGTGCCGTGGTACTCGAATGTGATCATCGGGCACCGCCCATCGCGGCCAGGGCGGCAACGCCGCGGCGGTCGGCTTCTGCGCGCTCCATCTCGCGGCGGCGCTCCGCAGCGACCAGGAACGGGCGGACCATCGCTGGCGCGTCGTGAGCATCGGCAGGGATCGGCTCCCAGTCGAGGAACGTCGTCGCAGGTGCGTAGGGGCGGATGCGGTGTGCCTTGCCCGCCCTCGCTCGCGGCGCGTCCGCGCTGCCAACGGCGCTGTGCGCCGGTGCGTGCTCGGACGCTGCCGTGTGGTGGCGACCGGCCGGCGGCGGGAAGACCGCGCGCAGTAGCGCGGCGATTACGGCGGTAAGGTGATGCATGTCTGCCTGCTTCCATCAGGTAGGCCACGACCCCGGACGGCTGCAACCGTCGCGGGGTCCCGCTATGTGCGGGTCAAGCTCTGACGATACACCTACCAAGGTTGCCATGGTAGGTGTGGTGCATCTTGGCTGGTCACGTTGCCGTGCCTACGGTTCGTGCGTGCCCTACGAATTCGAGGACGACCGCCCGCGATGGGAGCAGGTAGCCGAGATCATCCGCGGCCAGATTCAGCGCGGCGAGCTGAAGCCGGGAGACAAGATCCCGTCTGTCCTCAAGCTCCAAGAGATCTATGGCATCAGCACGTCAACCGGTCAGAAGGTCCACCGTGCCTTGCGCGCGGAAGGACTCATTCGCACGCAGTCGGGCATGGGGAGCTACGTGAAGCGCTAGAACGCGCTGTCTTCGGCTATGAGCGTCTCCGGCGTCAGCTCCGCGGAGTCCAAGCGCCGCGGAGGGACGTCCATACCACACCCCGCGCACGCTCCGGCGCACTCCTGTGGGGCCACGGCCACGCTGTAGCCGGTCTTCGGGTGCCGCGGGGTGACGCGAACCGTCACAGCGTCCCCGCACGCGCGGGAGCAGACGGGAGCGCGGGAGACGGCAGGGATGCCCGCGGTGTAGGGGCGCGTGACGATCACGGACAGCGGCACGGCGGAAGTCCTTTCCGGAACAACGGAACGCGCTTTGCCGCGCTTTGCCGCACGTCTTCCGCGGCGTTCCGCCGCGCGGTAACGAACGGCATTGCGAACGGCACGCGCGGAAGCGGGGCGGCAACGGCGGAAGCGGGGCGGAAACCGGCACGGCATCGTTGCCACCAGGGCGGAACGCCGTGCCGGAAACAGCGGCAATATGCAGGTCACGCCAGCGGAACAGCCACCAGGGCGGTTCCGCGAGCGGAAGGATTGCGGAACTACTGCCGTCCGCCAGCGGAAGCGGCGGAACGGGCCTTCCGCTCCGCCGCATCGCGAGCGGCACGGTCCTTCGCTGCGGAAATCAGCCATTCCGGCGGTGCCTCGAAGGGCGGCAACGGTTCGCTGTAGCTGCCGCGGTGGTCGGTCCCCGTGTGCTCAGTCCAGATATCCCAAGCCGAAATCGCCGTGATGTAGCGCTCGTAGGCGTCATCAATGAACGACCATGCGGCGAAGGTTCGGATGTAGTAGGGCACTACCGCGGGTGCGGCTCTGCGCTTCACGATGCACGCCCCTTCGGGTACACGCCGCGAACGCCGGTGCGCCGCTGCGGACGCGCGTCCTCATCGTCGCCCGAGGGGACGCGCAGGGCCGCGAGGATGCGCGAGAGCGCGAGGGACGCGTTTCGCTCCGCGGCGAGCAGCGGATGAGCGACGTGTTCGCCATGGCGGTTAACGTGTGTGATCTCGGAGTGCGCTAGCTCCGCGTGGATCGCGTCCAGGCGGTCCGCCATGCGCGCGGCCTGTGTGAGCTGCGCAAGCTCCCACTGATTCAGGTCGAACTCGGCCGTAAGCGAGTCGTATAAGGCGCGGCCGGCGGGACCGAACGCGTCGGGTTCAGGGGCCTCACGGGTAGTCATAAGGCGGTTACCTCCTGTTTTCAAGAACGGTTTCAGAGGTCACGGGATGCGCCTGCCTAAGGTGGCCGGTGACCTGCACAGAGGGGGTTAGGAGTACCCCCGCCACCCCTAGCGATGGGGTGTGCGCTGAACGTTGTAAGGCGTACGGCCGCCGCACCCCACGAGAGGATGCGGCGGCCTGGTGAACGGCGTTACACGAAACGGTTGCCGTTAGCGTCCTGCTCCGCGCGGCGCTCATCGCGAAGGCGTTCGTTGTGCTGGTCGCAGAGAGCGCGAGCCTCCGAAGCAGTGTGAACACCGGGCGCGCAGTCGGGATGTTGTGCGTTGTCCACCATGAGCCGCACTGCATTGGACGTGGCTTCCGCGTCCTTCGGGTGAGTGACCAGTCCGTTGCTCAACCCGTGATGCGCGCTGCCGTGGCGCTCCAGTCGGAACAGCCGCGCGTCGGCTTCGTCGCTGTCCTTCTGTGCCACCTCGGGCAGGAACGGGGCGAGTGCGCTGTAAGCGGCATACGCCGCAGACAGGGAGTCACGCAGCTTATGCAGCTCCCGCCACGCTTCCTCAGCCCTACCCCCACGCTGAAAGGCGTCCGCGTCCCCGGTAATCCCCTTGACCTCGGGGGCGAGTTCACGCACGCGGGCATGCACCCGCTTCACCTCCGCGTCCAGTTGCGGGAGCAGGCTCTCACCCGCATCAATAATCACCTTCCGCGCGGCAGCGGCGGCAGCGGTCGCGGCGGTGCTGTAGGACGTGCGCAGCGCAGCGGTAGCGGTCGCGGTGGTCTCGGCATGCGCGAGTGCGGCAGCAGCGTCGTCGTCGGTCATCTCGCCCGCGGCTAGTGCCAGGACTACCGCATGGCGCTGCGCGTCCGCGTCGCCGACGACCGCCTTACCGGCCGCGTGCAGTTCGCTGGCACGTGTCAGCAGATCCCCTACCGCGGCAACCGCGTCGGGGGTGTCCAGGCCGGTCGCTTCCCACGCGGGGCACACGGCGTCGGTAGGGCGGCGGTCGGCTGGGGAGTACGCCTTGTACCCGGCGAGTTCCTTGGGGGTGAAAGCGTTGATGGCAGCGGAAATGTCAGTGGTCATGGTCGTGTCCTCACTTGGGCGTGGTGGCGATCAGGAATGGCGGGGTACAAGCGCTGCCAGCTCGCGGGGCGAGACGCGCTCAAGGGGCTCGGCCAACCCACCGCTGAGGAACGACCCATCGTCAGCCTTGCGGAGCTGCTCCTCACGCTCGCGGCGGCTGATGTCGTCGGCGGTGCTGACCTTTGGCTGCCTTTCGTGGAGCCTCGAAGCGAGTTCTTCAGCTTCGCGGTGCGCGGTGGCCACGGTCGCGGGAGTGACCGGCAGGTCATCGGATTGGCGCGAGGTGACAACCGTGCGCTCGCGCTGCGGCGGCTTCTGCGAGGGTGCGGAAGTGCGGCGGACGGGCGTGCTGTCGGTGCTTTCGCGGCTGTAAAGGTAAGACGCGAGCGCGTCATCTTCGGGTGAGATCATCAGGTGTTCCTTCCGATAAGGTGCCGGACTCGCCGGCGGGGCGGATTGGCAACGCGGCGAAGCCATTCGGCGAGCGGTTCACCGCGGCGCGCGAGCACGGGCGGGCCGTGCCAGGGCGTGAATCGTGGGCGGCGGTCATTGCTCATTTAGGGGTACCTGTTCGGGCGGGTCTTCTCGCGGCGGAGGGGGCGGTGGGTTGAGCATGTCATCGGGATTGATCGGCGGGAGTTCGGGCATATGGTCCTCACATCAAGGGTTCGACGGTTACGGAGTTCTCTAGGGCTGTGTCGAACACGCAGGTGGCATTGCCGCCCGACGACTTGCGCCACATAGGCTGGAGTACGTATTCGGTGCCCTCGATTAGCCCTTCAATTTGAATGACGCGGGAATGCCCGATCGGACCCGTGGTGCCGCTCACGTAATAACAGCGGCGGAGGTGCGGGTGAATGACCAGCGTCGCGGTGTCATCGAGGATTTGGAATCCGAGCGCTAGGGAGGACGCAGACGAGTTGGTGTTCGCTCCGCACGCGGTGACGACCACGCGTACACGGCCTGACATAGGCGCGACGAACGGTAGATCAGGCATGTTCGCGGACCCAACCGCGTGCCAGTCGCCCGACGTCCCCGTGAAATCAGGTTGCGTCTCCATGTCGGTACGGACCGGGGCATGGGCAGGCGCACGAATTGTGAGTTCGGGATCGACCTGGACAACGCCGTTCTGATACTGGGTGAATCCTGCTTGTGAGAACTGGATAACGTCGCCACGCAGCCGCACCCGCGCGGCGTTCACTGTGTCGCTCCCACCCTCATACACCGCCTCGGCTTGGGCAGCGCTGGGCAATGTGGCAGTACCCTTCGGGGAGGTGTGCACCACCGCGGGGGTACTCCAGGTGTCCCCTTCGATGACGAACGCCCATATCAAGCCTGCGTGGTAGTCCTCCGTTGTTCCGGGTGGCGGCGTGAGTTCCACGGCTGCGACGTCGCGGGACGAAAGCACAATGCTGCTGCCGCCGCCTACAACGGAGATATCCAAGAGGTCCGGGTTTACCAGGGACGGCCCGATCCGGATATGCCCGCCAGGGCCGTCGATGCGGAAGCTGGACCCGAGTATCTCACTTCCGGTGATGGTGCCCGTAATGGCGATAGACCCACCCTCGAAAGCTCCGATCAAAACGTCCGATGCGTCATAGACGCGAAGACCGGTCGGACCCATTTCGCAGCGGGCAGCTCCGGGTGTTCCTGCGATAATGGTCGACGCCAACACCAGCGTGGCCGCGAGCTTCGATGCATCGATAGCACCGGCCACGATATGACCAGCGTTGATGGCGTTTGCTGCGATATTTGCAGCCGCTACGGCTTCCGCCTGGATTTTCGGGGTCGAAATGGCGTCATCGGCGATCATGGTTTCCGTGATAGACCCTGGCTCAGGTACCCCGCCAACGCCCTCAGGAACGCCGCTGACGGACGCGGAAGGGTCGCCCGACACGCCCCCTGTGGTAACGCCTACAAGCCACACATGGTACGTCTGAGCGACTTCTAGCGGCACAATCGGCGCTACCCCGCCGGCACGGGGAATAGTTCCCGCGAGGGTCGCCGCGGCGAAGTCGTCTGTGTCCGCTACGTAGACGTTGACGTGGTCGAATTCGGGGCCTAGAGCAACCTCAGTTGCCAGTTCCCCATCCCAGGAGACCATCAGCCCGAGCGGCGCGGGTGCGACGGTTGGAGCCGTAGGGGCCGTGGGCGGGTCGCCCCCTTCGGTGATCAGGCCGAAGCCATCGGCAGTGCGGCCGATACGCAACCGGACTTCTTCGGTCTCGGGGTCCATGAACGTGAGCGTGCCGGTTGTGCTCGAATTTGCGAGCTGCGGTCGCCTCTGGCCGCGTTTCAACGCGTCCATGTCGCGCTGCATATTGGCCAGCTCGCGGGCGAGGCGATCGATTGCGCGGCTGGTTTCACGGTCTACAGGCATTCGGGTCCTTTCTAGGTCTGCATTGGAGAGCCGCGGGCAACCTGCGCGCGAAGCGCGTTAGCTACCCGCGGCCGAGGGTGAAATCGCAGAATTAGACGGCGACGAACGGTGTGCCCTCAGGCGTCCACTCGCCGTGCGAGGCGATAAGTCCTGCCTCACTAGCGGCGGTCAGGTCCCCAAGCTCGAATCCCGCCGCGATGATCTGGACCAGCGTCGCCGGACCGTGTTCACGGACCCACTCAGCGACCGCGGACGCGGCCGGAGAAGTGTGCACAGAAGCGTGCATCTCCTGTTCGACCTGGTCAGCGACGGTTTCAGGGGCCGCGGCGGACACGGGGTGACGCGAGTGACGCGAGGTTTGGTCGCCCCGGGGAAGATCCGTGCATGTACACATGTACGTTTTGGCCCCAGGGGAGCAAGAGTTCGCGTCACTCGCGTCACCAATCGGCGCACCCTCCGCGTTCTCCCTGGTCATAGACGTGCACGCTTCTGTGCACGCTTCCGTGCGCTTCTGGAAGACGTACCCGCCGCGGTCTGCCTTCGTCCGCTTGTCACTCTTGCGGAACGTAAATTCCCCATCGAGCAACCCCATCGCCATACCGACGTGCTTAGTGAGGTATTTCGCGGAACCGGGCCAGTCGTAATCGTTAATGTCGGTACCGAGCGCCGCACGCGGTTTGCGTTCTTCCAACGCTTCCAGTAGAGCCCCGGGGGCGACTGTCCAGACGTCTTGCTCCGCGGTCTTGTCCAAGAGCAGCTCGCGCAGCGTGCGCGCGAACATGTCGCCGGCGAGCGCTTCGGCGAAGGACTCGCGGATGTTCTCTGCGTAAGCTCCGTACAGGTCGGTCGCGAACACGTGGTCATAGGCGCGCAGGTTGCGGCTGTAGTCGCCTAGCCGTTGAACCTCGCGGTTCACCACCTCGGGGCATTCCCGCGCGCGCAGAACCGCGCTTACCTCGCTCAACAGCGCCCCGAGGATGCCGGGGCGTAGCTCGCGTTCCATGCGCCGCAACTCATCATCGGTCACACGTCCTTCGGAGCCGAGGAACGGCTGCATCGGTACCGCGACCATGCGTTGCCGCAAGTCGTTGCGGATGCCGATGATGTCGATTCCGGTAAACACACCCGCCCGCTTGAGTTCAACCACCATTTCCGAATTGGTTGTGTGCAGCACGCGTCGCGTCATCCGCGCGCCCGTGGTCAGACTCGCCAACGTGTCGGAGACGTGCCCCTTGATGCCCGTCAGGTTGTCCAGCGCCACCATGTAGTTGTTCGTGGCTGTGGTCACCAGGTCGAACCTTCCACCCTTCTCCATGTCCGCGGCAGCGGCGTTCTGCGGGTCGACCAGGGACAGCGCCGCGCGGGCAGCCTGGCTTTTGCCGCTGCCTTGGGTGCCCTGGAAGTACAGCCACGGGCGGGAATGGTCGGCGAAGAACGCTCCGAGCAACCAGCCGTGCACCAGGTCGAATCCGGTGTCATCGACGTTAATCAGCTTACGCAGGTCGCTAATGCTGCCGCCCTCTGTGGGGATCGGCAGTTCCCCGGGCGCGTCCGAGCGGGTGAACAGCGGGAGGTCGGCGCTCGGCTCGCGCACCTTCCAGCCTTCGGCCGTGACCTCTACGACTTTGCCGTCATCGCGTCCGAGGTCGATCACGATTCCGGCGGCCGTCTGAACTGCGCGCAACCCGGGTTCGTAGACGCGGTAGTCCTTCTTAAGCCCGTCAAGGTAGTCGCGGACCGCGCCGATATCGCGGCTGTGCATGATCGGGGTGCGCTTGGCCTCGCGCATTCGCGCGGGCGCTTCGCTCATGATGGAAAAGCGCCCGGAATCCAGGGGACGCGCTACCGACCCGCCCGCGCGTACGATTCCGTAAACCTGACCGGACCGGTCGCGGACCAATTCGTAAGTGTCCTGGATGTATTCGGCGAGTAGTTCCGTTAGCGGCGCTTCCGCGTCTGCCAGGTAGTCATCCGCGGGGACGGCTTTGACTTTCAGTTCCTCTAGCGCGCCCTCCTTACCGACCGCTAGGAGATCGTCAAGACCCGTCTTGGAGCCGTCCGGTTGGGATTCTAGAACCGCGATACGCACGTCCGCACCGCGGCGCTTCAGAAGCCCGCTGAGACGTCGCAGAGCGCCCTTCACAGCATCCTTAGTGACCACGTCGGAGTCAAAGGCCACGTAGACGCTACGGCCGTTCAGCGCGATCCGGTCCCAGTCGGGGAGTTCGGTTTTCCCGCCGTCCACGTTGGTGCCTCGAAAGTTCCATACGCCGGCGAGTGCGATGCAGGGAACTCCGAGCACAGCGGCGGAATCGGCCTTCTTCGCCCCTTCGGTGACCCACAGGTCAACGGCAGGGTTGCCGATGTGCTCGCGCACGGTCGGGGGGACATCAAGGATCATCCGCGCGCCGCTGGGGGTCTCGTACTTGATCGTCTTGCCCGAGCGGGAATCGGTGCGCGGGGTGTCCGGGCGGTGCTGGTAGAGCGCTACGTCTCCGTCAACGCTCCACATGGGCACCACCAGGGACGGCAGCAGCTCCGAACCGGTCTGGCGACGGCTGAACACCGCTTCGCCGCCGATCTCGATTCCGCGCAGGTCCTTGGGCGCGGTGGCCGTCCAGTAGCCGCGCGCGTCGATGACCTCGGGTGTCAGGCCGGAGTCCGCGAGCATGGCGCGGTGTGTGTCGCTTAGGGTCTTGGTAGTCATCCTGGTTCCTTGGCTGTGAGAGACAAAAGGGTTGGGATGGCTGAGGCCCCGCGCGAATGCTGGCCAGCGTGCGCGGGGCCTGCCCGTCTCCCAACCCGAAGGACGGCGCAATTACGGCTTGCGCCAGGCCGCGTAGCCCGCCGCGGGCTTGAACCGCGGTGCCTGCCTGTCGGGCTGTTCCTGCTATCCGCAGCCGCACCCCCCGCGAATGCCATTGGCAAGCGATACGTGGATCATCGCGATTTTGTACGTAAGGTCCGCGTGTTCGGACGGCTGTACTGCCGGGTGAATCTCCTCACGAAATGTGTACAGTTTCTCTAGCTGCGTTTCTGCAGCTTCGATGTGCTGGAAAACGCTCTGTCGCATGGTGTGCCTTTCCTTGATGCACCCGCGCGGGCTACGCGGGAAGCCTGCAAACAAAAAATGGCCCGCCAGGGAGATTCCGCGAGGGGGCTGGACTGCCCTTGCGAAATCGGTCCCTGACGGGCCATAGGTAACGCCTACACGTGTAGGCGTGGCATATCGCGTCCGCACTGGTTGTCCAGCCGTGCGGTGCGCGGGAAATCATGGTGCTGCGGGGGTGCCCTTCTGCCTCACGGCGATGGGCTCAACCCGTGACAATCTGGCACCGCTTAGCGGCGGTGCGCCTACCCGGCTGTTGACCGGGCGTATGTGTGCGGTCCCGCGCTGGGAGAGCACGGAACCGCGAGCGCTCGAATCCGGAAAGAGTCGGCGCGCTCCCCGCGGCCGGCGTCGTGTCCGCCGCGGGGAAGAGGGGGAGCCGCGAAAAGCGGCTCATTGTAGTTGTGTGTCCCGCGTGCGTGCGCGTGCGCGCACATGTCGCGGGCTCCGGATGCGGGTAGCAATCTCCTATATGTATGTTGTGTGTCCTGGTGTCTGTGCAGGTCAGGGCGTTTCGCCCGTGTGCGCGTCTCTAAGCGCCTCAGCGGGTCGGCTGTCAGGCAGGGGCCGCCCACGTGATCGCCACGCGCGCGCCGAAGTCGAACCGCTGCCCGCGGTACTCGGCTTGCCGCACGGTCACGCGATCGATAGCCAGCCGAAGCAGGTCGCGACGCGTCGAGAGCGCGGACGCGTTCCACGTCTCGGCGATCAGCTCTTCATCGTCGATAAACGAGACGTCCGCCCGCGGCTGGCCCGTGGCGGACAATGCTTCCTGCGCGTCCCTGAGAGCGGCTGTAGCAGCCTTCATCTCGTCCGCGAACAGGTCTTCGGCGTTCTCGTACGCGCCCGCCGTAAACGCCTTCTGGAGCCGCGCACGGACCGTCTCAGCGGCGGCCACCGCGGCTTTCGCCGCCTGGTGCTCCGCTGTCTCCTCAGGCTGCGTGAGAGCGGCCCAGCGCTCCGCGACCACGGCTGCAAGGTCGTCGTCAGGTTCGCACGCGGAGAGCACGTACCGCCACGCCTCCGTGATCGCGTCCTCGATGACGTCTTTACCGACGCGAGCGGGCGCAGGGCAGTGCTTGCCCTGTTTCTTCGCGAGGCACGCATAGGCGCTGCCGACGCATGCCATGGGTCCGGTGCATCCTGCGCACGTGAGCAGATCGGTAAGCAGATGGCGTGCACGTCCGCCCGGTCTCCTGCCGCTGCTCACTGACGCGCGGGCTACCGCGGCGAGAGCGGCCGCCTGCTCTGCGACCGTGGCAACGCCCTCCCCAACGCTCACGGTGTGCCCCTGCGCGTTGCGGAAAGGCACCGTCACGCCCTTGCGGTCACCGCCCGCGACCTGCAACCCGGCGTATGCGGGAGAGCGGAGCATCTGCAGGATCGTCGCGGGATACCAGTACTGGCCGCGCGGTCCGGGGACGCGCATGCCGTTCAAGTCGCGGGCGATCTGCCGCGCGCTGACACCTGCGGTCAGCCAGGCGAGCATCAGCCGCGCCATTTCGCCCCGCGTACGAAAACAGGTGCCTCCCGCGGGAGTCACGTCGGGCGCGAGCTTGCGGGTACGTCGGTCGACCGCGAGCCCCCACGGTGCGGAGCCGCCCAACCATTCGCCAGCGTCGCGCTGTGCGCCCTTGATGCCGGACACGCGAGCGGAGAGACGGCGGGAGTAGTCGCGAGCGCGCTCCGCTTCGTTGATAAGTTGCCCACGGTCGCGCTCGCGCATGGTGTCCAGGTCATCCCACGCGAAGACAACGCGCGCCTTGCCCAGCACCTGGATAAGGTCTTCTACGCCCTTGCGGCTGAACCGGTCGTACATGAAGCACCACAGCGCGGGCACCTCACCCGCGAGCAAGCCGCGCACTGCCGCCTGGAACTGGGGACGCTCGCGGTCACCGTAGGCGCTGCCCAGCTCCACGTGTTCGCGGCGCACGGTGAACCCGTGGTCTGCCGCCCACTTGCGACCCTGGCGAAGCTGTTCGTCTGTGGACACCTCCCGTAGGCGGTCGCCCTGCGCGAGGATCTTGCTCTTACGCGCGTAGAGGTCTATCTCAGCCATGCCCGCGCTCCCTTCCCGCTGTTCAGACCATAGCAGGGGAAGAGTATGGGAACCCTAGACGTCCATGATCCACAGCAGCTCGCTGCTGCTGGGGCGCAGGTCGGCCGCGAGATGCGGCAGAGCCAGGTGCAGGACGCTCATGTCGAGCGAGAGAAGCAGAGTCGGCAGCGCGAGCACCCCCAGCCCCGCCCATTCCCGCCGCCCGGCCCGAGGGGGCGCGCCGCTCGGTGAGGTGGTGTCCATGTCGATCCCTCCGTGGCGTCGGGCGAACCTGTGTTCGTCGCAGAGGAAGGACCGGGAGTCCGCGGGAAAGTCATCGCGGCGGCCCGCGGAGCTTGTATGGCGTGCGCCATACGGCCGGACATCACTGTGGTTCTGTGCGCATAGATGTCTAGTGCGCATATACGCACATGTTTGTTATGTTGACCCGCGACGGTCATCGGGTTCTCCGCGGGGAGGGTGCGACATGCTGGGCCTGTTGCTGCGCCCGGGTGCGTATCGGCGGCTGCTGGCCGCCCAGGCGGCCGCTCTGGCGGGAACCGGGCTGGCGACCGTCGCGCTGGGGCTGCTCGCGTACCGGCTCGCCGGGGACGACGCCTCCCGGGTGATGGCGACCGCGCTGACGATCAAGATGGTCGCCTATGTGGCGGGCGGGCCGCTGCTCGCCGGGATCACCCTGCGCCTGCCGCGCCGCGCCGTGCTCGTCGGATCGGACGCGGTGCGCGCCGCCGCGGTGGCGCTGCTGCCCTGGGCCGACCAGGTCTGGCACGTCTACGCGCTGGTGGCGCTGCTGCAGACCGCCTCGGCCGCGTTCACGCCCGCGTTCCAGGCGCTCATCCCCGAGATCGTCGACGACGCCGACTACACCGCCGCCCTGGCCCTGTCGCGGCTGGCCTACGACCTGGAGGCGGTCGGATCGCCGCTGCTCGCCGCCGGCCTGCTGCTGCTCGTGCCCTTCAGCGCGCTGTTCGCCTTCACCGCGATCGGGTTCGCCGCCTCCGCGCTGCTGGTTGCGGGCACGCGGCTGCCGGGGACGGCCGGCCGCGGGTCTCCGTCACGACTCGCCGGAGCGCTGTCGGGCGTCCGCGCCTTCGCCGTCCGACCCCCGCTGCGCGCGCTGGCGGCCCTCAACCTGGCCGTCGCGGCGCCGACGGCGCTGGTGCTGGTCGACACGGTCGTCTACGTGCGCGGGCCGCTCGGCGGAACCGACACCGGCGTGGCGGCGGCCCTCGCCTGCTTCGGCGCCGGATCGATGGCCGTTGCCCTGGCCCTGCCCCGGGTGCCCATGCCCTCGGGTGTGCGGCCGGTGATGCTGGCGGGTCCGGCGCTGCTGGCCGCGGCCGCGGGGGCGCTCGCCGCCGGCTGGGCGATCGCGCCGACCGCGGCCCTGCTCGCCGGGTCCTGGGCCCTGCTGGGAGCCGGCTGCTCGCTCGTGGCGACCCTCACCGGGCGCCTTCTGCGCGACAGCGCCGCCGACTGCGGTCTGCCGCCGCTGTTCGCCGCCCAGTTCTCCCTCTCGCACCTGTGCTTCCTGGCCGCCTACCCCCTCGCCGGCTGGGCGGGCGCCGCTCTGCCCCCGGAGGCCGCATTCGCGGGATCCGGCCTGGTCGCCGCGCTCGCGGGAGGCGCGGCGGCACTGCTGTGGCGGCCGCCGGTACGGAGCCGCGAAACCGCCGCGGCAGCGGGCCGCTGACAGCGCCGCCCCCGGGCGCGGGACCCGCCGACGGCCGCGAACGCGCCGGTCCGGCCGGGCGCGGGCACGGCTCGGCCGCGGAATGCGAGGACGCATGGGGAGCCCGGCGCGGACCTAGACTGCCCCCATGGAGACCCGAGAGACCCCGGCAGCCGCGAGCCTGTCCCACGAGACACCGCCCGAGGCCGAGCGCCTGGCCGTGGCCGCCGACGTCTTCCGGCTGCTCTCCGACCCCACCCGGCTGCACCTGCTGTGGGTGCTCGGGCACCGCGAGGCCGACGTCACCGAGCTCACCGAGGCCTGCGCGGCCTCGCGCACCGCCGTCTCCCAGCACCTGGCCAAGCTCCGCCTGGCCGGGTTGGTGGAGTCGCGAAAGCAGTCCCGGCGCGCGATCTACCGGCTGCGCGACGGCCACCTGCGGCGGCTCGTCCTGGAGGCCGTCAACCACGCCGACCACGTGGTCACCGGCGAACCCCCGCACCACTGATTCCGGTGGCTCCCCGCCGCGTCACACGACGGCGGCGCCTCCCGCCCAGAGCGCGAAACCCAGCAGTACCGCGCCCGCCGGGACGCCCGTAGCCAGGCTCACCGGAACGCGGGTCCGGGCGGCGGCGAACGGCGCGGCCAGCGACGCCGCGGTGAGCAGCACCGCCAGGCCGTACAGCGCCGGATTGCCCAGGACCGACGCCATCGGGAAGAAGTGCACGCCGACCACCAGGCAGATCCACGCCGAGATGTAGCGGGCGCGGCGCAGCAGTGCCAGGATCGCCGCACCGGCCGCGGCGGTCGCGAACTCCACTCCCACGATCACCAGGTAGTCACCGAGCGCGTCCGGCGCGTCGAGCACCGAACCGCTGTCCCAGTTCAGTCCGGCGACGGCGCCCGCGGCGGCCGCTACCAGCAGACCGCCGACCGACCCGGCCGTCAGCGGCGCCCGCCACCCCGGACGCGGGTGCTCCTGCGCCCAGCCGAACCAGGCCGCGGCGAAGAAGGCCAGGACCGCGGCGGTCATGGCGGCGTCGCGCAGCAGCAGGTCGTGCACAGGTCACCTCGCGGGGGAAGGAGAGGCGCGGCGGGCGCCCGGGACTCCCCGAAGCCTGCCACGGCGGGCGGGTGCGCGAATCCTGCGCGCTACCGACTTCGCTCGTGTTCTTGCACCGCCTCCGGGACGGCCGGAGTCCTGCCCGCGGAGGACGCGGCCGCGCCGGCCTCCCGCCGCCCGGATGAGAGGACGGGCGGGGCACTGCGTCGGCGAGCGCGGACCCGGTCTCGGCGGTGTCGCCGTCTGCGCCCGGTGTCTTGACCAGACGGTCAGCGGCGGGTATAATCTTATGCTCTTGCCTGGCGGCAATTCTTTCTCCGCGCGCTGAGGATCGCGACGCACCGGGTGTCATCCCGGGGCGGGACCCGCGCTGCCGCCGTCGACACCGTGTCCCGCCGAAACCTCCGAGGCTGCCCTCATCATGGCCGAACGCCTGCCCGATTCCGCCGCCGATCCCGAGATCCGCTCCGAACGCGCCTTCCTCGCCGAGGCCCGCGCCGCGCTGCGGCGCATGCACGAGGACGTCGTCACCACCGAGACCGTGCAGGACAGCTCCGAGGACGCCGACTACACCTTCACCAACCGCCTTCTGCGGATGGACCGCCGGCGCCGCGCGGCGGAGCTGGTCGACCTGCCCGACGTCCCGCTGTTCTTCGGCAGGCTCGACTACCCCCGCGGCCGCGTCTACGAGGACGGCGACGGCCCCGGCGCAGGCGCCGGGCCCACCCGCGCCGCCGACACCGACCGGGTCTACATCGGACGGCGCCACGTCCACGACGGCCGGGGCACGCCCCTGGTGATCGACTGGCGCGCGCCGATCTCGGCCGCGTTCTACCGCGCCGGGCCCGGCGACCCGCAGGGGGTGCTGCTGCGCCGCCGCTACGGGTTCTCCGACGCGGCCGAGCTCACCGCCTACGAGGACGAGCCGCTGGCCGCCGCCACCGCGGACGGCCGCGACCCCGCCGCAGGCCCTCGGCTCGGCGACGAGCTGCTGCACGCCGAGATCGAGCGCCCCCGCACCGGTCCGATGCGCGACATCGTGGCCACCATCCAGCCCGAGCAGGACGACCTGGTTCGCGCACCGATACGCCCCACGCTCTGCGTGCAGGGAGCGCCCGGCACCGGCAAGACCGCGGTGGGTCTGCACCGCATCGCCTACCTGCTCTACACCGAGCGCGACCGGCTGCGCCGCGACGGAGGCGTCGCCATCCTCGGGCCCAACCGGTCCTTCCTCTCCTACATCCGCCGGGTCCTGCCCGCCCTCGGCGAGGTCGGCGTCCGCCAGACCACCGTCGACGAGCTGATCGCCCCCGCGCCCGTACGCCGGGCCGACACACCCGCGGCCGAGCGCGTCAAGGGCGACGCCCGCATGGCCGAGGTCATCCGGCGCGACCTGTGGTCGCGTCCGCAGCCGCCCGAGGAGACCCTGGTCGTCGAGCGCGGCTCGCGCCGCTGGCGCGTCCCCGCGGCCGAGCTGGCCGAGGTCCTGGACGAGCTGCGCGCCCGCGACATGGCCTACGGCGCCGGTCCCGGCCTGCTCGCCCAGCGCGTGGCCCACCTCGTGATGCGCCGGATCGAGAACTCCGGCGAGGCCGTGGAACCGGGCACGCTGAGCGGCCTGCGCCGCAACCGCGCTGTCAGCGCCGTGGTACGGCGCATGTGGCCCAAGGCCGATCCCCTGCGCCTGGTTCTCGGCCTGCTCACCGACCCCGACCGGCTGTACCGCGCCGCCGAGGGCGTCCTCACCCCCGAGGAGCAGCGGGCCGTCCTGCTGCCGGGCCGCCCGCGCGGCCCGAAGTCGGCGAAGTGGTCGAACGCCGACCTGGCGCTGATCGACGAGGCGACCGGACTGGTCGAGCGGCCCGACACCATCGGCCACATCGTCGTCGACGAGGCCCAGGACCTCAGCCCCATGCAGTGCCGGGCGGTCGCCCGGCGCTGCTCGCGGGGCTCGCTCACCGTGCTCGGCGACATCGCCCAGGCCACCGCTCCCTCGGCGGTGGACCGCTGGGAGACGCTGCTGGAGCACCTCGGCCAGCCGGACGCCCGCCTCGCCGTACTCGACCGCGGGTTCCGCGTGCCCGCCGAGATCATCGACTACGCGGCCCGGCTGCTGCCCGCGATCGCGCCCGGGCTGGGCCGCCCGACCGGCGTCCGCCAGGGGAGCGGCGCGCTGCGCATCGCCTCCGCCGCCGCGGCCGAGCGGCTCGCCGTCCTCACCGCGGCCTGCCGGGAGGCACTGGAGGGCGAGGGCTCGGTCGGCGTCATCACCGCCGACGACGAGGCCGCCGCGGTCGCCGGCCGGCTGCGCGCCGAGGGGCTGCGCACCGCGCTCGTGGGCGAGAGCGAGGACGCGCTGGAGGCCGAGCGGCTGGTGTGCGTCCCGGCGACGCTGGCCCAGGGGTTGGAGTTCGACGCGGTGGTCGTCGACGAGCCGACGCGCATCGCCGCGGCCGAGGAGCGGGGCCTGCACCGGCTCTACGTGGTGCTCACCCGGGCGGTCACGAGCCTGCGCATCGTGCACGCCGAGCCGCTGCCGCCGGTGCTGGAGGCCCCCGCCCGCGAGGCGGTCGGCGCGGCGGACCACGCCTGCCGGGCGGTGTAGGTCGGCCGGTCTGCGGGCGGGTCGGTTTGCAGGCGGGTCCGTTTCAGACGGGTCGGGTGGTGCAGATGGCCGGGACGGGGCCCGGCGGGTGGGGCCGTGGGTTGGGGGCGGCGGCGCGCTCGGCCCCGTCCGGCTGCGCCGCCGCCCCGAGCGGGAGCGGCCCCTCCCGGCCGGCTCCCGCCCGTCTTCTCAGTCGACTGCTGTCGGGCCGTGCGGCGGGGCGCCTCCGCCGCGCGGCCCCCGGTCTCAGGACGCCTTGCGCATGTTCTGAGCCAGCTCGGCGGCGTGCTCGCGCAACGCGATGATCTCCCGCTGCTGTCGGTTGACGATCCGGCCCATCTCCCAGGCCGAGTACGACGACGTGAGCACCCAGCCGGCGGCGAAGCCGCAGACGAGTGCCGCGATCGCGACTATCAGGACAGCCATTGCCTCTCTCCCTTCCCTGACGGGACCGGTGGGCTCCCACCGCCTGGCCGCCGTTGGACATTCGGGTGGAGACCATCTATGAAGAGGGCACCACAGCCGCGACGTGCTTGCCGATAGGCCAGTTTCCGCGGCAAGCAAGCAAGACTCGGCAAGCAAGAACGGCAAGCAAGCGGGCCGGCGCGTGAGGAGGCGCCGGGACCGCCGCGCGCACGCGGGGCCGCGCACTCCGTCGGCCCTCCCGTGGAATCGGGCGGAACTGGATAATGGGCCGAATGACGCCTCCGAGAGAGCCGGGCCCGCCGCGCGACCGCGTACCCGTCAGTGAGGAGCACCTCCGGCTCGGTCGGCTGCTGCGCGAAGCGCGCCAAGCCGCGGGAGCCACCACCCGCGACGTGGCCTACTACTCCTCGGGACACATCTCCAATGTCGAGAACGGCCACGTCATGCCGTCCTCCGAGTTGGTGTACTTCTACGTGACCGAGTTCGGCTGCGATGAGCACCTGGCCCGCCGGGCGCTGGCGGAGGCCCGCGAGGTCAGCGAGGAGCGCCGGCGCAGCCAGCGAATGCAGCAGCGCAACCAGCACCGCCGCGCCCTGCCGCTGACCCTCACGCCGGATTCCCCGGCCGACAGTATCCGCAGCGGATACGAGGTCAGGGAAACCGAGGCCTTTTACCGGCTCGACGAGCGCGGCGCGATCTCCGAGGTGGACGTCATCCGCGTGATTTCGCCGCTTTATCCCGGAGTGTCCCTGGTTTCTCTGACGTACAACTACCACCGGGATGCAGAGCCGGGAGATCCGGACCGGCACACTGCTGGAGTACTTGATCTTCAGCCTGGCCTCGGGTGTAGGATCGCGGCAATGCGGGAGACCCGGTTCGGATACCTCTCCGCGGTGGTCAGGCTGGGCAGGGAGCTCGATCCGAGAAAAGATGAGACGTATGCCTTCAGCTACCGGGTGAAGGTCGACAGCGACATCCCCTGCCAGCCCTTCCTCCGCTACAAGGCCCGCCCCGGCCGCCGACGCTATGCTCTGCGCGTTCTCTTCACACCCCCGGCGCTGCCCCGGAAGGTGTGGTGGTTTCGCGAACGCGACCTGTTCGAAACCGAGAGGGACGAGCCGGCCCATCCGGATAACCTCTTTGCAGAGAATCCGAGCGGATTTTACTTCCAAAATTTTTCGGGAGTAGACGAATTCCACTCCGGAATCTCCTGGAGGTGGTAAGGATGTAGGTGACACTGGTTAGATGTAGGAAGAGAAATCCGGATGGATGACGACTGAGCGCCTGGGCGCCCCTTTTGCTGCGTTTCGTGGGAATGGGGGAGTGCGATAAGGCGTCCATTGACAACCGCCGTAGTGGCTCCTCGCGTGGCCACTACCGGCGGCTGTAGTCATGGCCACGGCTCATTCGTCGTCCACGGGCACCTCCGGGGCGCGGTTGGGCAGACGCGTGCTGGGATGCGGTCGACCTGTCTGCGCCGGCCGGTGGGAATCATGGGAATGAACCTGATTAGGCCGGCGAGTACGGGGGCGGTCGGGCATTTCCTGTCGGTGGGGGATGTGCAGGCGTCGTCCTTCTCACGGGGGCGGCTATCTCATCGGATAGTTACCCACAGCCGCCTTTATTGATTCCGGTTCCGCGTAAAAACAGGAATCGACGGACGGTGAAAGAGCCGTCTTGCCCGCGGTGACCTGCGCAGACGTCTGCTGCCTGCCCTGATGGCCGGATCGTGCCCGGGCGGCGTGCCACGGCGCGCCGCGTGGCGGGCGCTAGCCGGTCGTGTCGAAGCCGGCGATGACCTTCGTGGGGCGGAGGCGGACGACGAGTTCACCGGGGACGCCGTTGCGGCGGCCGAACTCGTCGGCGCGGTCGGCTCCCATGTAGCGTCCGCCGATGACCGTGGCGGTGCGCAGCAGCTCATCCGGGTCCGCCGAGGTCGCGGCCACCCCCTGCACCTGGACGAACCCGTACGGCGGGGCGTCGATGTCGACCACGAGCGCCAGCCGGGGGTCGCGGGCGATCGCTTTGCCCTTGGCCGTGGCCTGCCCGGTGTTGAAGACGATCTCGTCGCCCTCCAGGATGAACCACACGGGCGCGGCGAGCGGGCGGCCGTCGGAGGCGGTGTAGGCGAGGATGCCGGTGCGCGTGCCCTCTTGGAGGAAGTCCCGGACGCGCGGATCTGCAATGGAAGCCACGCCGCAACCCTAGCGGGGCCGCCGCCGCATCCCGCGACCGGTGCGAGCTGTCGGCGGGTGGCGCCGCCGCGGAGCGGAGAGCCCCCGGCCGTGCGCGCCGCGGCAGGGCCCCGGCACGGCTGAGCCCGGCCGCTCCGTCCGCGGAGCGCCGGGCTCGCCGGTAGCCGGACCGGGACGGGTTCAGGCCACCTCGGCGGTGTAGGAGTCGCCCATGACGCCGGTGTGCGTGACGCTCACCGGCTCGGAGGTGCCGGGGAACACGACGACGCCGCTCTCGCTCTCGCCGTTGGCCAGGTCGAGGGCCTCGAAGTTGTCCTCCTGGCCCGCGGACTCCATCAGGTCGGCGTCTTGGGTCTGGCCGTTCGCGTCCTCCATGCTGAAGTACAGCGGGTTGACGGAGAGCGGCTCGTCGCTGTTGTTGGTGATCGTGACGTGCACGGCGACGAAGTCGCCGCCCTGGCTGAGGGCGCCGGCCTCGTACTCGGCCGGCTCGGCGACGACCTCGACCGGCTCGCCGGAGCCCGCGGGCTCGTCGTCGGCGGGGGCGGTCTCCTCCTGCCCGCTTCCCGCATCGTCGCCGGCGCCCGCCGACGACGACGGCTGGTCACTGGCGGAGCCGCCCGAGTCGTCACCGCTGCTCACCACGACCAGGAAGATGATGACGATCCCGGCGACGAGGGCCAGCGCGCCGCCGCACCCGAAGCATCCGATCAGCCAGTAGTTGGGCTTCTTCTCGGGCTGGGGCGGCGGGTAGGGCTGCGGCTGAGGATACTGAGAGTACACGGGGGTCCCTGTCGGTCGTTGTGCGGCTTTTGTCGCGAATGCGAGTTCTGGGGGCCACAAGAGCGTACAGCGGGCAGAAGCGCCGGAGGGCTGGACCGGCCGTTGGGGGCACCGGCCTGAGTGGGCCGCCGGCCGGCCGCTGCATGCCCGCTCGGCTTTCCGGCACTTCCTAGGACGGCCGCCCCGGGGTGCCGGTTCCGTCCTTTCCGTCCGATGGCTTCCCGGCTGCGCGGATCGCCCGCGGCGCCGGACGACCCGCGGCTGGCCTCATCCGGCCAGCCGAAACCGGGAAGAGGCGTGCAGGGCGACGCCGCCCGAGCGGCGCGCGCGATGCGTCGGCGCCGACCGTCTCGGGTCCGGTCCGCCCAGGTCCGCCCAGGTCCGCCCCGGGGTGGACCTGGGCGGACCGGCGTGTGGCCGACGTCGGCCGCCCGGACCCTCCGGACTCCTCGAAACAGACTGTTACCGTTGGATCGCTCGGCGCTCGGGCGGCCCGCTGCTCCCCTCGACGGGCCGCCCGGGAGCCGCTTCCGTCGCCGGACAGCGGTACGGCCGAACGCCGCTTGCGCGGCACCCGGCAGTCCCTCCGGCATCGAGGAACCCGGTGCGGCGACCCCCGGCACCGCCTTAGCCGAGCCCGGCGCGGCACCGGCGCAGGAGGTCCGCCAGCCGTTCCGCGTCGTCGCCGCTCAGATCGGCGGTCATCCGCGCCTCGGTCTCCAGCACGATCGCCTCGGCCTCCGCCAGCAGCGAGCGTCCCGCGTCGGTCAGCGTGACCGGTTGCGCCCGTCCGCCCGCAGGCGGCTCCGCGGCCACGGCGGCCAGTCCGCGCCTGGTGAGCCCCGACAGGACGTCGCGCAGCGACTGGCGCGTGACGAAGGTGCGCCGGGCGAGTTCGGCGGCGGGCGCCCCGGGCGCGTCCCGCAGGGCCGTCAGCACCGCGTACTGCGCCATCGACAGGCCGATGCCGCGCAGGCGCTCCTCGCTGGCCGAACGGAAGGCCTGGGCCACCTGTTTGACGAGGTATCCGATGCGGTCCCGCACGTCTTCTTGACTCATGGCAGGAACCTTACATAGGTTGGCGGTTGCCCACGATGTAAGGAACCTGACACGGAGGTCGCCATGCCCGAGTCCACCGTCATCGAGACCGGCGCGCCGGTGGCCACGCTGATCAACGTCTTCACCGTCCGGCCCGAGCGGCAACGGGAGCTGGCCGACTGCCTGGCCGCCGCGACCGACGAGGTCATGCGGCACGTCCCGGGCTTCGTCTCCGCCAACATCCACATCAGCGGCGACGGTGAGCGCGTCGTCAACTACGCCCAGTGGGAGAGCGCCGAGTCCTTCCAGCGGATGCTCCAGGACCCGGTGGCCAAGGAGCATATGGACCGCGCCGCCGCGATCGCCGACGGGTTCGAGCCGCACCTCTACACGGTCGATTCGGTCCACCACCGGTGACAGCAGCGGCCCGCTGCACATCCGCCCTACCGGCTAGGCTTCACACCAACAAGAATCACCGGTTCCACACCGCGATCGGCGGCCCACCCGCTTCCCGCCTTCCCAACATCACCGGACAGACCGGCCGCTAGCGCGCCTCGTGGAACCGCGCGAGCTCGTCGGCCGTGGGCGGGTCCGCGCCCGGTCGGGTGCAGTTGATCGCGGCGCAGGCCGCGGCCGTTGCCAGCAGCGCGCGCAGCTCTCCCGCCTCCGTCGGCACCCTGCCTCCGTCGGCCGCGCATCCGCTGACCAGGGCCGCCATGAACGTGTCGCCCGCGCCGATCGTGTCGTGCACCGCCACGCGGGGACTGGCGATCTCCGCGCGCCCTTCGGCGCTGAGTGCGACGGCGCCGTCGCCGCCGCGCGTGACCACCACCGCCCGGGGCCCCAGCTCCAGCAGCCGCTGCGCGGCCTCCTCGGTCGGCGTGCCCGGATACAGCTCGGCGAGGTCGTCGTCGCTCGCCTTGACCAGGTGGCTGACCCGGCAGAAGTCCTCCACGCGCGCGCGGGCGTGGTCGGCTCCGGGCAGCGCCGCCATGCGCACGTTCGGGTCGAAGGCGATCGTGCGGCGCTCCCGCTCGCGGCGGGCCAGCTCCAGCAGCTCGGCGTCGCCCGGAGGGCGCAGCGCCGCGATCGAGCCCAGGTGCAGCACCCGCACCGAGTCGGGCAGCGCATCGGCAAGCTCTGCGCGCGTCCAGGACCAGTCGGGCGCGTCCTCCAGCCAGAAGTCGTAGCGCGCGGAGCCGTCGTCGGCGAGTGTGGCCACCGCCAGCGCCGACGATCCCAGCCCGGTGGGGCAGCGGCTCAGGTCGACCGACTCGGCGGCCATCCGGGCGCGCAGCCGCTCGGCGAAGGCGTCGGCGCCGAACCGCGACAGCAGCATCGTCGACGTGCCCAAGCGGGCGGCGGCCACGGCGATGTTGGCCGGTCCGCCGCCGGGAACCGGCCGCAGCACGCCGCCGTCCTCCGGAAGCAGGTCCATCACGTGTTCGCCGGCGATCGCCGCCTGCGGCGCCGGCTGCGTGCTAGACGCGCTCTGCTCGGTGCTCACGCGTTCGCGCTCCCCTCGGACGCGGCACCCGCGCCCAGCACCGCGTATCCGGGGATCGAGGTGCCCGAGGCGAACGCCAGGGCCGTGTAGGCGTGGTAGACGTCGGGACGCCCGCTCCAGACGGTGGTGCTGGGCCGGTGCCGGGCGTCGGTCTCGTGCCGCCAGTTCTGGCCGCCGTCGACGAAGCACGTGCGCACGTGGGTCCACCACATGCGGGCGAGCTCGGCGTAGCCGGCCCCGCCTGTGCGGGTGTGCAGGGCGTGCGCGGCCGCGACCGCCTCGGTGGCGACCCAGTGCATGCGCTCGTGGATCACCGGCCGGTCGTCCCAGTCCAGCGTGTAGCAGAAGCCGTCGGCGCCGTCGCGCGCCCAGGCCGCCTCGACGGCGGTCGAGAACAGCGCCTCGGCGGCGGGCAGCAGCCACTCGGGCGGCTCCTCCAGCGCCGCCTCGACGTGCAGCAGCAGGCGCGCCCACTCCAGCGAGTGGCCGGGGGTCCAGCCGTACGGGCGGAACGGGTCGGCCGGGCGGTCGCGGTTGTACTCCGGCAGCACCTCCCACCGGGCGGTGAAGTGCTCGGGGAGCCGGTAGCCGTGCGCGGCGGCCTGGCCGCGGATGAGGAAGTCGGCGATGCCCAGCGCGCGCCGCGCCCAGGCGGGGTCGCCGGTGGCGGCCCCGGCGGCCAGAAACGCCTCGACCATGTGCATGTTGCTGTTGGCGCCGCGGTAGTCCTCGCCGCGGGTGAAGGCGCGGTCGAACGACTCGACCGAGAGACCGGCGTCGGCGTCCCAGAACCGGTCGAGAACCGTGGCCGCCGCGTCGCCGAGCAGCTCATCGGCCCCCGGCGTCCCGGAGGACGCCGCGGTGGAGGCGGCGAGCAGCACGAAGGCGTGCTGGTACGCGGCCTTGTCGGTGTCGGCGGGCGAGCCGTCGAAGGCGACGGTGGAGAACCAGCCGCCGTGCTCGGGGTCGCGCAGCGACTCGCGCAGGCTGCGCACCCCGTGCTCGGCCAGTCCGGCCGCCGCGCCGCCGCCCTCGCGCGAGCACAGCGCGCTGACGTGCGTGGTGCGCGAGGTGATCCAGGTCTGCACTCCCTGCTCGGTGCGTTGGCGCCCGGCGTCGTCCAGCCAGGCGAACCCCTGCGCCTGCCCGGAGCGCTCCGCCCAGGCGATGAGGCCGTCGGCCTGCTCCCGCGTCCAGGAGGGCGGTGCGGGATCGTCGGCGGAGAAGTCCATGGCGACTCCCTTCATACTCGGCGCGTGTCGTCCGCGGTCCGCCCGCGGCGCGCCCGGTGGTGCCCGCCCTCGGACGTCGGCCCGCGCAGTGCGCGGCGGCCCGCGCCGACCGCGGAGTCGGGCGGCGGGCCGTTCGGCCGGGGGACGGGACCGACGGTTGCTGAACCGGTTAAGTTTTGAGGTCTGCACAGGTCAGCGCCAGCCTTCGTTCGGCCTCGGCGGTCGCCCCCACAGGAGCGTACATGCACGCCCGCAGCGGCGAAGCGGGTGCCCCGCTCACGGCTCCGCGGGCGGGCGGCCGGTGCTGGCGCGGGGCACGAGGCGGGCCTCGGCGCCCCGCCGGTTCCCGGGTGCGCCTCCGGCCACAAGCTCCAGCAGGACCCGCGCCGCCTGCTCGCCGTAGCCCTTGACGTCGCGCCCGATGGCGGTCAGCGGCGGACGGGTCATGCGGCACAGCGGGGAGTCGTCCCAGGCGACCACCGACAGGTCCGCGGGCAGCGCGAAGCCCATCTCCTGGGCCACGCTCAGTCCGGCCACGGCCATGAGGTCATTGTCGAACATGAGCGCCGTGGGGCGCGGCACCCCTGACAGCAGCCGCCGCGTGGCGTCGGCGCCGGCCTCGTCGGTGTAGTCGGCGTGCACGACGGTGTGCCGTTCTAGGCCGAGCTCCGCCGCCGCCTCCTCGAAGGCCCGCGTGCGCCGCGAGGTGTGCAGCAGCGCCGGCGGCCCGGCGACGCGGGCGACCCGGCGGTGTCCCAGGTCGGCGAGGTGGCGCAGGGCCATCGCCGTCCAGGCGGCGTCGTCGGACCACACGAACGGCTGCGCGGCGTCCGGCAGCGGGCCGCCCACGACGACCGCGGGCAGGCCGATCTCGGCGAGCGCCGCGGGCCGCCTGTCGCCGCTGAGCAGGTCCACGACGAGCACGCCGTCCACGCGCCGCTGGGCGTGCCACTGCCGGTAGGTGCGGATCTCGTGCTCCTGGTCGGCGGCCACTTGGAGCAGCAGCGACGTGGAGATCTCCGAGAGCGCGGTCTGCACCCCCGACATCAGCTCCATGAAGAACGGCTCCAGGCCGATCGTCCGCGCCGGCCGGTCGACGACCAGGCCGATCGCGTCGGCGCGGCCGTCCGACAAGGCGCGTGCGGCGGTGCTGGGGGCCCAGCCCAGCTCCTCGGCGATGGACAGCACACGCACCCGGGTGGCCTCCGAGACGCCGGGCCTGCCGTTGAGCGCGTAGGAGACCGAACCCTTGGAGACGCCCGCGGCCTGGGCGATGTCGGCGATAGTCGGACGGCGCACGGTCTTCATCCTTTGCGTATCGGCGGGCGGCGGCACCGGCCGCGGCGGCGCCGCAGCCGGCTGTGGCCGGTCCGTGCCCACCGGCCCGACCGAAGGTACCCCGAGCGCCGCCGATCGTGTAGCCGAGGTCGCCGGATTCCGGGCTCCGGCCCGCCGTGCGGGGCGCCGTGCCGCGTTCAGCCGCTGCCCTGCACGGCCGCGTGCACGCCCGGCCGGGCCGTGCTGCCGCGCGGGGTGATGCGGGCGGCCGGAGAGCACCGCTCGGCCACGGGAAGGCCGTCGGCGGCCTCCAGCACCGATTCGGCGACCGTCATCCCGTGCTGGTGCACGTCCACGCTCATCGTCGTCAGCGGTGGCGAGGACAGCCGGCACTGGGTGGAGTCGTCCCAGGCGATCAGGCTCACCCGTTCGGGGACGGCCACGCCGAGTTCCTTGGCGGCCTGCAGCCCCGCCACCGCCATGACGTCGTTGTCGTAGAGGACGGCCGTGGGCGCCGGCGTGCGCCGCAGCAGCGCCGCCGTCAGGTCCGCACCGGCCTCGCTGGAGTAGTCGCCTTCGAGGACGACCGGCGGCTCGATGCCGGCCTCGCGGCAGCCCTCCTCCAGCGCGGCGGTGCGCTTGTGCGTGTGCAGCAGGGAGGCGGGCCCGCTGACCCGGGCCACCCGGCGGTGGCCCAGGTCCAGCAGGTGCCGCAGTGCCTCGTGCACCGGCGCGGTGTTGTCGGTGCGCACCGACGGTGCGGCCGGGGCGCCCTCCCAGGCGCCGACGAGGACCGCGGGCAAACCGAGTTCGGCGAGTACCCGCGGGCGCTCGTCGTCGACGGTCAGGTTGACCACGGCCACGGCGTCGACCAGGCCCCGCTCGGCCCAGCGCCGGTAGGCCTCCAGCTCGGCGCGGTGGTCGCCGACGATGTGCAGCAGCACCGACATGTCGCGTTGGGCGAGGCGCTCCTCGATCCCCCCGATGAACTCCATGAAGAACGGCTCGACACCGAGCAGGCGCGCCGGCCGGGCCAGCACCAGCCCGATCGCGCCCGCCGCGGCGACGGGGTGCTGCGGCGCGGTCATGCAGGACCGGCCGCGTGTACGGAAAGGCCGTTGGCGCAGCGCAGCACGAGCGGGGCCGTCAGCTCCCCCGGGTCGATGCGGGCGCCGGTGCGCACCGTGAACGACCGGGTCTCGCCGGCCAGCATCGGCACCAGCATGTCGTCGACGTCGGCGTCGGGCGCCGCCCGGTCGGCCAGCACGGCGACGTCGCGGGCGAACGACCGCGCACGGACGTCCACCCGATAGCCCTCGGGCACGGCGGTCGCCACGGCGCTGAGCGGCTCGGGGTCGTAGGCCAGCTCCGGGTCCTCGCGGAAGGTGTGGACGGTGCGGGCGTCGTCGGTGGCGGCCACGAGTAGCTCCTTGCCCGGGTCGGCCGGCGTGGTCAGCGACTCGGCCGGGTCGAGGCGGGCGGCCGACCGGGCCTGCACGGACAGCTCGATCTTAGCCGTGTCCAGCACCTCGCCCGCGAAGTTCTGGCGCTGGAGGCGCACGTGGCCGGTCCAGGCCTCGCCGGTGTCGTTGACCGCGATCAGCGCGAGCCCGCCATCGCGCGGCTGGAAGGTGAGCAGGCGCGGCGCGTAGGCGCGGCGCAGCGAGTAGTAGAGCGGCTTGGGGCGCTCGTCGCCGTCGACCGCGGCCCACGAGGTCACCGGCCAGCAGTCGTTGAGCTGCCAGACCAGGGTGCCGGAGGTGCGCGGCCACCAGGAGCGGAAGTGCTCGACGCCGAAGGCCACCGCCCGCGCCTGGTTGAGCTGTGTGGCCCAGTGCCAGTCGGCGAAGTCGTCGGGAACGGGCAGGTGCCCCTCCAGCCCCCGGTGCAGCTTGCCGTTGCCGTCTCCGGCCTTCTGGTGCAGCAGGAACGCCGGCGAGGTGGGGGTGAGCGGGGAGTCGTGGATCCAGTCGGTCAGGGTCGTCCACGTGGGCGGGCCCTGGAACCCGAACTCCGCGCAGAACCGCGGGACGGTGTCGCGGTAATGGGTGTAGTCGACCTGGTTCCACACCTGCCACTCGTGGCGGCAGCCGTGGTCGGGGTCGTTGGGGTGCAGCTCACCGGGGCGGTGTCCGGGGCTGCACGGGCTGCCGTCCACGTAGGGGCGAGTGGGGTCCAGCTCGGCGACCACGCGTGGGAACAGCTCGTAGTAGTAGTGCTCGCCCCAGGTGCGACCGGCCAGCGCCTCGGGCCAGCCCCAGTCGGCGAACCCCCACAGGTTCTCGTTGCCGCCGTTCCACACCGCCAGCGACGGGTGCGAGCTGAGCCGGGCGACGTTCTCGCGCGCCTCGGCCTCGAACTCGGCGGCCAGCGGCTCCTCCTCGGGGTAGGACGCGCAGGCCAGCGCGAAGTCCTGCCACACCAGCACGCCGCGCTCGTCGCACACGTCGTAGAAGTCGTCGGTCTCGTAGATGCCGCCGCCCCACACGCGCAGCATGTTCATGTGCGCGCCCAGCGCCTGGTCGACGCGGCGGGCCAGCCTCTCGCGGGTGATGCGGGTGAGGAAGTGGTCGTCGGGGATCCAGTTGGCGCCCTTGACGGCGATGGGGCGGCCGTTCACCGTGACCGTGAAGCGGGCGCCGATCTCGTCGGGCGAGGTGTCGACGTCGACCGTGCGGAACCCGATGCGCCGGTGCACGGTGTCCGCCTCGGCCTCCGACCCGCCCGCGGCCTCCCGCCCGCCCGCAGCCTGCTCGGACAGCGTGACGTCGAGGTCGTAGAGCGGCTGGTCGCCGTAGCCGACCGGCCACCACAGCCGGGCGTCGGGCACCTCGACGACCGCGACCGCCTCGTCCGCGCCCGCCGGGACGGCGACGCGGGTCTCGCGTCCGGCGACGCGGACCGCGAGCACGAGGCCGCCTCCGCTGCCCCCGGGCTCGGCGTGCTCGACGCCCACGTGCGCCTCTACGCGGCCGGTGCCCCGCCCGTCCACGGTGACCAGCGGGCGTACCCCGGTGATGCGGGCGCCGCGCCAGCGCTCCAGCCGGACCGGCTTCCAGATGCCGGCGGTCTGCAGGTCGGGGCCCCAGTCCCAGCCGAAGGAGCAGGCCATCTTGCGGACCATGTTGTAGGGGTGGGCGTTGGTGTGCGGGCGGTGGCCCAGCCGCTCACGCTCCCGTTCGGCGTACTCCAGGGCGGGGGAGAAGTCGACGGTGAGCTCGTTGGCTCCGCCGCGCAGCGCCTCGCGGACGTCGAAGCGGTAAGCGCGGTGCATGTTGGCGGTGCCGCCGAGCAGCCGGCCGTTGAGGCGTACCTCGGCGATCGTGTCCAGCCCGTCGAAGGCCAGGTCCACGCGCTCGCCGGGCCGCGGCGCGTCGGCCTCGAAGGTGCACGTGTAGCGCCACGACGTGCGGTGGGCCCAGGCGAGGTCGGTCTCGGCGGTGTCAAGGTAGGGATCGCCGATCAGTCCTGCGGCGAGCAGGTCGGTGTGAGCGCTTCCCGGCACCTGCGCCGGGACGCTGCGCCCGGCGATCTCCTCGGGCACCGGGCCTCGTGTCGTGGACAGCAGCCAGTCCTCGTGCAGGGTCTGACGCATCATCTGCGATCACTCCAGGGTGCGCCCGCCGCGCGGCGGGGTGGTGGGGGCACGTCGGCGGGGGATGCGGGGTGCGACGGCCGGGACGTCTGCGGAAAGATTCTTACGTCACCAAATTAAGTAAGTCAATCACGTTGGTCTGCCGATGGCCCGGACCGAGTCATGGTGGCACAGCGACGCACCGCCCGTTGGTTCCCCCCGTGCCCTGCGCATGCGGTTGCGGTGGCGACCTCGCCGTCGACCAGCGCCGACGGCGGCCTGCCGTGTGCCCCGCACCGGGGCCGACCTCGGCCCGCTGACCGGAGCCGACCCGGAGGACCTGCGCCCGCCCACGCGGCCCCAGCCTATCGGCTTCTCTCCCGACGGCCCCGCGGCGGCGTCGGTGCTGCCCGAGCAGCGCCGGCCGGCCGGGCACCTCCGGTGTCGTTGCCGACCGCGCGGGCGCCGACTTCTCCGCCGCGTTCCGCGTCGAGCGCGCAGAGCGGGAGACCGACCCCGACCGGCCGGTCGGCGACCGGCTCACGGCGCGAGCCGCGGACGACACCGCCGGCCTCGGGCTGGGCAGGGAGATCGAGGTGTGCCCGGCCGGCGTGCTGCGCCGGCGCGCCGCCCTCGCCGACCGCGCCCGACACCCCCTGCACCGTCGACGCGGTCAACCCGGTGCTGCCGGTGCCGCCCGAAGCCGCCGAACTGCTCGACTCCACCGGCCGCCGCATGCGCGAGCGCACACCGCAGCGCACCCCCTTCACCCGGGGCGTTTGGGTGCGCGAGGGCCGCACCGGCTACGACTCCGCCTACCTCCTCGCAGCCGTCTCCACCGGGTTCGGCGCGCGCCTCGGGCGAGGTTTCGGGCGAGCACCCGGTCGGGCGACCACCGCAGCTCCGCCGAACGCACCTTCCACGCCGGGATCTCGCCGCAGGGCTTCGGCGAGCCGATGCTCGCGCCAAGGCGCCCTGGAGCCCGGCGCCGCCTCCACCCCATCCTGGCAGTACGCCTCACACAGCGACGCGGGACCGCACCCACCGCACCTGCGCGGCCGCGGCAACCACCCCGCATCGCCGCGACCCGTGGTCAACACCTGGACCGGCTGCGCGAGCCGGCCGACGCCGCCCCCTTGGTCGGGGTGAAGCGGTTCGTCCTCCACGACGACTGGTTCGGCGGCCCCCGCGCCGACGCCCGAGGGCCGGGCGACCGGTACGTCTCGCCGAGGCCCGGCGGCCTCAATCCCCTCGCCGCCCGTGTGCCGGGACCGGGCATGGAGCTCGGCATCTCGGTGAAGCCGGAGATGGTCGACGAGGACTCCGAGCTCGCCCGCGCCCACCCCGACGGGATCATGGCCCCCCGCCCCGGCGCCCGCCTGCGCGGCCGCGCTCGCTCGCAGCGGTGCTCGGCCTCGGCCGACCGGAGGCCCGGGGCCCCACCCTCCAGCGGCTGGACGCGCCGCTCACCGAGCACCCCGTCGCCTACCTGGAGTGGGAGACCACAACCGCGGCCTCGTCGAGGCCGGGCACCGGCCAGACGGCCGCGGCCTGGTCCCGCACCCGGCCCGCGGCGCCGCCCGCCGCGCGGGCCCCGAGGGGCGGGCGGGACGGGGCGGCGCCGCTCAGCCGCGCCGGTCTAGCCTTCGCAGACCGAGCCGTTCACCCGGAACTCCTCGGGAGCCGGGTTGGTGGCGGTGATGGTGCCCTGGAGGCCGAAGCGCCGGGATCCGCCCGCCGGGATCACCCGGTTGTAGTCCAGGCCGCTCGCCGAGACGGTCGTGCCCTCCTGGCTGACGTCGGCCTGCCAGGCGGTGGTGACCTGCTGCCCACCGGTGTAGTCCCACCGGGCGGTCCAGTCCTCGATCGGCTCGTCGCCGGTGTTGGTCACGACCACCGACGCGCTGAACCCGTCGCCCCACTCGCTGTCCACCGTGTAGTCGACGGTGCAGCGCACGGGCGGGGGCAGCGCCTCGAAGCCGACGCGGTGCAGGCCGCCGGGCAGGTCGGTGACCGCGTACAGCTCTCCCGACGCGTCGGCTCCGAACGCGGTGACCTGGATCGGCAGCTCACCGATGTGCTCGGTGGTGTAGCCGCCGTCACCGGTGCGCCGGATCCCCCAGGTGTTGGCGCTGCAGTAGTCGGTCATGACGTAGGTGCCGCCGGCCAGGTCGGCGTACTCGTCGCCGCGGTAGACCACGCCGCCGGTCACCGAGCAGTTGCCGTCCAGGTGGTCGTAGGCGAAGACCGGGTCGGTGTAGTCGGCTCCGGTCTCGCACCGCTCGGCGTCGAACTCCTCTGAGCCCTCGCGGCAGGGCCAGCCGAAGTTGGTGCCGCCCTCGCCCGCGGGCAGGTGGTTGACCTCCTCCCAGCTGCCCTGGCCGACGTCGGCGATCCACAGCGAGCCGTCGGCCGGGTCGAAGGAGAACCGCCAGGCGTTGCGCAGCCCGTAGGCCCAGATCTCCGGGCGGGCACCGGGCTCGGACACGAACGGGTTGTCCTCGGGGACGCAGTAGGCGAGGTCGCCGCAGGAGTCGCTCACGTCCAGCCGGACGATGCTGCCCAGCAGCGTGCCGAGGTTCTGCCCGTTGTCCAGGCTGTCGCCGGCGTTGCCGCCGTCGCCCAGGCTCCAGTACAGGTAGCCGTCCGGGCCGAACTCCACCTCGCCGCCGTTGTGGTTGGTGTACTCGCTGTGCGGCTCGGTCAGCAGGACTTCCTCGCCGTCGGCGGGGACGCTCGCCTGGTCGGGGCTCTGCATCGGGAAGCGCGAGAGGGTGAGTTCGCCCTCGTCGGCGCTGGTGTAGGCGGCGTAGAGCGCGGGATCGTGCTCGAAGTCGGGCGCAAGCGCGATCCCCAGCAGCCCCTGCTCGTTGCCCTCGCTGGTGATGCGGTCGCCGATGTCGAGCAGCGGCTCGGCGGCGAGCCCGCTGTCGGGGTGGTAGACGCGGACTGCGCCCGCCTCCTTCTCCGTGATGAACATCCGCCCGCTGCCGTCGCCCGGTGACTCGATGTCGGTCGGCCGGTCGAGGCGGTCGGAGTCGGTGCGGGTACTGGTCACCTGCAAGCGGTTCAGCGGTAGTCGGGCATCCGCGGTGGCGGACGGCTTCTGGTCGGCGGCGGAGGCGGACTCGTCGGACGCGGCCGGTCCGGCCGGGCCCAGCGCCGCGAGAACGAGTGCGCCAGCGGTCGCGGCCAGCCGCCGCGCCCGTCGGTGGTTCGACATTTTCGGCTCCTGGGAATACGGAATCGACCCACTCGGCACGCGAATCCCCCAGTGTGTGCCACCTCGCTCGGAGTGGTGTGTGCGGCCTTGAGGGTAAACCGGTAAAGCTCCCGGCCGCCAGGGATGTACGAGGTTTCGTGGGAGGGCTCCCACGGATCGTGCCTGGTCGATTCGGATAAACCCGCCGGAGAAATTCCGCGCGGAAAGGGCAGGCGAGTGGCGCGGCCCCGACTCCGCCGGCCGCGGCGGGGCCGGGGCCGAGCGCACGCCGGCCCCGAGGAAGCCGTGCGGCGGCCGGGTCTACAGGTTCCGGCGCCTGATGTCCCACTCGGTGGAGCACAGGCCGCAGTCGGACCCGGTGAACGCCTGTCCGGCCTGCAGGTCGCCCTTGAGCCGCCACTTCAGCCACAGGGCGCCGACCCGGCCGTACTCGCCGCCGTCCGGCTCGCCGAACGTGCCGGTGTGGCCCACGTCCAGGCTGCCCAGGAACGCCGGGAGGCCCGAGGGGATCCGGTCCCAGTCGTCCAGGGCGTTCTCATGGGCGATGTCGTCCGGGCCGCCGGTGAAGTAGGCGATGGGCGCGTGGAGTCGGCGCAGGCGCCAGTTGTCCAGGTCGCTGAGCATGCCGCTGTTCCACAGCACCGTGGTGTCCACGCGCTCGTCGCCGGAGGCCTCGTAGGCCTCGATACCGCCGCAGGACTGGCCCATCACGGCGATCGAACCGGTGTCGAGGCGTCCCCGGTAGGGGCTGAACAGTCGGCCGTTCTCCTCTACCGCCCAGTCGATCGCCTCGGTGAGCATGTCGGCGTCAGTGCTGCCGGACCCGCCGGGGCGGCCGTTCGCGATCACCAGGAAGCCGTGCGAGGCGATCTCCAGCAGGAACTTCTCGAACATCGTGCCGTCGGCCAGGCATCCGCCGTTGCCCCAGACGACGATCGGCAGCCGCTCGTTCGCGGGCAGGTCTGCCGGGCGGTAGACCGTGTGGCCGTACAGCCGGAGCGTGGTCGTGTATTCGGCGTCGTAGGGGCCGGTCCCGGCGGCCGAGGCGGAGCCGGCCGAGCCCGCGAGAAGGGCGGTGGCCGTGATTAGAGCGACGACCGCGGCGGAAAACCGGTGGGCGGGGTTTCGTGATCTCATTCCGCTGCTCCTCGAAATCCGTGCTGGGGGATGGTCCGGTACGTTCTCCGGTTTGGCGACCTGCGTCCCCTCCGCGGGAGCGCTTCGCGTTGGATTCTGCACAGCGCGCTGCAAGCCGAATATTCGGCATCGGGAAAACGGAGTCAACGCCGGACCGGGAACACGGGTGATTCCACCGATGCGGGTTCGGTGACGGGTTAACCAAAAATGGTGCGGGAAAACAGCGGAGAACGGCTCGGAAAGCGCAAAGGATGCGCGCGTCCCGTCCCGCGGCCGCGGCCGCCGCCGCCGCGCCCCGGCGCGGCGGCGGGGCGGCGGGGCGGTCCTGTCGGCGGGGCGGGGCCCCGTCCCTCCGCGGTGGGTGGTGGCCGGTCCTGGGACACCGTCTGCACGGGCGCGGTACTCCCCCCGCGCCCACGGTCCGGTCCGGGGGTCGGTGAAGCCGACGTGGCCGACGACGCGCAGCCGAACGGGGAGAGGCCGTGCGCGACCGTGGGGAGCGGTCACGGCGACCGGCGCTCTCCGTCGAACAGGGGCGGGTCGCGCCCGGTCGCGCCCGCAGCCCGGTACGGCCGCGGCGGTAGACTGCCCGCGTGCCGGAGGCGCCCGCGCGCATCGCCGCAGGTGCGCCGGGTGGCGACGGGGGAAGTGAAGCGGAGGTTCCAGGTGGGCGCGCCGGCTCGGGCAATACCCCACGCGAGCAGCCGGGCGGCCGTGCTCGACGTGATCCGCGCCGCCGGCACCATCAGCCGCGTCGGCCTCATCCGGGCCACCGGCTTCACCGGCGCGACGATCTCCACCGTCGTCCGCAAGCTCATCGAGGACGGTCTCGTCGTCGAGACCGGCCGCGCGGAGTCCACCGGCGGCAAGCCGCGCGTGCTGCTCCAGCTCAACCAGTCCTCGCGCTACGCCGTGGGCGTGCACCTGGACCACTCCGGCATCGCCTACGTGCTCACCGACCTCGGCGGCTCGGTCGTGGCCCGGATGACCCGGGCGGGCGCGGGAACCGACGACCCGCCCGCCGTCGTGGAGCGCATGGCCGCCGAGGTGTCGACGCTCATCGAAGGCGTGGGGGTCGACGAACGGCTCGTGCTGGGCGTGGGCCTGGTCTCGCCCGGGCCGCTCACCCCCGCCGCCGGCATGCGGCTGGCCCCGCCGATCATGCGCCACTGGGAGGACTTCCCGCTCGACGAGGAGGTGCGGCGGGCGATCGGGCTGCCGGTCGTGCTCGGCAACGACGCCACCGCCGCCGCGCTGGGGGAGTACTGGTCCGGAGCGGTCAGCGGCGCCTCGACCTTCGCCGCCGTCTACGTCTGCACCGGCATCGGCTCGGGCATCCTCATCAACGGCATCCCGTACCACGGCTCCAGCGGCAACGCCGGCGAGATCGGGCACATCTGCCTGGACCCCGACGGCCCCGAGTGCTGGTGCGGCGCGCGCGGGTGCACGGAGGTGATGGCGGGACCGGCCGCGGTGGTCGCCCGTGCCCGCGCGGACGCCGAGGTCGCGCGGGCGGCGGGGCTCGACGACGAGGGCGCGCGCCGCCACTCCTCGGTGGCCGCCGACTTCGCCGCCGTGGCACGCGCGGCGCGCCGCGGCGAGCCCGGCGCCCGCGCCATCGTCGACCGCTCCGCGCGCTACCTGGCGGTGGCCACCCGCACCCTGGCCAACGTGCTCGACCTGGACCGCGTCGTGCTCACCGGGCAGAGCCTGGCCGTGGCCGGATCGATGTACCTGCCGGTCGTCCAGGAGGAGCTGGACCGCTCGTTCTTCGCCCGCGCCACCCACCCGGTCGCGGTGCGGATCTCAACGTCGGCCGCCACCGCACCGGCCATCGGCGCGGCCACCATGGTGCTGCAGTCGGAGCTGGTCCCGCTCCAGGCCGGCACCCGCATCCCCGGCGACCTCGCCGAACCGGAGCAGGCCGCCGCCCGCCCGGCCGGCGGCTGAGCGCGCCGAAACCGGGGCGCGCTCCCGGCCCGGTCGGCTCCCGGTGCGGCGCGTGCCGCACCGCCCGGCCGCCACCGCGGTGCCTCAGGAGGCCGGCGTGTAGGCGAGGTCGAGTACCCCGGACGACAGGGTCCTGCTCCGGGTCAGCGCGAGCTTGTGCGTCGCCGTGTCCTCGAACAGGCGCTGACCGCGGCCGACGACGATGGGATGCACGAGCAGGCGCAGCTCGTCCAGCAGGCCGCCGGCCAGCAGCCGGCGCACGGTGGTCGCGCTGCCCGACATGCCGATGTCGCCGTCGGTGGCGTCCTTGACCCGTCGTACCGCCTCGACGTCCCGCAGCACCGTGGTGTTCTGCCAGGCGGGGTCCGTCAGCGACGACGAGACCACGTACTTCGTGGCCTCGTTGAAGTGGCTCGCGAACGGCTCGTCGGTGCTTTCGGGCCAGTAGGCGGCCCATTCGTCATAGAGCGTGCGCCCCATGAGGAACGCGGTGTTCGCGGCCATGCCGTCGCTGACGACGGCGCCCATGTCGTCGTCGAAGTACGGGAAGTGCCACTTGTCCGGCGCCTCGACGACGCCGTCGAGCGAGATGAAGAAGTTCGAGATGATCCTGCCCATGGTCTCCTGCCCTCTCTGCGGACGCGGGTGTCCTCCGAGGTCAGGCTAGGAGCGGCCGCAGGCGTCCGTCTTGTACAGCAGCGACAGCGGTTCGCCGGCGTCCTCGCGCCGCAGCTGCGTCGCCGTGCGGCCGATGTAGCGCGTGAGCGAGCGGGCCAGGTGCGGCTGGTCGTAGTAGCCGAGCCGGTGCGTCACGTCGAGGGGCGCGGCGCCCTCGGCGAGCAGGACCGCCGCCTGGCGGGCGCGTTCGATGCGCTGGATGGCACCCTGGGCCAGGCCGGTGGACGCGGCGACGCGCCGCTGCACCGAGCGCGTGCCGGCGCTCGGGGGCTCGCCCCCGAGCGCCTCCGCCACGAGCGGGTCGCGCACCAGCACCCCCGCGCGGACCAGGCGGGCCGCGAACTGCTCCGCGGTGGAGAAGCCGGGCAGGGGCCACTCCTCGCCGCGGAGCACGAAGGAGCGCGGCGTCGCGTGCGGGGACTCCAGCTGCGTGTTGACGAGCCGCGGCACCGGCAGATGCGGCATGCGGGTGCCGTGCGAGAACGTGATCCCGAACGACTCGGAGCCGTCGGGCACCGCGGCCGCGCTCGCCGCCGTCTCCGGGCCGCGGACCGCGGCCCGGACGACGCCCTGCTCCGTCCAGACGACGAGTTCCCAGTTCGCCGTGGCCACCGACGTCATCCGCTCGACACCGCAACTGCGGCCCCGCCACACGCGTGCGATGTAGGGCGAGTCCGACTCCCGGTCCTCGGTCTCCAGCGCCATGCCGCCTCCCCGGTCCCCCTGGCCACCCGGGTCCAGTCTGGCGCGTGCGGCCACCGCCGCGGAAGCGGGTTCAGCCCACCGCGCATCTACTCCATCTGCAGCGTCTCACCGGACTCCAGCAGCGTCTTCAGGTTGGACAGGATCGCCGGCCAGCCCTTGCTCACGCTCTGCAGCATCGCGCTGCCGGGCTCGAAGTCGTCGTGTGTGACGGTCAGCTTCACCGCCGCGCCGGCGGGCTCGACGTCGAAGGTGACCTTCGAGCGCCGTTCGCTCCGCCGCCGCTCGATCTCCTCCAGGCTCCAGCCGGTGTGCTCGGCCATCTCGGGCTGGTAGGTGTGCCAGCTGTAGGAGAGCCGGCGCGGAGGGTCGGCTTCGAGGACCCGCTGGTCCCAGTCGTGCCACTCGTCGTCGGCGGTCATCTTCCACAGCACCGGCGAGCCGGGCTTCCAGTCGGAGCCGGGGCCGCCGCCTTCGAAGTAGCGGCTGATGAACGCGGGATCGGTCAGCGCCTGCCAGAGCCGCTCGGGCGTGGTGCTGATGTAGGTCACGTAGACGAAGCTCGTCGCGCCGCCGGTGTCGTCGCCACTCATGGGACTCCCCTCCAAAGCCTGTTTCAGGTCGGCGAGGGCGCGCGCCCTCGCGCGGTCGTAGCGGTGGATCCAGCGGTCGGCGATGTCGTTGATTGGCGCGGCGTTGAGGAAGTGCAGCTTCTCCCGGCCGCGCCGGGCCGTGGCCACCAGCCCGGCCGCCTCCAGCACCGCCAGGTGCTTGGCGACGGCCTGGCGCGTCATGTCCAGCTCGGAGCACAGCTCGCGCAGGCTCTGCCCGTTGCGCGTGTTCAGCGCGTCGAGCAGCCGGCGCCTGCTGGGGTCGGCCAGTGCCTTGAAGACCTCGTCCATTCCGTCCAACGATCCTAAATGCAACCGCTTGGTTGCTTATCAGTTTAGGCAACCTAGAGGTTGCATGTCAATGGATGCGCGGGTGGGGCACAGTGCCGGTTCAGCGGGGAGCGCGCGGGGATGAGCAGGGGCTATGGTGCGCCGCAGTGCGGCGGCGGTGCCCTGCACCGCCGCCGCAGCGGCCCCGGACACGAGGGCCCGGCGCCGCCGGGCGCCGGGCCGCGGGCCGCCGCGAGGAGGCCGCGGTGAGGAGGCCGCGCGACCCGCGGCGCGGCCTCCTCCCCGCGACCGTCACCAGCGGTGGTGCACCTGGGGGCGGACCAGCTCGTCGTAGACCTCGCGGACGGTGCTGTGCACCTCCGGCGGAAGCGGCGCAAGGAAGGCCGCGGCGGCGTTGCCGCGCGCCTGCTCGGCGTTCCGCGCGCCGGGGATCACCGTGCTCACGCCCGGCTGGTCCAGGATCCAGCGCAGCGCGAACTGCGCCATCGTCATACCGTCGGGTACGGCCTCGCGGATGCGCTCCACCGCCGCCAGCCCGGTCGCGAAGTCGACGCCGGAGAACGTCTCGCCCACGTCGAACGCGTCGCCGGCGCGGTTGAAGTTGCGGTGGTCGTCGTCACCGAAGGACGTCTGCGCCGTGTACCGGCCCGACAGCAGCCCGCTGGCCAGCGGCACCCGCGCGATGACGCCGACCCCGGCCTCGCGCGCGGCGGGCAGCACCTCCTCCAGCGGCTTGTGCCGGAAGGCGTTCAGGATGATCTGCACACTCGCCACTCCGGGCCGCTCGATCGCCGCGAGCGCCTGCGCGCAGGTCTCCACGCTGACCCCGTAGGAGCGGATGCGGCCCTCGGAGACCATCGCGTCCAGATCGTCGAAGACCGCATCGGACGCGTAGACCGCATCGGGCGGGCAGTGCAGCTGCACCAGGTCGATCGTGTCCACGCCCAGGTTGGAGCGGGAGTCGTCGTTCCACGACCGGAGGTTCTCCGGGTTGTAGTTCCCGGGCTCCTGGGGCGCGCGCCGTCCCATCTTGGTCGCCACGGTCAGGTGCGGGTACTCCTTGAGGATCTGCCCCACGAGCCGCTCACTGCGGCCGTCGCCGTAGACGTCGGCGGTGTCGATGAAGCTGACCCCCGACTCCACGGAGGTCCGCAGCGCCGAGAGCGCGTCCTCCTCACTGACGTCACCCCACGCCGCCCCGATCTGCCAGGCGCCGAACCCCACGGCGCTGACATTCCTACCGGTCTTGCCCAGCTTGCGTTCGTCCATGGCCACCGACCCTAACGGGCCCCGAACCGCTCCCAACGCCCCGGCACCCACCCCGACGCGGGCACGGGCCGGGGTCCACCGCGGTACAGCCGCCAGCGCGACCGATGCGCCGCGGCAGGGGCCGGGGCCGCGCGCCGCGGCCCGGTCGGGGGTGCGTTCGGGCAGCCGGGCGTAGAGTGTCGCCGCGGACTCCGCGGCGGGTGCGGCGGGGCTGAATCCGCCTTCGCGACTGGAGGAGACGTGGCTCCGACGACGCTCATCCCCGGGTTCGACGCGGCCGACCTCGACACCGGGGAAGGCGTCCGCATCCGCGCGGCGACCGGCGGGAGCGGACCGCCGGTTCTGCTGCTGCACGGGCACCCGCAGACCCACGCCACCTGGCGCGACGTCGCCCCGATGCTGGCGGAGCGCTTCACCGTGGTCGCGACCGACCTGCGCGGCTACGGCGACTCGGCCAAGCCCGGCAGCGGCGGCGACCACGCCCCCTATAGCAAGCGGGTGATGGCCGCCGATCAGGTGGCCGTGATGCGCGAGCTCGGCCACGAGCGCTTCGCGGTCGTCGGGCACGACCGCGGCGGGCGGGTTGCGCACCGAATGGCGCTGGACCACCCGGGCGCGGTCGAGCGGCTGGCGGTTCTCGACATCGCGCCCACCGCCACCATGTACGCGCGGGCCGACAGGGACTTCGCCACCCGGTACTTCTGGTGGTTCTTCCTGATCCAGCCCGAGCCGCTGCCCGAGGAGATGATCGCCGGCGCCACCGAGACCTACCTGCGCATGCACCTGAGCGGGCAGAGCCGTACGGAAGGTGTGCCTGCAGAGGACCTGGTGCAGGAGTACCTGCGCTGCTACCGCGATCCGCGCATGGTGCACGCGGTCTGCGAGGACTACCGGGCGGCCGCCGGCATCGACCTCGCCCACGACCGCGAGGACGCGGCGGCGGGACGGCTGCTCACACAGCCGCTGCTGGCACTGTGGGGCGCCGAGGGCACGGTCGGCCGGACCTACGACGTGCTCGCGACCTGGCGCGAGGTCTCGACCGGATCGGTGGACGGCCAGGGCCTGGCCTGCGGGCACACCCTCCAAGAGGAGCTGCCCGACCAGGTGGCCGGCCACCTCACCGGGTTTCTTGCGGGGTAGGGGAGTGGGGGGTAGAGGAAGGTCGGGTTACAGCTCGGCGGCCCTGGCGGCGGTGAGGAAGGCCGCCCACTCGGAGGCGGGGAAGTCCAGGTGGCCGAGGGGGCGGTGCTGGGTGTCGCGGACGAGGACGGAGGGCGTCGGAGTGGCGACCTCGACGCAGTTGGCGCCGCCTGTGCTGTAGGTGGACTTGCGCCAGGCAACTTCTACGCAGTTGGCGCCCGTCCCATTGCTGTAGCTGGACTTAGTCCATCTCTCCATGGTGCTCACCGCTTATCGTGCCTATGAGTTCGAGGGAGGCGGAGGGCGATAGAGCCTCGCCCAGCAGGGTCTCGAAGAAGGTGATCAAGTCGTCTACCTGCTGCGCTAGTGCCTTGACCTCTCCTCCAAGGGCATGCTCAACATACCCGATTGTGTTCGCCCCCTCGATGGTCATCACTCTGAACGCCTCGCACAGCGCTGCCGGAGCCGGCGCGGAATCGGGAATGACCTGAATCCGAACGACGCCCTCCGTGCGCAGCTTGGTGAGATGCGCCATCTGGCCCCGCATGATGGCTGGGTTTCCCATGTTCTGGGTAAGCGCTGCCTCTCTGATGACGAACCACAACAGAGGAAGCTCTCCTTGCCGCAGCTTCTCCAGCCGATTCAGCCGGGTCTCGACCAGGTGATCCACCTCTTCCTGCGAGGCCGTGATTCTCCGCGTGCGTATAAGGGCGCGCGCATAGTCGCGCGTCTGAAGGATCCCCGGAACTATCTGTGCGTTGAACTCCCTGATCTGCCGGGACTGCTGCTCTAGGTGAAGAACGTCGCGGAAGCCCGCAGGTACGTTCGACGCCGTCGTAAGCTCGTCCCAGATCTGGCTCAGGATTCCGCCTGTTGCCAACGTGGTGTCGAAATCGGCTACTTGGTCCTTTTGTGGACGACGTTGGGCTCGCTCGATCGCCCCGATCATGGCGTGCGACAGGCCGACCTTGATGCCTAGGTCGCGCTGCGTCATACCTGATGCAGCCCTTGCCTTTCGCATCTCATCGCCAAACTTGGCCCACCGTGCTCGCTCTTCGCGGCTCATGGAAACAGGTTGCCAGAGTCTGGATACAACTGGCTACAGATTTCCGCAACAAGCGACAACAATGTCACCCCTATGGCTAGCTCCGAGAGCAGGTGACACGGTGGCTATTGACACGGCAGGAGATCTGCCAAAGCAGCCGAAAACGGCCCTGGCCGGTGCAGAAACACCGAACCAGGGCCTTGACCCCCAACCTGCAACACCAGGTGGAGACCCGTGTGCAACACTATCGGCCCAATTCGGACCCGAACCGCCCAATCACCGCCACTGCCACCGCCGCCACAACCGCCCCGCTCCCGCCGCCGGTACCGGCCGCGGCATGCTCTCTCCTCCCGCGTCCGCCCCTACGTCCTGCTCATCCAGCAGCGCGGCGAACTCTTCGTCTCCGGCTTCTCCCGCCTCCCCGACTTCACGCTGTTCTGGGGAGGTGTGCGATGAACGCCGCCGACAGCGCCCGCACACGTGTCCTCCCGCGCACCGGCACACGCGTCCGCTCCCGCTCCCGCACGTTGCCCGGACTCCGCACCGGCGTCGCCGACGCTCGCCACTGGCTGGAGGGCCTTCTCTCCCGGGCGACCGACCCGCCGGTACCGGAGTCGACCGCAGCCATCGCCGCGTTGCTGCTGTCGGAGGCCGCAGCCAACGCCGTGCGCCACACGGCGTCGGGCAGTCGGCCGGGCGGCACCTTCACCGTCCGGGTGCGCATCGGCGACGCGCTCACCGTCGACGTCGAGGACGAAGGCGCCGCCACCGTCCCCACCCTCGGCACGCCCGGCGGCGACGACGAATCAGGGCGCGGCCTCCTCCTTATCGACGCCTTCGCCGACGCCTGGGGAATCCGCTCCGAGGGATGCGGCCTCTACTTCACGCTCGCCCGATACGACTCCCCGATCCCGTCGGCGGTGATGCGGCCATGACCACACGACAGCCCGACGGCGCTCCGCACGGCGACCACCGCGAACCCACGGTCATCGACAGCCCGCACACCGACGGACTGGACATCTGCTTCGATGCGCCGAGCAGGGTCTTCACCATCACGCTCGCCCCGGGCGTCCAAGCCCGACTGCACATGGGCGCCGCCGACGTCCACGAGCAGCGGCGCTGGCTCATCGAGTTGATCAACCACCTGACCGTCACCGAGCGGTCCCTGCGCTGGGGCTGGGTTCCCCCGTCCCTGCGCACGACCCAAGGGTGACACCGCGCCCCGGCGCGGCCGGCTCGCAGGGGTGGCCGACCGCGCCGAGGGAAGCCTTGCAGGCCGCAGACGCCGGCGGGGCAGGGACCGGCGGGCGCGGTTCGCCTAGCCGAGGTCTGCGATCTCGGCCTCCACCTGCGCGGCCCTGGGGTCCTCCATGGACTCCAGGATGTCCAGGGCGGCGGTGAGCTGGGTGCGCGCGTCTTCGGGCCGGTCGGCGGCGGCCAGCGCCCGGCCCGCGCCCGAACGCGCCACGGCGACGCCTTCGAGGTGGCGGGCCTCCTCGAAGACCGCGGTGGCCGCCTCGTACTCCGCCACGGACTCGTCGAAGCGGCCCGCCGCTGAGAGGACCGCGGCCAGCTTGCAGCCGGCCCACGCCGCGGTCCAGGTGTCGGCGATCTCGGTGAACAGCGCGATCGCGGCGCGGACGTGCTCCTCTGCGGCGCCGGTGCGGCCCTCGTCGCGCTCGTAGGCGGCCAGGCTCAACAGCGCCATGCCGCGGCCGCGCCGCTCGCCGGCGCGGTGGAACACGTGGGTCGCCTCCCACAGCAGCGCCTCAGCCTGCGGGTCGCGGTCGCGTTCCCAGCGGAGCTCACCGAGCTGGCGCAGCGCGAAGCCCTCCGTCCAGCCGTCGCCCGCCTCGCGCGCGCCGGCCAGCGCGGCTTCGTAGACGTCCAGGGCGGTCGCGATCTCGTCGCGCGACCACTCGGCGTCGCCGAGCCCGACCATGTTGCGCGCCTCGCCGTACCGGCTGCCCGCGGCCCGCGCGGCTTCGAGGCCGATGAGGTGGATCTCGCGCCAGTCCGACCAATGCCACCCGTACTCGAAAAGCGGGTAGGCGGTCGCGGGCAGCCGCCACGCGAGGTCGTCGAGCCGCTGTTCGAGCGCGGCGCGCAGCGTCTGCACGATGCCGTCGCGTTCGGCGGCGAACCACGCGACGGCGTCCGCGGGCGAGCCGAACTCCGGCGCGTCGCCCCGCTCGTAGCCGTCCAGCGGCACGAAGCGGAAGTTCGGCAGGATGACACGCACCGCTTCTCGGGAGCTCCTCAGGTACCAGCCGCCCAGCCGTTCGATCACCGCGGCCTCGCGCCCTTCGGGCTCCTCGGCGCGGAACCGCTCCGCGGCGTAGACCCGCAGCAGGTCGTGCATGCGGTAGCGGTCGTGCCTGAGCCGCTGCACCAGGCTCGCCGCGGCCAACTGCTCCAGCAGCCGCCGAGCCCGGGAAGGGCGGAGCCCGGCGGCGACCGCGCAGCCGGCGGGGGTGAAGTCGTCGCCGGGGTACACGCCCAGGCTGCGGAACAGCCCGGAGGCCTCGTCCGGCAGTGCGCTGTAGGAGGCGGAGAACACCGCGCGGACGTCGCTCAGCTCGTCGCCGGTGACGCCGAGCGCGTCGAGCCGCTCGTCCTCGGCGGAGAGCTCGGCCGCGATCGTGGACAGGGGGAGGCCGGGCAGTTCGTTCAGCCGCTCGGCGAGGACGCGCAGCGCCAGGGGCAGTCGAGCGCAATGGTCCACCAGCGCGCGGGCGGTGCGTGGCTCGGCGTCGACGCGCGCCGCACCCAGGTGCTCGCGCAGCAGGGCGAGCGACTCCTCGACCGAAAGCGCCTCCAGCGTCACTTTGCGCGCCCCCTCGCGGAGGGAGAAGACCACGAGTGTTCAGGCTCCGTTGAGTCTGGGGCGGAGGAATGCGGGACGGCCGTCGAGGTCGGCGGTGATGATGCGTTCGATTGCGATGGCGACTTCGCGCAGCAGCGCCTCCTGGGGTGTTGCGGGGATCGGACGGGAGGGCGAGTGGTTGAAGAGACCACGCGGAGCCTTTCGTCAGAGGGCGTTCCTGCCTTGACTCTTATCGGCATGGGCATGGTCGTGTCAGTCGAACGGCGATTCACCCGGCTATGCGGCGTTCTCCTGGTTTAAACCCATCCGGCACGTATGGTCGTTCAGGGATGGAAACACTGGATTGCCGGGAGAAGCGGCGAACGCGAATCACGCGTGTTCAGGAGGGCGCAAGCGCCAGTCGTGACAGGGTCCGGCAGGAGCCTCAGGGAAACTCGCGGGATGGGCGCCTGAGAAGCTGAGGCAATGGGGTCCGCACGCGCGAAGCGCCGATGACGGCTTGCCGTCGAGCACAAGCCGCACCGCTCCGCCGAGCCGAGCCCCGTCCACCGGCGGTGCGGCTCCGTCCGAAACGTCCAGCGTGCGCTCGGCGGCGGGCTGTGCCGCGCGCTACGCGAACAGCACCCACTGCCGCAGCCCCGGTGGTGGCAATGAACCTTCACCGGCTTCGTGTTCTCACCGATTTTGTAGCTACCGCCGCGACACGCCGCCGACAGCGGCAGTAGCTACAAGATCGGCGGGCTATCGGGGACGCATGGAACTCGGAAAGGTCTCCGGTCAACCCACTCTAAGCGGTTTCGCTCTGTCTGAATCGCTCGATCGCCTCGATCACGATCTCCGGATCGATGCGGACCGCCGCCTCTCCTTCGAGAGGGTTCTGTACTTCAGACATCTCGGAACCGGTCAGCTCTACACCCTGAACGACCAGATCGCCTGTGTCGGCGACGTAGACCGAGGGGCATCCTTTGCCGCCGGACAGCTTGTCCTTCGCGAGCAAGGTGAGTTTCATGGTTATCCTGCTTTCGATAGAGGGCGGGCAAACTCACGCTAACATGCGTAATTCGGGCTTTCCAGGGTGATTCCGGTCGTAGTGACTACGACAATGACGTACTTGGCCCGGGAAATTCGCCGAAGTGCTGGCCAGCGGAGCCTGTCGCGGGACGAGGCGTGGGACGCCTTCCCTCCATGCCGACTCTGCGCCGCATCGCCGAGTCGGCCCTCCGGAGCTGGTGAGCGGAGAGGCCGAGGTCCACGCGCGGGTGCGCCTGGGGGAATCCGGGAAGGCGTGGCACGCGCGGGCGCTCGGGGATCCGGATCAGGAGCACATGATGCCTGCGGACGCCGGTTCCACCATTGGCGTCGCCGTGCTTCAGCGGCGTGCGGCGCATGGCCATAGTGTCGGCCCATCGCGGGGCGGGGCAACGGGTGGGGCCCTGCTCGCCGCAATCCTCGACCGCGCCTTCGGGTACCAAGGTGCGCAGGGGGCCTGCTGGACGTCAAGTCGCGCAACCATCGTGCCCGCACCCTCTACGAATCGGCGGCTTGAGCCTCGTCGGAACCTGCACCGCAGTTGTCGCGGAAGATGACGGCACCGCACTGACCTCCGCTCATGGAGCGGCTTCCCGGTGCGTGCGGCGGCTCCGGCCGCGCCTGCGGTTCCCCGCACGCGGCCCCGGTGGTCAGGACTCCAGTTCCCCCATCGCGCCCTGGTCGCGCGCCCACAGGTGGGCGGTGATGGTGGCGGCCATCATGAGGGCCCGGGCGCCCTCTTTGCCCTCGTCGCAGAGCAGGCACGCGAGGTCGTGCTTGGGCTTGGTCACCTCGGTCCGCACCGCCTCGACCGTGTTGAGGCGGAGGTGGCCGTACTCCCAGCCGTCCGAGGGCACCCATTCGACGCCGGTGAGCTCGCTGAGCCGGATTTCGCGGCGATGCGCCTTCTTCTTGCGCGCGGCCGCCGAGACGCCGGTCCAGATCAGCCGCACCGTCGCGCCGTCGAACACGGCGGCGCCCTCCGACGTCTGGATGTGCAGGGGCAGCGGGCGCACGAGGCGGGTCGCCAGGCGGGGGTCGGGGCCTGAGCCGCCGGCCTCCTCGGCCGCACGGTGCGCGGCGAAGCGGATCTGGTCGGCGAGGTACTCGGCGACCAGTTCACTGCTCGCCGGCCCCACCAGCCGGAAGGGCTCCGAGCCCTCGCTCAGCATCGCGCCCGCGGCGGCGTAGGGGTCGGTCCGGTCGTGCAGCCGCAGTCGCAGCGTCCAGCGCTTTCGCCTGCTGTCGGCCAGGTCGAAGTCGACAGCGGAGATCGCCGACACGGGGACCGTGCACCGGCCCAGCTCCTTGAGCATGGCGTCCTTGAACGCGCCTGTGTGGAAGCGGATGTCGACCGACTCGCCGTCGAAGGTCCACTCCGCCCGATCGCCGCGCAGCACGTCCATGGACGCCGATCCTAGACGCCGAGCCCCGCCCTGCCGACCCGGCACCGTCCCTCGGGCGGCCGGTCCCGGCCGCGTTCCCCTGCGGCTCGTGCGCGCCCGTTACGGCCGCATCCACCGGGCCTTGCAGAAGCAGTACAGCCCGTAGCAGACCAGGCCGAAGGCGATGGCGCCCAGCAGCAGCGGGCCGGCGGGGGCCTTGCTGACCGTCCGCAGCGTGTCGTCCAGGCCCTGCGTGCTGTCCGGAGCCCGGACCAGCGCCGCCCGGACCACGAAAGCGCCGGCCAGCGTGACGATCGACAGCCGCGCCAGGTTGCCGGGAACGTTGATTGCCACCACGGCCGGGCGCATCCGGCGCGGCATCGCGGCGAAGTCGATGTCGTGGGTGTAGGCGTTCCTGCGGACCATGGTGAACGCCAGCGCCGCGCCGAACCCGACGAGCGTCAGACCGATCAGCGCTACCAGGACCCGGCCGTAGGGCAGCGACAGCAGCTGCGCCGTCAGGTGCTCGCTGCGCCGGTCCTGGTTGGTCGCCGCCGCGCCGACCGCCACCCGCAGGACCGTGGCGAACAGCAGGCCGTAGACGACGCTGCGGCCGACGGCGGCGACCCGCCGCGTGGTCCACACCCGCAACCGCGCGCCGAAGACGAGCAGGGCCAGTTCACGCAGCGCGAGGCCGCCGAGGCCGCCGAGCGCGACCCAGAGCGCGATCCCGCCGACGGGGGTGGCCGCCACCATCTCCAGTGCGCCGCGGGCGCTGGCCTGCTCGCCGGAGTGGCCGGTGGCGGCGATGTGGGCGCTGATGTAGCCCACCAGCACGTAGAGCAGGCCCTTGGCGACGAGGCCCACGCGGGCCGAGAACCGCAGGGCCGTACTGCCTGCGCCGCCGCCGTCGCCGGGCGCCTTGCGCTTGACCTCCTTCGCCGGGTCCGCGGCCGCCTCGCCGTCTCCGCTCGGCGCCTCGGCCGGAGGAGCGGACCGGCGGTCGACGGTGCGGCGATCGGACGTGCCGCCCCGGTGCGGGCGCCCGATCTTGCGGTCCTCCCGTCCGGGGCCGCGGAGCGCGAACATACCTGTCCCGCTTGCCCCGGCCCGGTGCGGGCAAACACCGCCGCCACCGCCCGATCCGCGGCGGCGCGCACGAGGGCTCGGGCCTCCTTACGGCCGGCGCACTGGTTGCGGTCCGGGGTAGCGGGCGCGCGACCGTGACCGAATCCGGGCTCTGACCTGGTATTCCAGGATCACGTGGAACGTTTGCCGTGCCGGTGCCGGGAGCAGGTACGCCACGGCGATCGGACCCGCGGTGACCGCACGGATTCGGAGAGTTCCCGAATGCGTCGCAACGTCCCCCCAGCAGCGGCACTGCGCCGCGGACACGGGGCCGCGACCGCGCGCCGACGGACCCTTGACCGCGTGCACAGGAGGCCTCCGCATGGCCATGGATTACACCGGCTTCGCCGCCGAACTGCGCGACCTGGGCGACCCCCTCGCCGATGAGGTCGTCAGGGAACTGCTGGACGAAGGCCGGATCAACAGCGTCAACAACCTCTTCCGCGAGATCGGCGCGGCCGATTCCCCGATCCCGGGGCAGACCCCCGGCGCGCTGCGCGAGTTCTTCGAGTCCACGCGCGCCTTCCCCGACTGGGTGGAGGACTCGCGCCTGCGCGACACCGCCTCATTCTTCCGACACCACCACATGGCCGCCTCGGCGATGCAGGCGACAGTGGGGCTCGTGGGCACCTACCTCTCGCCGGTGGGCGCCTACACGCTGCACTCCACCCACCGGCTCTCCCACCAGCCGCACCGACGGCTCTCCCAGTCGACGCGGATCTTCATGGGCATGGGCGACTCCGACGCTTTCACCGAGCACTCGAAGCTCGTGCCGACCTGCCAGAAGGTGAGGCTGGTGCACGCGGCGATCCGGGAGCTGCACCGCCGCTCGGGCGAGTGGGACTACGAGGCGATGGGCATGCCCGTCTCCCAGCTCTACACGGCCGGAGCGGCGCTGGTGTTCTCGGTGGGCGTGCTCGACGGCATGGAGAACATCGGGCTGACGGTGGATCGCGACGAGGCCGAGGGGTTCATGTACGCCTGGGCGATCGTCGCCCACTTCCTCGGGGTTCCCGACACCTACATCCACGAGGCGATGAGCTCCCACACGCGTGCCGCCGACCTCTGGCACGAGGGGCGCGAGCACGAGTGGGCCTCCAGCGAGGAGGGCATCCTGCTCACCCGGGAGTGCATCGACCTGTACGAGTCCTACATGCCGCCGGGCTTGGAGGGCGCGGTACCGGCGTTCCTGCGCCAAGCGCTGTCCGACCGGTTCGCCGACATGGTCGAGGTGCCGACCTCCGCGTTCGACCTCGGCGCCGACGCCGCGTCGGTGGGCGCCTCAACGCTGCTGGGCTCCCCGGTGGGGCACAACCCCGTGTCCGACGAGGTCATCGGGCATCTGGGCAAGGCGGTGGAGCGCGTCTGCCGTGAGGCGTTCACCGCCGGGCAGGAGACCGAGCCGCAGATGGCCGACCGCATCGGCTGACCGGCGGCAGGCGTCGGCCGCCTTGTCCGAAGAGGCGGTCGGCGCAGGCGGCCCCCGGCTCCCCCACGGACTGCCGGGCCGGCGCCGTGCGGAGGCCGCCGCGATCGGCGCGGCGGCCGCGCGCTACGGTGCCCGGGTAGGCAGTGCGGCTCGGTTCACGCCGCTTCGGCCGCCCGAGCCGCGGCGGCACGCGGGCGGCGGCCCGCGCAGCGCGCGTCCCCACCCCGAGGGTCTCCGGGTGCGGTGACCGGGCCGCCGGCCGGGCCGCGCCGGCGACACGCGGCGTCCGGCGCGGAAGCGAGTCGCCGAGGAGCCACCGTGACCGGACCCGCTCCCGAGAGCGCGTCGGACGAAGGGACCGATCCGGACCGGCCGGCCGTGCGTATCGGCCTGCGCCCCATCGCCAGCCCCGCACCGGTGGGCTTCATGGCGCTGGCGGTGGCCACCCTGATGCTCAGCTCGCTCCAACTGGGCTGGCTGCCCGCAAGCGAGCGGGACCACGTGTCCCTGGTGCTGATCGCCTTCGCCTTCCCGCTGCAGCTGCTCGGCTGTGTTTTCGGCTTCCTGGGCCGCGACATCGTGGTCGGGACCGGAATGGGAATGCTGGGCGGTACCTGGCTGTCCACCGCGGTGGTCTCGCTGACCTCCCCGCCGGGCGTGATCGCCGTTCCCACGCTCGGTGTGCTGATGCTGGCGGTTTCGGTGGGCCTGCTCGTGCCCGCAGCGGGTGCGGCGACGGGCAAGCTGCTGGCCGCGGCCGTGCTGCTGGCGGCCTCGGCGCGCTTCGCGCTGACCGCCGGCTACGAGCTGACCGGGGCGCCGATATGGGCGACGATCTCCGGAACAGCGGGGGTCGCGTTGAGCGTGCTGGCCCTCTACGGTGCGCTCGCGCTGCTCATCGAGGACATCAGCAAGCGCACGATCCTGCCCGTGTTCCGCCGGGGCGGCAGCCGGGCATCGATGCGGGGCAACCTCGGCTCCCAGTTGGGCAGCATCGAGCGCGAAGCCGGCGTGCGCGAGCAGCTCTGATTCAGCACGCGCCGGCAGGGGGCTCCGCCCCGGCACCGTCGGCGCTCGGCGGACGGGCTCGCGCGCCGCCGCTCGCCGCGCCCGGCGCACACGACCAGGAGGCTCCGCATCGTCGTGCCGCGGCCGACGGGGCGCTGCAGGCCATTCCCGGCGGCGTCCTGCGGTGCGGTTCGCGCGTGCTCGGACGCGTGGTGGGACTTCGGCGCCCGATCACGGTGAAAAAGGATGCGGGAGTCCGCTACCCGAATTTCGGGCCTCCTGAACAGTGAAACAGGGAAAAGGGAAAGCGTCGGCCGTTTTCCAGGGGCACGCGAAGACGGACATGCGGCGAATTTCCGGCTCAGCGGCCAACCGCGGCATACCCGAGCGAACGCGGCGAATCGACGGAGCTTTTCCTGTGATTTGTTCCGAAATATCGGTGGTGCCGTCGAAGGCGCCGGATGCGCGCGAAAGATCTCCCCTTATTCGACGCCGGATTTTCTTTATGCGGCGGCACGCGCGGTGGTAATGTATTTCTTGCGAAGCTTCGCCTGCCGGTTGCACGGCACCTCCGCGTGTCCATCGTTCATTTATATGAAGGGTCGATTATGGCGAACGGCGTGAAAGAGCGCGAGCGGCTGAACGAGCGGTTCGCGCACTGGGACAACAACGGCGACGGAACCATCGACCGCTCCGACTTCGAGGCCGAGGCGCGCGAGATCATGCGCAACCTCGGTGAGGACGACACCACTCCCCGCGGCCGCGCGGTCTTCGACGCCTACACGCAGATGTGGGACTACCTGTCGAGCAAGGCCGGCAAGACCTCGCTCAACGCCGACGAGTTCGCGGAGGTCGCCGAGGCCGAGATCATCAGCCAGGGCGACGAAGGCTTCAGCCGCGTGCTGCGTCCGACCATCAGGGCGATCGTGGACCTCCTCGACCAGGACGGCGACGGCCGGGTCAGCCCCGACGAGTTCGCGCGCTGGCTCGACGCGGTCGGCGTGGCCGGCGACCCCCAGGCCGTCTTCCGCAGCGTCGACACCAACAGCAACGGCTATCTGACCGTCGACGAGCTCATGGCCGCCGTGCGCGACTACCACCTGGGGCGCGCCGACGTCCCGCTCCTCGGCCGGTAACCGGTCAGCTGTGCCTGGGCCGCCCACAGCACAGGGGGTGTGGGCGGCCCCGGTTCCTGCCGCCGGGCGTGCCCCGATCCCCTCGGGCACGCCCGGCGGCGATGCGGTGTCCGACCGGATCCCTCCGATCCGTCCGATCCGCCGGAGCGGCACCGGCGCCGCTCCGGCACCGGAGCCGGTGCCGGTGCCGCTTTCGAAGGCTCCCGCTCAGCCCGCTCGGCCCGCCCCCGCCGCCGCGGCGGTCGGCCCCCCGGTCCGGGACGCGGGCGCGAACTCGACCCGGTCCTCCGGCCGCAGCCCCAGTTCGTCGCCCGTCAGCGGGGAGCGGGTGTGCACGAGGATGTTGTAGTGGTTGGGGAAGTGGCACCCGTCGAACCCCAGCACGGTACCGACCACGCGCCCGTTCACCCGCAGCTCGTCACCGCGGTCGACGACGCCCGCGCACTCCATCTCGGCGAAGCCGAGGAACGCGACGCGGTCGATCCGCGACCCCGCCGCCGTCTCCGCGTGGTCGGTGGCGACCAGCTCGTGCACCTCGCCCGCCCGCACACACCGGCCGGCGAACGCCAGCAGCTCCATCCCGCGCTCCTCGCGCCGATGGATCAGCACCTTGACCACCGTGCCCGTGACCGCCCGCTTGGGCCCGTCCTCCCCGATCACCGGCCCGCTCCTTCCGCGTCGTGTGCGGTGCCCTCGGGCACCGGCTCCCCTCCGGGCCGCGCCCGGCACTCGGACCGGTAGGCGGCGTCCACGAGGGCGAGCGCCGCCGGCCCGCCGTCGTCGTCCCGCGTGCCGGGGCTGCGCAGACGGCTCTCGAAGTCGCCCAGCACGCCCCGGTACTCGTGCCACAGCGAGTCCTTGAAGCCCGGGAAGCCGCCCAGCATGTCGGCGGAGTCGGTCCTCCCGTCGGCCAGCCGCACCCAGACGTCCTTGAGCTCGCCGTCGTAGGACCAGTCCAGCTCCACCGCCGCGGTGGCGCCGTCTGCGGAGATCAGCCGGACCGCGGCTCGCCGGTCGACCGCCTCGCGGTCGCGGGCGATGTGCGCCTCGGCCACCGAAAGCTCACCCAGCAGCATCCGTGCCAGGTCGAAGGCGTTGGGGCCGTTGTCCGCCACACATCCCCCGCCGCTGCGGTCCGTGTCCAGGTACCAGGAATCGCGGCCGATGTGGTCCTCGATCCGCTCCAGGTAGCGCACACGCACCTCGGCCACCGGCACCCCCTCGGGCAGCCGTTCGGCGAGGGCGCGCACGGCGCGGTTGTAGCGCCGGTGGAAGGCGGTGAACAGCGTGACACCGCGCAGCCGGGCCTCGGCCCGCAGCGCCTCGCCGTCGGATGGCAGGAGGGCCAGTGGCTTCTCCACGCAGACCGGCACGCCGGCGGCCAGCACGTCGCGGCACAGGGGGGCGTGCATGTGGTTGGGCGCACTGACCACCGCCGCGTCGAGCCCGCCGCTGGAGAGCATCTCGCGGTGGTCCGGGTAGCAGCGGACGCGGCCGCGCGGCGCGGCGAGCGCCTCGGGGCGGCGGTCGCACACCGCCGCCAGCCGCAGCGACGGCATGCTCTCCAGCGCGGCCAGGTAGAAGCGGGAGATGGCGCCCAGACCGATGACGCCGACGCGCAGGGGGGTCTCGGGCATCAGCGCCCTCCGACGACAGGCGGCGCCGCGACCCCCGCGGCCTCGGCGGCCTCGGCGAGTTCGCGCAGGAGCGCGGACGGCAGCCGGACGCCGTCGCGGCGGTGGCGCAGCGCCGACTCGGCCTCGTGCCAGCCCGGGTAGCACACCGGCGACTCGGCGTCGGCCGGCGGCGCTGCCAGCACCGCTGAGAACAGGTCGCCGGCATCGGCCCCGAAGCCTTCGCGCAACCGGTCCGGGGCGACGGCCGCAGCGAGGAAGCCGATGTCGTCGTCGCTGCGGCCGTCGCCCCTCCGGTCCGCCTGCACGGGGCCGAGGCCCGCGCCGGGCAGCAGCGCCGCCAGCACCTCCACGGCCAGCGCCAGTCCGAACCCCTTGTACGCGCCGCCGGAGCGGGCCGAGGCGCCCGCGCCCAGCCACAGCAGGTGCGCGTCGCCGCGGTCGAAGGCCGCGGGGTCGGTGACGGTCTCGCCGGCGGAGTCCGCCAGCCAGCCGGCGGGGACGCTGCGCCCCGCCCGCGCGGCCTCGCGCACGCGGCCCGTGGGAGCCCCGGTCGTGCTCATGTCCAGCACGAACGGGTGACCGGGCAGAGCGGGCGCGGCGACGCTGAGCGGGTTGGTGCCCAGCAGCGGAGCCAGCCCACCGGGCGGCGGAGCGATGCGCTGGCGGCCGCAGTTGGCCGCGACGACGCCGATCATGCCGCGCTCGGCGGCGCGCGCCGCATGGTGGCCGGCGCAGCCGAAGTGGGTGGCGCCGCGCACCGACACCAGTCCGACCCCGTACTCCCGCGCCCGCTGCACAGCCGTGTCCACGGCCGCGCCCGCCTGCCACAGGCCCGGCGCGCGGCAGGCGTCGATCAGCAGGGACGCGCCGTTGTCGGCCAGGGTGCGCGGCCGCGCCCGGGGGTCCACGCGGCCGTCGGCGAGCGCGGGCAGGTAGATGCGCGCGAGGTTGGCCAGCCCATGGGAAGGGTGGCCGCACAGGTCGCCGTAGCACAGGGCCTCGGCGGCGGCCCGGGCGCGCTCGAACGGCAGGCCGTGCGCGGCGAACAGGCGCTCGGTGAAGGCGAGAAGATCGGCGGCGAAGACGTGCTGGCCGCCGCCGTGCGGCTCAGGCGGGGCGCCCGGTTCCGGAACGGGGGCGGGGGGAGCCGGGGTGCCGGCTCCCGCCGCCCCCGCGGCCGGGGACTGCTGCGTGTCTGGGGCTACCACGGTGGGTACCGCCTTCCTCTCCTCGTCGTGTACTGGGATTGCGTCCCTCGGCAGGTCCGGCACCGGTCCGGCGGCCCGCCGCGGGAGGGGCCGCCGGACCGGTGCCGGCGGAAGGACCGCCCCCCGGTCGCGGGCGGGGGGCGGTCGAAGCGCCCGGCGCCGGGGGCGCTGGGGGACCGCGGCCGATCATGCGGAGCGGTCTCCCGTCCGGGACGGCGGGGCCGGCGGGGCGCAGGCCCGCGGATCGGGCCGGTACTCGCGGGCGAAGGCCGTGAGGACGCGCGCGACCGCCTCGGCGAAGCCTTCGAGCTCGGCCAGGCGGGCGAACTCGCCGTCGGCGTGGGCGTTGTTGGCGGCCAGGTCGCCGGGCCCCAGCACCGCCGCGGCGGTCCCGGGAACACCGTCCATCCACACCGCGTCGCAGGTGAACGCCTGCTCGTCGGGGGGCCAGAGCGCCAGACCCGCGCGCTCGCCCAGCAGGCGGTGCATCCAGGGGTCGCGGCAGTCGAGGGTGGGCAGGCCGCTCTTGAGCCACTCCAGGTGGGTGACCTGCCGTGCCTCGGCGGCCGTCAGCGCGAACCCGGGCGCCTGCGCGAAGCGCGCCGCGAACGCGTCGAGCCCGCCGTCCAGGGCCGCCGCGACCGCCGCGCCCAGCCGCCGCCCGGCCTCGGTGCCGGCGTAGGGCAGGTTGAGCAGCAGGTCGCCGCTGCCGTAGACCCGGTTGTGCCGCGTGCCGGTGCACAGCCCCGCCACGCACACCGGCTCGGTCTCGCCCGCCCGCTCCGCCAGGGACGCGGCCAGGTGCTGGGCGAGGAAGCCCAGCAGCACCGTGGCGTTGTGGCCGCCGCCGGGGCGGTCGTCGACGGAGTCGCGCCCGGCGACCCGCACGCGGGCGGTCATGGCGGCGGTGGATCGCGGCAGGTAGCGCAGGCCGGTCGGTTCGCAGAACAGGTTCAGCCGGCCGACGTGGCCCTGCTCGACCAGCGGGCGCGTGCCGAAGGTGCCCATGGCGCCGCCCTCCTCCCCGGCGACCGCCTGGATCAGCACGCCGATCCCGGAGCCGGTGCCGATGGAGGGCTCGGCGCGCAGCGCCGCGCGGACGCCCGCGAGCAGCGCCACGGCCGGGCCCTTGGCGTCGACGGCGCCGCGTCCGTGGAAGCTCTCGCCGTCGAATCGCGGCGGCTCCCAGCCGGAGACCGTGTCGAGGTGGACGTTGAACATGGCGGTCGCGGCGCGCGGGCGCGGCGGGCCCAGCCGCAGCACCAGGCTGGGCTCGGCGGCCAGGAACCCGGGGTTCTCGGCCGCGGCCTCGCGCACGGCCAGGGGGACGTCGGCGCGGTCCACCCGGGCCGGGTCCGGGGCCGCGTGGTGTACGGCGGCGAAGCCCAGGGCGGCGGCGGCGCGCGCGTAGGCGTCCTGGGCCTCGCGCAACCGGGGCGGTGCGGCTCCGGGGCCGGTCTCCAGCAGTCCGGCGGTGGGCAGTTCCAGCAGGCGCAGCAGCAGCCGGCGGTCGGCCTCCGACAGGGGCGCCGGGCTCACCGCGGCGTCCCCGCGCCGGTCGCCTCTGTGCCCGCCGCCGCGGCCGCGACCTCCGCGGCGAGGCGGCGCAGCGCCTCGCCCGCGGCGACGAATCCGTCGGGGTCGCCCGACCCCGCCGCGCGGCCCAGATGCGGGCGCAGCGCCAGGTGCGGCTCGATGGACCAGACACCCCGGTAACCGCGCTCCACCAGCATGCGCAGGCACTCGGCGACGCCGGCCCGGCCCTCGCCGGGCGCGGTGTAGACGGGCTCGCCGCCCCCGGCCGCGGGCAGCGCGTCCTTGACGTGCACGTGCGCCACGCGGTCGGCGATGTCGGCGAGCAGGGCGGGGGAGTCGTAGCCGTGCGCGACGCCGTTGCCGGTGTCGAACAGCAGGCCCAGAGCGGGGCTGGCGGCGGCGTCGAGCAGGTCGAGCATCCGCTCGGCGCGGTCGGCGGCCCACCCGGCGCAGTTCTCGGCCAGCAGCAGGACTCCGCGGCTCTCGGCGACGGCGCACAGGCGGCGCACCCGCTCCACCGCGCGGCGGCGCCACTCGGGCTCGGCGAGGCCGTCGTTCGGGTAGGTCATGATGCGGATCGCGCCGGCGCCCAGCGCGGCGCAGCGCCCGGCGAGGACCTCCAGCTCGCGCAGGTCGGCGTCGAAGTCGGCGGTGACGGGCCGCGCCCAGTCGCCGATGCGGGAGTCCAGGCAGCAGACGGCGACGCCGCGCACCTCCAGCTCGGCGGCGATCCCGGCGAAGGCGCGCTCGTCGAGGTCGGCGACGGCCCGCCCGCCGACGCTGCGCAGCTCCAGGCAGCGCCAGCCGAGGCGGTCGAGCGCGGAAAGCTGGTCGCGCAGGCCGCTGCCGGCCTCGTCGCCGATGCCGGCGAACACGATGCCGGGCGCGGGCCCGGGCGGACCGGCGGAGGAGGGCGGAGCGGAGCCGGGCCGGAGATCAGGCGGGGTCGGCATGGCGGATCCTCTCCCCGGCGCGCACAGGCGAGCCGGGCCCCGCGGCCGCCCGTTCGGCGCACATCGCCTTCGCGGCCGAGAGCAGGCGCACCGCGCGGACCTGCAGGCCGAAGGCGTCCTCGACGGGCGGTCTGCGCAGCCCGGCGAAGTGCTCGTAGGCGCCCAGGACGAAGTCGGCCAGCGCGTCGTCGTGGAAGACCAGGTGCAGCGAGCCGTCCTCGGTGGCGGCCCGAAGCTGGGAGGTGTCGTCGTCCTCGCTGCAGGGGTAGTGGCCGACCAGCGTGCCGCGCTCGAACTCCAGGGTGATGCGGCGTTCGCGGGTGGGTGCGGTCAGGTCGGAGAAGATCTCGGTGGCGGCGCCGGAGTCGTGCTGCAGCACCAGGCCCGCCTGGCCGAGGCGGGGGACCTCGACGTTGCCCAGCGCCATGTCGCTCCAGCTGGCCGACGCGACGCGGGCGCCGCCGGCCAGGGCCAGCGCGACCCCCACCGAGTGGGGCAGCTCGACGTCGAAGACGGTCGGGTGGGCGCGGCTGGTCAGAGAGCGCACGAACCGCGGCTTGCGCTGGACGACGGACACGCTGCGCAGGCCGCCGAGCTCGGGCGGCGGAACCGGAGCGCCGTCGCCGTGCGGACTGAGCCCGTGCAGCCGGCCCTCGCGGACGGCGGCTCGCAGGCGGTGGGTGAGCGCGCTGGTCAGCCACTGGGCGACCACGGCCAGGTGCAGGTCGAAGCGGCGGCGCAGCGCCACCACGGCCTCCAGTTCGCGTTCGTCGGCGGCCAGCGGCTTCTCGACGAGGATGCGGCGGTAGCCGAGGCCGGCGAGCTCCTCCAGCAACCGGATGCGCGTGCCGGGCGGGGTGCACAGGTGGACGACGGTGTCCGCGGCCTCGGCGGTGTCGGCGGCCGCGCGCAGGGACGCGACCGGCTGCGTCCCCGGGGGCGGGGGGTCGGGGCGGCCGAGCGGGTCGAAGCAGAGGACGGGCCGGGGGGCGAAGACGGGGCGCCGGCCGGCCAGGGACCTGGCCCGCGCCAGCGCCGGGAGGTGCAGGCCGCGTCCCGCGCGGCCCAGCCCCACGACGAGCGTCTGCAGCATGGCGGCCACATCATCCCTTCTCGAGCTGGGTGATCTGCGAATTGTGCTTCGGGTGCGGGTGGGCGTACACGGCCGCTTCCGGCGCACCGGGAAATGCGAACCGGTCGATTTCCGCGTGCGGAGGCGGGGCGGGTTTTTCGGTGCGGCGTGCAATGGCGGTTTCGTGAACGGGTCCAGATTCGTGCCGCGGCGCCGCGCTTGTCAACCGCTATCCGGCGTTATTCGAGCCGAGTGGACCGGGCGCGATTGAATCCGTGCAATTGCTTCTCGGATATGGTGGTAAGCGCGGGGAAGTGCGGTTTCTGTCAGTCCTGTGTCGTATTGAGGGGAAATAGCCCTTCCGGGAGCCGCCTTCACGGCGCCTCGTCGCCCTGCCGGCCCCGCGGCCCGCAGTCCGGTGGACGGGTTTCCGGATTTCCCGGTTAGATTCGCCGCGGCCCGGGCATAATCGGGTCCGCCTTGGAAAACCGGCAGTCGAAAACGGTGCCCCCCGTCGTTCGAGTTGTTTCGCCGGCCCCCCGATATTCGACCTAGGTGATGTATGGAACGCGAGTTTTCGGACGCCGTTTCAGCGGTTTCCGCAGCGGTGGCCGATCATGTCCCGCAGACCGCCGCGGAACCGTCACCGGTACCGTTCTTCACCCAGCGCGACACGTTCGCGCGCCTGTGGCCCGACATCCGCCGCCACTGCTGCGAGGTGCTCGACAACGGCAAGTTCTCGCACGGCGGCAAGGTCGCCGAACTGGAGGCCGCGCTCGCCGAGTGGACCGGCGCCGGCCACGTCGTCGGCGTCAACTCCGCCACCGACGCGCTGGTGCTGCTGCTGCGCGCCGTCGGCCTGCGCCCGGGCGACGAGGTCGTGGTGCCGGCCTTCAGTTTCATCGCCTCCGCATCGGCCGTCGCGCTGGCCCGCGGCCGGCCGGTCTTCGCCGACATCGACCCCGTCAGCTACGCGATGGACCCCGCCTCCGCCGGGGCCGCCGTCACCGACCGCACCCGCGCGCTGATGCCGGTGCACCTGTTCTGCCAGATGGCCGACATGGCGGAGCTGGGCGCGCTCGCGGCCCGTCGCGGGCTCACCGTCGTCGAGGACAGCGCCGAGGCCATCGGCATGCGCTGGAACGGGACCCACGCCGGCCTGCTCGGCGCCGGCGGCGTGCTCTCCTTCTTCCCCGCCAAGACGCTCGGCGCCGTCGGCGACGCGGGCGCGGTCATCACCGACGACGCCGAGACCGCCCGCACCACCGCCGCCCTGCGCCACCACGGGCGGCGCGGCGACACCCTCGACGCGTTCTCCCGCATCTCCACGACCACCAGCCTGCCCGGCCATAACAGCAAGATGGACGACCTGCAGGCGGCGGTGCTGCTGGCCAAGCTGCCCGACCTGGGGGGCGGCATCCGGCGCCGCGCCGAACTGGCCGCCGCCTACACCGAGCGGCTGCGCGGCGTGCCCGGCGTCGTCCGCCTGCCCGCTCCGGTGCCGCGCCCGGCGGCCGTCGACCCCGTCTACTACGTCTACCTGGCCGAGTTCGAGCGCCGCGACGAGCTGGCCGCCCACCTGGCCGACCACGGCGTGGGCACCGAGACCTACTACCCGGTGCCGCTGCACCTGCAGCCCTGCTTCGCCGACCTCGGCCACCGCCCCGGCGACTTCCCCAACGCCGAGGCCGCCTGCGCCCGCGCGCTCGCGCTTCCGCTCTACCCCGACCTCACCCTGGACGCGGTCGACCGGGTCTGCGCGCTCATCACCCGCTTCTACACCGGAAGGGAGCCGGCGTGATCCCGTTCTTTCCGCCCGACCTGTTCGAGGCCGACCGGGCGGAGCTGCTGGAGGCCCTGCACGCGGTGGGCACCGACCCCGACCAGCGGTTCATCCTCGGCCGGCGCACCGCCGCGTTCGAGGACGCCCTGCGCCGGCGGCTGGGTGCGGCCGACGCCGTCGCCTGCTCCAGCGGCACCAGCGCGCTGAGCCTGGTGCTGGCGGCGATGGACGTCGAGCCCGGCGACGAGGTCGTCGTGCCCGCCTTCGGCTGCGCGCCGCTGGCCGCCGCGGTCTGCGGGCTCGGCGCGGTCCCGGTCTTCGCCGACATCGACCCCCGGACCCTGGTCGCCGATCCCGCGTCCGCCGAGGCCGCCGTCACCGGCCGCACCCGCGCCCTGATGCCCGCGCACATGTTCTCGGTGATGGCCGACATGCCGCGCTTCGCCGAGATCGCCCGCAACCGCGGGCTGCGCCTGGTCGAGGACTCCGCGGTTGCCCAGGGGGGAGTACTGGCCGGCCGCCCGGCGGGCCTGTGGGGCGAAGCCGGGGTGTTCTCGTTCGTCCAGGTCAAGACGTTCGGCACCGCGGGCGAGGGCGGAGCCGTGGTTACCGGCGACCCCGGCCTCGGCCGGGCCGTGCGGATGCTGCGCAACCACGGCCAGGACGGCGCCCGCCGATTCCTGCACCACCGCGTGGGCTTCAACAGCCGCTTCGACGAGGTCCTCGCCGCGTTCCAGCTGCACCGGCTGCCCGGGCTCGCCGACCGCCTGGAGCGCCGCGCGCGGATCGCCGACTACTACACCGACCGCTTCGCCGACCTCGCCGACCGCGGCGTGGTCGCGCCCCCGCCCGGCCGCGAAGGCCGCTGCTACTACGTCTACACGCTGCTGGCCGAGCACCGCGACGACCTCAAGGCCCACCTGGCCCGCGACGGCGTCGGCAGCCACGTCTACTACCCGCGCCCGCTGCCGCGCCAGCCCGCCTTCGCCCCCTACGCGCCGCCGGGCGCCGCCTGGCCCAACGCCGAATCCGCCGCCCGGCGCAACCTGTCCCTCCCGCTCTACCCGCACCTGAGCGACTCCCAGGTCGAGCACATCGCCGACTCCGTGTGCGCCTACACCCGCCACGGCGGGAGCGTCCCCCTCGTTCCGAGCCGACGAGCACTCTAGGAGGACCCGATGGCACCCGAGGACCCCCCGCGGACCGCCGCCCCCCGCCCCCTCCAGCGTCCCGCCCTGCCGGCCAAGGCCGGCGCCTACGCCCGTCTGGCCAAGCTCGACATCATCGACTACTACCTCGGCCTGCTGGTGGCGTGGAGCCTGCTGGCCCCCGTCGAGCGCACCGACCCCGCCGTGCTCGCCGCGCTGGTGCTGCTGCTGGCGGGCGAACTGTGCATGGTCGCGGTCATGACCTCGTTCGACGACGTCACCGGGCTGCGTGACGGCAGCGACGCCGCCAACTACGGCCCCGACGCCCCCCGCCGCAAGCTCGTCCGCAAACCGCTGATCGCCGGCACGCTCAGCGAGGCCGAGGCCATCCGCTTCGGCTGGGCGGCGGCCGCCGCGACGGCGCTGATCTGGGGCGCGGCGGTCGCCGTCGCGCCGCACAGCCCGCTGTGGGCCGTCGGCGCGCTCGCGCTGTGCCTGGTGTGCTCGGCCCAGTACTCCTGGGGCCTCAAGCTCAGCTACCACGGCTGGCAGGAGGTCTTCCTGGTCGCGCTGGGCGTGGGCCTGCTGGCCGGACCCTACGGCCTGCTCTCCGGCACGCTCGACGCGTTCGTGCTCGTCCAGGGTGTGCTCTTCGGACTGGGCCCCCTGCTGTTCGGGGTCTACTCCAACACCAACGACATCCCCGGCGACGCCCGGGTACACCGCCCCACCGTCGCGGTGCTGACCTCGCCGCGCGGCAACGCCGCCTTCGTCGCGGCGGTCTCCGCGGCCGAGGCGGCCATCATCGTCGGGGCCGCGGTCGCGGGCGTCGCGCCCTGGTTCGCTTTGGCCCTGTCGCCCGTCGTCGCCCTGCGCGCCCTCCAGTGGACCATCGGCTTCGTCCGCGGCGACATCCTGCGCGCCCGGAACCTGGGCATCAGGATCCACCGCGTGGCCGTCGCCCTGCTGATCGCGGTCAACCTGGCGCACCCCCTCGTCCCGGGGGCATCCCTGTGACCCCGCGCCGCCGGGCGGGGGCGGGCCGCCGGCGCGCGGGCGGGCCGCGATGACGGCCCCACCCCCCGACATCGACGCCGCGGTCGTGGGGGCCGGGATCGGGGGCCTGGCGACGGCCCACTTCCTGCGCCGGGCGGGCCGCGAGGTCCACGTGTTCGAGGCGGCCGACTCCGTCGGCGGGCGGATGCGCACCCTGCGCCGCGGCGGATGGACCGTCGACACCGGCGCCGAGATGATCCCGTCCGCCGGCTACCCCGCCACCTGGGCGCTGATCCGCGAACTGGGCCTGGCCGCGGCCGACGTCCCGCGCGTGCCCGGCGCCCTGTCCCTCTGGCGCGACGGGCGCGCCCGCCCCAACGCGGGGCGCCCGCTCGGTCTGCTCACCGGCGCCGGGCTCTCCGCGCGCGCCCGCGTGGAGCTCGTGCGGCTCCTGGCCGGCGGCGCCGGCGACCAGGCGGCCGGCACCCTGGAGGAGTTCGCCGAGCGCCACAGCCCTGAGCTGCGCGAGGGGTTCCTCCACCCGCTCGCGGCGGGGTTCTTCGGCTGGCGCCCGGAGCGCTCCGCCGCCGCGCCGCTGCTCGCCCACCTGCGGTCAACCGGCAGCACCGCGCACTGGCGCACCTACCGGGGCGGCATGGACACCCTCGCCCGCAGGCTCGCCGCGGGCCTGGAGGTCTCAACCGGCCGTGTGGTGCACGAGGTCGCCGCGGCCCCCTGCGGCGCGCGCCTCACTCTCGACGACACCGCGGTCACGGCGCGCTCGGCGGTGCTCGCGGTACCCGCGCCGCTCGCCGGAGGACTGCACCCCGGCGCGCCTGCGGAGGAGCGCGACTTCCTCGCCGCGTGCTCCTTCGCGCCGATGCTGCGCGTGAGCCTGGAGCTGGAGCGCCGGCCCTCCGCGGCCGCGGGCATGCGCGGATTCGCCGTCCTCGTCCCCTCCACCGAGGACGACCTGATCAACGTCGTCACCCTCGACCACAACAAGCATCCCGACCGCGCGCCCGCCGGGCGCGGCCTGGTCTCGCTGATAAGCACGCCGCCCGCCACCGCCTCGCTCATCGGCGCGAGCGACGCCGAGATCACAGCGGCGCTCGCCGAGCGGGCCGAGCGCTACCTGCCGGGACTGCGCGGCATGGTCGGCCGCGTCCACGTCCACCGCTTCCCCCACGGGCTGCCGGAGGCCGCGCCCGCGGCGCTGCGCGCCCGCGCGGCGTTCCGCGCGCGCCCCGCCCGCGCGATCGACTACGCCGGCGACTGGGTGGAGCTGCGTCCCTGCAGCGAGGGCGCGGTCGCCTCCGCGCACGTCGCCGCCTCCCGCGTCCTCGCCGACGCCGCCGAACGGTGCCCCGCCCACCGAGTCAGTCCAGTCCCCGGGAAGGACAACCGATGAAACGGCTCGACGTCGCCACGCTGTTCGACACGCTCGCCGACCGGCGCAGCCCCACCACCGCCTACCTCAGCCGCCCGCTGGACGTCCACCCCGGCGCCGCCGTCGAGCTGGGCGTCGCCGACCTGGCCGCGCTGGTCGAGGACGCCGCCGGCTGGCTGGCGGCGGCGGGGGCGGGCCCCGGTGACCGGGTCGCGCTCGTCAAGCGCAACCACTGGGACATCGTGCTACTGGCGATGGCGGCCATCCGCCTGGGCGCGGTGCCCGCCCCCATCTCCGCGCACATCGCCCCGCCCACCCTGGGCACGATGCTGGCGCGGCTGCGCCCCGAGGTGCTGGCCCTCGACGGCGCCACGGCCGAGCGCCTGCGCGCCGCCGGCGTCGACCCGCCCGCCCGCCGCCGGCTGCTGCTCGACGGCAGCCGCGAGGCGCTGCCCGGCGCGGTACCGCTGGCCGACGCCCGCGGCCACCGGGCCCCCGCGCCGCAGCGGCGGCGCGACGACGAACCGCTGATCATCGTGCACACCTCCGGCACCACCGGTACCCCGAAGCTGGTGGTGCACTCCACGCGGACGATCGTGCGCCGCCTCATCGGCTTCGAGGCACACCGCTGGCCGGTGCTCAGCAGCCGCCCCGACGACACGGTCGCCTCGGCCACGTCCTTCGTGCACGGCCGCGCGTTCGCCTGGACGGCGAGCGTGTTCTGGCTGCGCCCGCGCGCGGTCGCGCTCGTGGCCGACCACGCGCCGGAGAGCGCCGAGCCGTTCCTGCGCGAGCACCCGCCCACCACGCTGGAGGCGCTGCCGGCCACCTACGTTCGCTGGCAGCCGCTGGCCCGCGCGCAGGGCGCCGGCAACGTGTTCCGCCGGGTCCGGCTCTACATCAGCACCTTCGACGCCGTTCACCCGCCCGCCGTGCGCGGCTTCCTCGCCGCCAGCGCCCGGCGCCGCCCCGTCTGGCTGCAGGGCTGGGGCCAGAGCGAGACCGGGCCGCTCACCTTCCGGTTCCTGACCCGCAAAGCGCTGGCCGGTGTCGGGGAGCGCCGCCCCACCACCCGCGACCTCGGCCGCCCGGTTCCGGGCCGGACCAGGCTGCGCGTCGTCGACCCCGCCACCCTGCGCCCGCAGCCGCGGGGCCGCCCGGGGCTCATCCTGGCCCGCACGAAGGCGCTGGGCCACGGGTACGTGGGCGAGCCCGAGCGCTGGGCCGCCAAGGAGCTGGGCGGCTGGTGGAACACCGAGGACATCGGCGAGGTGACCCGGAGCGGGTCGGTGCGGGTGCTGGACCGCGAGGTCGACGCCGTGGAGCGGATGAGCTGCATGGAGATCGAGGACGTCGTCGACGACCGGATTCCCGAGGTGCTGGAGTGCGTCGTCCTGCGCCCGCGGGAGGGCCCGCCGCTGCCGGTCGTGGTCACCGAGTCGGGCCGGCTCCACCCCGGCGTCTGGCGCCGGGCCACGTCCGACCTTCCGCGGTTGGCCGATCCCCTGGTGGCGGTCTGGGACGACCTCCCCCGCACCGGAACCGGCAAGGTCCGCCGCCTCGAACTCCGCGCCCGCCTGCTGGGCACCGCCCGCCGCATCCCGCGTCCGCGCGTCGCCGGCTCCGCCTCGGCCGAGCAGTGAGCCGCGGAGCGGACCCGCGCAGCGGCCGCGGACCGATGCCCGTGATCGGCGGCGGGCCCGCCGCCGCCCGGGCGGCCGCAGGGCTCCGGCGGAGGTGCGGCGCGCGGCGGACCCCTCCGGCCGGTCTCGGCTGTGCCCGGCCGCCGCAGGGGCGCCCGCGCCCGGCGTGCCCGCCTTGCGCACACGGCCGCCCGCTCGGCGGCTCCGGCGGGCGGGAGCGGTCGGCCGGGCGAAGGCGCGGCACACAGCGGCTCCGGTGCGGCCGGGACGACGGAAACGGGGGAGTGCGATGACGCTGTCCGATGCGGGCGTCGCCGCCGGCGACACGGCGGCGCCGCTGGCGGGTCTCACCGTGGAACGCGCAGGGGACTCCGTCGCGGCGCGCGTCGCCGAGGCCCACCTGCGGATGCTCGGGGCCGACTCCTCCGCGGAGCCGGGCGGCGCCCCGCCCGAGGGCGCACCGCCGGACGCGCCGGCGGGTCGCCTGGCGGTCGGCGTGCCCGGCGGGCGTATCGGCTGCGACATCGGCTGGGCCGGTCCCCTCGGCCTACCCCTCGGCGACGAGACCGCCGTTCAGGCCGCCTGCGGGATCATGCACGTCCACGGGCGCGCGGTGGGGGAGCCGCGTCCGCTCGGGCTGGACTACGCCTCCGCGGTCGGCGGCGTCCTGGCCGTCCACGGCCTGCTCGCCGCCGCCATCGGCCGGTTGCGCGGCTCCGGCGCCGCCGGTGTGCGCACCTCGGTCGCCCAGGCGGCGCTGCTCAGCGTCGGCCAGTACCTGGCGGCGGCGACCGCGCCGGAGGCCGGGCGGCCGGAAGAGCCCCGGCACGGCGGCCCGCCGTTCGACTCGGCCGACGGCGTGCGCTTCGAGATCGAGACGTTCGACGCCGAGACCTGGCAGCGCTTCTGGGCGCTGCTGGGCGCCGACCAAAGCGCGCTCGCCCGCGGATGGCGCCCCTTCCTGCACCGCTACGCCGCAGCCGCCTGCCCGCTGCCGCCGGAGCTGCAGGCCGCGGCCGCAGCGCACGTCTTCCGGGCGATCGCCGACGCGGCCCAGGCGGCGGGGATCAGCCTCGTGCGGGTCCGCGGCGCCGACACTTCGACCGCCGTCCGCGCCGACCGCGCCCCGTGGCGGCTGTCCGCCGCTCCGCGGGCGGGGACGCCGGAGCCGGTTCCCGGGGCCCGCGGCCCCGGAACCGCATCGCCGCTGAAGGGACTGGTCGTCGTGGAGTCCGCGCGACGCGTCCAGGGACCGCTGGCGGGCCACGTGCTGCGGCTGCTCGGCGCCGAGGTCGTGCGCATCGAGCCGCCCGGCGGCGACCCGCTGCGCTGGATGCCGCCGACGGTCGGCCGGTGCTCGGCCCGGTTCCTCGCGCTGAACCGCGGCAAGCGGGTCGTCGAGATCGACATCAAGTCCCCGGCGGGCCGGCGCGAGGTGTGCGAGCTCGTGGCCGGGGCCGACGTCTTCCTGCACAACTGGGCGCCGGGAAAGGCCGCCGCCTTCGGGCTGGACGCCGCCGACCTGCACGCGGTGCGCCCCGACCTGGTCTACGCCTGCGCCTCGGGCTGGGGCCGCGCCGAGGGAGCGGGCTCCGCGATGGGCGGAGCGCGGCCGCTGGGCACCGACTTCCTGGTGCAGGCACACAGCGGGGTCGGCGCGCTGGTGCGCCCGCGGGGCGAGCCCCCCGCGCCGTCGCTGATGACGCTGACCGACGTACTGGGCGGCCTGATCAGCGCGGAGGGGATCCTCGCCGGACTGCTGGCGCGGTGCCGCGGAGCCGGCGGCGCCCGGGTCGACTCCTCCCTCTACGACGCCGCGACCGTGCTCACCGGCTCGGCCGCGGCGGCCGGAGCGGGCGCGGACGTGCACGGCCGCGCCGACCGGCGCCCGCTGCGGGGACCGCTGCACGATCCGCTGCCCGCACGCGACGGCCGGCTCGCGCTCGGGTCGCGCGCTCGCGGCGCACCCGACCGGGTCGCCCGCGCTCTGGGCGCGGCCGCGCCGGCCGGCGACGTCCGGGCGGCCCTCGCCGCGCACTGCCGCGCCTACCCGGCGGCCGAACTGGCCGGGCGGCTGCGCGCCGCCGGGCTGGACGCCACCCCCGTGTGCACCGACCTGGCTGAGCTGGCCGCCGACCCCCGGTTCGGCGCCGCCGTCGAGGCCGCCGGCGCCGCATTCGTCCGCTCACCCTGGGAGTTCTCACCGTGAACGCTGCCTGGACGTCGAACAACGGGATCGTGCTCACCGACCTCGTACCCTCGCGCCTGCGCCGCGCGTGGGTGGAGCAGGGGTACTGCCCCGACACCGACCTCTACACGCTCTTCCGCCACCGTGTGCGCGAGCACCCGCACCGCGACGCCGTCGTCGACGCCGAGGGCGCGCTCGACTACTCCGCCCTGGACGCGCGCGTGCGCGGCCTCGCCGCTGCCCTGTCGGAGGCCGGGTTCGGACCGGGCGACATCGTCGCGCTCCAGATCTCCGACGGCTGGCGGGCCGCGGCCGCCGAGCTGGCGGTCGCAGCGATCGGCGCGGTGTCGCTGCCCTATCCCGCCATGCGCGGGCGCGCGGGGATCTCGGCGCTGCTGCGCCGCTCGCGGGCGAGCGCGGTGATCGCGGGCGACGCCACCGGGCGCACCGACCCGCTCACCGAGCTGGCGCGGCTGCGGCCGGAGCTGCCGCATCTGGCCGCGGTGTTCTCCCTGGGCGCGGGCCCCGACCCGCGCGCCGGAGCCGTGCCGCTGGACGCGGCCGCCGCCGACGGCGGGGCGGGGTTCGACGGGCCCGGGGCCGCGGCCCCGCCCGAGTCGCCGGCGCGCATCCTGGTGACCTCCGGTTCGGAGTCCGAACCGAAGATGATCGCCTACTCCCACAACGCGTTCGCCGGCGGGCGCGCCAACTACGTCGCCGCGCTGCACGACGGCTCGGTGCCCATGCGCAATCTGGTGCTGGTGCCGCTGGCCTCCTCCTACGGATCGCTCGGCGTCCCGGTGACCCTCGCGGGACTGGGCGGCACGCTGATCGTGCTGGAGAGGTTCGACCCCGCCGCCGCCCTGCGGGCGACGGCCGAGCACCGGCCCACCCACCTGTTCGCGGTGCCCACCATGCTGCGCCGGATGGCGGCCCGGCCGCACCGCCCCGACGAGGACACGTCGTCGCTGCGCACCGTCGTGACCAGCTCGGCGATCCTGGAGGCCGGGGTCCTCGACGCCGCGCGCGCCAGGTTCCGCCGCCCGGTGCTCACCGTCTACGGCTCCGCGGACGGCATGAACTGCCACACCCCCCACGGCGCCGGCGCGCGGCCGGGCGGGGTGACCGGGCCCCCGGACCCGGCCGCGGCCGAGATCCGCATCGTGGCCTCCGACGGACTCGACGCCGCGCCCGGCGGCGAGGGCGAGATCTGGGCGCGGGGGCCGATGAGCCCGCTGTGCTATGTCAACGCACCCGAGTTGGACGCGCGCTACCGGTCGCAGGACGGCTGGGTGCGCAGCGGCGACCGTGGCAGGTTCGAGGACGACGGCGCCCTGCGGGTGATCGACCGGCTCAAGCGCGTCGTCAAGCGCGGCGGCTACTCCGTCAGCCCGCGCGAGGTCGAGCGGCACGTCGCAGCGCATCCGGCCGTCGCCGAGGCGGTGTGCGTGGGGGTGCCCGACGAGGACCTGGGCGAGCGGCTGTGCGCGTGCGTGGTGCAGCGCGCGGGCGCGGAGCCGATCGCGCTGGCCGAGCTGAGGGCGTTCCTGGAAGACGGCGCCGGGCTGGAGCGCATGAAGCTGCCGGAGGCGCTGCTGCGGCTGAGCGAACTGCCGCTGGGAGCCACCGGCAAGGTCTGCCACCGCACGCTGGCGGAGTGGGCGGCGTCCCTCGGCGACCGGGCGCCCGCGCCCGGTCCCGGGCCGGCACCCGCGGCCGCGGCCCGGCACGGCAGGTAGGCGCGGGACACCGGGCGGAGGACAGGGGGAGGACATGGCGGACGCCACGGACGCGGTCGACGCGGTCGACGCGAACGAGAGGGCCCCCGCGGCGGCGGAGCCGGAGGCGGCGGGGCGGCCGGGGCCCACGGGGTACCTGTTCGACAACGACAGCGACCACGCCGTCGAGCAGCACGACTGCCTGGCGGCGGCCTACGATGCCGCCACCACGCAGGCCCTCGCCCGGACGGGTGCGGGCCCCGGCTGGCGTTGCCTGGAGGTCGGCGGCGGAGGCGGCAGCGTGGGCCGGTGGCTGGCCCGGCGCGTGGCGCCGCAGGGCGCGGTGGTGGTCACCGACATCAAGCCCGAGCGCATCCCGCGCGAGCCGGGCATGCGGGTGGTGCGCCACGACGTCGTGCGCGAGCGCTTGCCCGAGAGCGCCTTCGACCTGGTCCACGCGCGGCTGGTGCTGATGCACCTGCCCGAGCGCGACGCCGTCCTGGCCCGGCTGCTGCGCACGCTGCGCCCGGGCGGGTGGCTGCAGCTGGACGAGCTCGACGCCAGCCACGCGCCGGGGTTGGCGATGCCCGACGCGGCGGGGGCACGGCTGTACGCGCGCTTCCAGCGGGCCAAGCTCCGCGCGCTCACGGCGTCGGGGGCCGATCCCGCGTGGGGCGCGCACGCCGCTGCGGCGCTGCGCCGGGCGGGGTTCGCCGACGTCGACCCGCGGCCGCACGTGTCGGTGTGGTGCGCCGGGTCGCCGGGCGCGCGCCTGCAGGCGCACCACACCCGCCACCTGCGCGGAGCGCTGCTGGAGGCCGGCATGACCGAGGAGGAGCTGGAGCGGGTGCGCCGCCTGCTGGCGCACCCGGACTTCCTCGCGTGCTCGCCCGCGTTCTACACCGTCCAAGCCCGCCGCCGCTAGATCGTTGATGGGAGTTTCCCGAACCGGCTGCGGGCATGGCGAAGGGCGC
>NZ_BAABIK010000025.1:0-85304 GCF_039542725.1 Streptomonospora halophila | reverse complement strand
AATCGGGCATGGGGTGCTCTGGTCCGGCCCGCGCGGGCGAAGAGCCGCGCCGAAAACCCCTCACGCCCTCACCGCCGCCGTCGCGACCGCCACCGGCGGGCACGGGGACCGATGCGCGCGGGCTGGACCGTCCAGCGCCGGCGCCGGCGCCGCCCTCGTCGTGACCGCGACCGGCGGGCACCGGGACCAATGGCCGCGGGCCTGGCTACCCACCGCCGCCGTTGCTGCCCCCGTTGGATGCGTGATCGGCGGGCACGGGGACCGATGCGCGCGGGCTGGACCGCCCAGCGCCGGCGCCGTACCCGTTGCTCGGCCCAACCGGCGGGCACCGGGACCGATGGTCGCGGGCTCGGCCATCCGTCGCCGTTGCCGCCTCGTCGCGACCGCTACCGGCGGGCACCGGGAGCGATGGTCGTGGGCTGGGCCGTCCGCTGCCTTTGCTGCTCCGTTGGATGCGTGACCGGCGGGCACCGGGACTGATGGTCGTGGGCTGGGCCGTCCGCTGCCTTTGCTGCCCCCGTCGCGACCGCTACCGGCGGGCACCCGAACCGTCGGCCGCGGGCCCGGCCGCCCACCCACCCTCGCGCCGGCAATGGAAAACCGCCCTAAGCACCTTTTATGTTCGCCCCGCCCAACTCCGGTATTGGCCATTCTTTCCGCCGGTGGACGCCATTCCCAAGAATTGCGAAATCGAATTCCCCTGCTACCGTGGAAAACATCGAAGGGGAGTAGTCCTCGATTCGCGCGGTCGACACACCGGCGGATCCGCCGCGGGCACAGGTGCCCGGGCCGATCTGCCCGGCCGCGCGGGCCTGTGTTGCGAGCGGGCGGACGAGACCTTCGTCCCGGCGGTGAACGGCCGGGGCGAGGCGCCTTTTTTCGCTTCCGCCCGGCGCAGACGACGGAGGACGCATGGAGTTTCTGCTCGCGATCGCGGCCAGTACCGCTGTGGTGTTCGTCGCAGAATTGGGCGACAAGACCCAGCTGGTCGCGATGTCGCTGGCGACCCGCTACCGGGCCGCGACCGTGCTGCTGGGCATCACGATCGCCACCCTCCTGGTGCACGGGCTGAGCGTCCTCATCGCCGAGGTCGTGGGACTGGCCCTGCCGACCGATTGGATCACGCTCGCCGCGGGGATCGCCTTCGTCGGGTTCGGCGTGTGGACCCTGCTCGGCGACGAGCTGACCGACAAGGACGAGGAGCGCGCGGCCTCCCGCAGGATCGGATCCGGGCTCATCACCGTGGCCGTGGTGTTCTTCACGGCCGAGCTCGGCGACAAGACCATGCTCGCCACGATCACCGTCGGCACCCACTACGACTGGCTGCCGGTGTGGATCGGGTCCACCGTCGGCATGGTGGTCGCCGACGCGCTGGCCATCGCGCTGGCAGCCGTCCTCGGCAAGAAGCTGCCCGAACGGGCCGTGCAGATCGGTGCGGCTCTGCTGTTCTTCCTCGCGGGCGGCGCCATGGTCGTCGAGGGCGTGCGTGCGGTCGCCGGGTGACTCAGCCGGCCGAAGCGCCCTCCTCCGCTCCCGGCGGCGTGGTCAGCCAGGTGTCCACCCCCGCCAGCAGCTCCTTCTTCAGCGCGTCCGGGGCCGCGGACCCGCGGATCGACATCCGCGCCAGCTCGGCCAGCTCCCCGTCGTCGAATCCGAACACCTCGCGGGCGATGCGGTACTGCTCGGCCAGGCGCGGACCGAAGAGCAGCGGGTCGTCGGCGCCCAGGGCGATGGGGGCGCCCGCGTCGAAGAGCCGGCGCAGCGGGACGCGGCCCAGCTCGTCATAGACCCCAAGCGCCACGTTGGAGCTGGGGCAGACCTCCAAGGTGACGCCCTGGGTGGCGATGCGCTCCAGCAGATAGGGGTCGCCGGTCGCGCCCACGCCGTGGCCGACGCGGTCGGCCGCCAGCTCGTCCAGGCACTCGCGCACGCTGCGCGCCCCCAGCAGCTCCCCGCCGTGCGGGGCCGACAGCAGGCCGGCGCGCCGCGCGATGCGGAAGGCGCCCTCGAAGTCCAGGGCGCGCCCCCGCCGCTCATCGTTGTTCAGGCCGAAGGAGACCACGCCGCGGCCCGCGTACTGGGCGGCCAGCCGGGCCAGCGCCTTGGCGTCGAGGGGGTGCTTGGTGCGGTTGGCCGCGACCATGATCCCGATTCCCACACCGCTCTCGCGCTCGGCGGCGCGCGCGGCGTCGAGCACCAGCTCCAGCGTGGAGGTCAGGCCGTCGAAGCGCGAGGCGTAGCCGCTGGGATCCACCTGGATCTCCAGCCAGCCCGACCCGGCGGCCCGCTCCTCCTCGGCGGTCTCGCTGAGCAGCCGGTACATCACCTCGGGGGTGCGCAGCACCGACCGTGCGATGTCGTAGAGCCGCTGGAACCGGAACCATCCGCGCTCGTCGGTGGCACGCAGCCGGGGCGGCCAGTCCGTGGCCAGCGACTGCGGCAGGTGGACGCCGTGGCGCTCGGCGAGCTCGATCAGCGTCGCGTGCCGCATCGAACCGGTGAAGTGCTGGTGCAGGTGGGCCTTGGGGAGTCGGGAGATGGGACGTTCCATGTCCCAAGGGTGCCTCAGACGGCGGGGCGGTGCCGGAGGTCCCCCGAAAACCTCCGGCACCGCCCCGGGGCGCTCGGGTCCCTACGCGGACTCGCCGATGAGCTTCTGGATGCGGCCGACGCCCTCGGCGAGGTCGGAGTCGCCCAGCGCGTAGGACAGCCGCAGGTAGCCCGGCGTGCCGAACGCCTCACCCGGCACCACCGCGACCTCGGCCTGCTCCAGGATGACCTCGGCCAGTTCGGCGGAGGTCTGCGGCCGCCGCCCGCGGATCTCGCGGCCCAGGAGGCCCTTGACCGAGGGGTAGGCGTAGAACGCGCCCTCGGGCTCGGGGCACAGCACGCCGTCGATCTCGTTGAGCATGCGCACGATGGTCTGCCGGCGCCGGTCGAACGCCGTGCGCATCTCGGCGACGGCCGCCAGGTCGCCGGAGACCGCGGCGAGCGCGGCGGCCTGGGAGACGTTGGCGACGTTGGAGGTGGCGTGCGACTGGAGGTTGCCCGCCGCCTTGACGACGTCCGCGGGCCCCGCGATCCAGCCCACGCGCCAGCCCGTCATCGCGTAGGTCTTGGCCACGCCGTTGACGACCACGGTGCGGTCGGCGATCTCGGGCACCTCGACCGGCAGCGAGGTGAAGGTCGCGTCGCCGTAGACCAGGTGCTCGTAGATCTCGTCGGTGAGCACCCACAGCCCGTGCTCGGCGGCCCACCGGCCGACGGCGCGGACCTGCTCGGGCGGATACACCGCGCCCGTCGGGTTGGACGGCGAGACGAACACGAGCACCTTGGTGCGCTCGGTGCGGGCGGCCTCCAGGTCCTCGACCGAGGCGAGGTAGCCGGTGGACTCGTCGGTGACGACGTAGCGGGGCACACCGCCGGCCAGCTTGACCGACTCGGGGTAGGTCGTCCAGTACGGCGCCACGATCAGGGCCTCGTCGCCCGGGTCCAGCAGTGTGGCGAAGGCCTCGTAGATGGCCTGCTTGCCGCCGTTGGTGACCAGGACCTGGGAGGGCTCGACGGAGTAGCCGGAGTCGCGCAGGGTCTTGGCCGCGATCGCCTCCTTGAGCTCGGGGAGCCCGCCCGCGGGGGTGTAGCGGTGGAACCGCGGCTCGTGGCAGGCCTGCGCCGCGGCCTCGACGATGTAGTCGGGAGTCGGGAAGTCGGGCTCGCCGGCGCCGAACCCGATGACGGGGCGCCCTTGGGCCTTCATTGCCTTTGCCTTGGCATCCACCGCCAGCGTCGCTGACTCGGAGATGCCGCCGATACGTGCGGAGATGCGAGGTCGGTCAGTCATGTCACCATGCTTACACGCGCGGGCGAGTCGTTTTCAGCGTCCGGGCGCGAGGGTGCGGACCTCGTGCTGCGGCGGGTCCCGGACGTCCTTGGAGGCCCCTCCTCCGCGGATTCGGGTTGGTTCCGCAACGCGATTGGGCATACACTCGTGCAACCGATGGTCCGGACACCGGGCGCCGAGTGCTGTACTCGGTACACGGGCACTCCGAACCACGGTTATTGTGGGTGCCGCGGTATCCGCTGAAGGGCAGTGGCTCAATTGGAAGAGCACCGGTCTCCAAAACCGGCGGTTGGGGGTTCGAGTCCCTCCTGCCCTGCAAAGGACACTTGGGCGAGGCACGGCGCACCGCGCTCGGCGCGGTTGGCGTCCTCGATCGAGGCAGTTCCGCCGGAACAGTCCAGCCGAACCGTCGACTCCTAAGGACCTACAGGTGACACAGACTGACGCGGACGCCAAGCCGGAGAAGCCCAAGCGTCGTACCGGTCCGGTGACCTTCACCAAGCAGGTCGTCGGTGAACTCCGCAAGGTTCGCTGGCCCACGCGGCGCGAGCTCATCACCTACACGATCGTCGTGATCGTGTTCGTGCTCATCATGGTCGGTTACGTCTCGCTGCTCGACTTCGGATTCGGCGAGGCCGTCACATGGCTCTACGGCCAGTTCACCCCCGACGCCGGCGGCGGCGCGGGTGCGGGGACCGGGACCCCCGGCCAGTAACGGCGCGCGCGGTCGGCGAAGCATGGCCGCGAAGCGTCCGACTAGCCCCTAAGCTGGCAGTAACCGGCGACGGCGCTATCGAAGCGCGCCGTCCAGCGCGCAACCGACGAGAGAAAGAGCAGCCGTGTCCGAGTCCCCACTGAGCCCCGGCGATCTCCCTATTGAGGAGCGGGACGGGTCGTCGGAGGAAGAGGCCGGTCAGCGCGCCGAGTACATCGACCCCGCCGACGAGGCCGCGTTCGCGGCCGAGTCCGAGCAGGGCGGCGCCGACGACGAGGCCCGAGCCGAGCAGGCCGAGGGCGGCGACGCGGCAGGCGCCGGGGAAGCCTCCGAGGCCGAGGGCGGAGAGGAGGCCGACGAGTCTCTTGCGGAGGACGAGGCCGACGAGCCCGCCGCCCCCCGCGTCGACCCCGTCGAGGAGTTCAAGCAGGAGCTGCTGCTGCTCCCCGGCGACTGGTACGTGGTGCACACCTACGCCGGCTACGAGAACCGCGTCAAGGCCAACGTCGAGAGCCGCACCCAGTCGCTGAACATGGAGGAGTACATCTTCCAGGTCGAGGTGCCCACCCAGGAGGTCACCGAGGTCAAGAGCGGCAAGCGGCAGCAGGTCACCGAGAAGGTGCTGCCCGGCTACGTGCTGGTGCGCCTGGAGCTCACCGACGAGTCCTGGGCGGCCATCCGCAACACCCCCGGTGTGACCGGGTTCGTCGGCCTGTCGAACAAGCCCGCTCCCCTGAGCCTGCAGGAGGTCGCCGACCTCCTCGCGCCCGAGCCCGAGGAGCAGCCCGAGCAGCCGGCGAAGGAGAAGGCCGAGCCGCGCTCCGACGTCGCCTACGAGGTCGGGGAGTCCGTCACCGTGATGGAGGGTCCGTTCGCGACCCTGCCCGCCACGGTGAGCGAGATCAACGCCGATACCCAGAAGCTCAAGGTGCTGGTCTCGATCTTCGGCCGCGAGACCCCGGTCGAGCTCGGTTTCAACCAGGTCTCCAAGATCTAGGGCCCCCTCGGGGAGTCCCCGCCCAGCGGTCGCCGCGCCACCGGTGCCCGGCGGCGCGTAGACTTGACGGGTTCGCCCTTGGACGGGCGGACCCGTCGCGCCCCTCCGCGCCCGTGCGCCTGGGGCGTCCCACGCCTGAGCGCGGATCCCGCGCAGGTGTGGCCACCACCGCGGACGCGAAGCCTCCGCGCTGCGGTCAGGCCCGCGGGCCGACCGTCCGGGATCCACGACACACAGCAGATCAGGCAAAGGACCCGAAATGCCTCCGAAGAAGAAGATCGCCGCGCTGGTTAAGGTCCAGCTCCCCGCGGGCCAGGCCACCCCGGCGCCGCCCGTCGGTACCGCGCTCGGTCCGCACGGCGTCAACATCATGGACTTCTGCAAGCAGTACAACGCTGCCACGGAAGCCCAGCGCGGGAGCGTCATCCCCGTAGAGATCACCATCTACGAGGACCGCTCGTTCACCTTCATCACCAAGACGCCGCCGGCGCCCAAGCTGATCCTCAAGGCCGCCGGCCTCGACAAGGGCAGCAACGACCCCAGCCGCAAGACGGCCGGTTCGGTGAGCGAGGACCAGATCCGCGAGATCGCGCAGACCAAGCTGCCCGACCTCAACACCGACGACCTGGACGTCGCGTCCAAGATCGTCGCCGGCACCGCCCGCTCCATGGGCATCCGGATCAAGTAGGCGGACGGCCGGACCACGAGCCGACAGGCAACCCGTGGCAGGGCCCAGCGCTGGCCCCTACCACACCTCTCGATTTGGAGAAGCAGTGAAGCGCAGCAAGAACCACCGCAAGGCCAGCCAGCTGGTCGACCGCGACAAGCTCTACGCGCCCCTGGAGGCCGTAAAGCTGGCCAAGCAGACCGCCGTGGTCAAGTTCGACCCCACCGTGGAGGTCGCCCTGCGCCTGGGCGTCGACCCGCGCAAGGCCGACCAGATGGTCCGCGGCACCGTGAACCTGCCGCACGGCACCGGCAAGACCGCCCGGGTCCTGGTCTTCGCCACCGGTGACCGCGCCGAGCAGGCCCGCGAGGCCGGCGCCGACTACGTCGGCGACGACGACCTCGTCGAGGCGATCCAGAAGGGCTTCCTCGACTTCGACGCCGTCGTGGCAACGCCCGACCTGATGGGCAAGGTCGGCCGCCTGGGCCGGGTGCTCGGCCCCCGCGGCATGATGCCCAACCCCAAGACCGGCACCGTCACGCCCGACGTCGTCAAGGCCGTCACCGAGATCAAGGGCGGCAAGATCGAGTTCCGCGTCGACCGGCACGGCAACCTGCACTTCATCATCGGCAAGCTCTCCTTCGACGAGGCGCAGCTGGTGGAGAACTACGGCGCCGCGCTGGACGAGGTGATCCGGCTCAAGCCTTCCGCCGCCAAGGGGCGCTACCTCAAGAAGGCGACCATGACCACCACCATGGGCCCGGGCATCCCGGTCGACCCCAACATCACCCGGCCCGCCGCCGCCTGACGGCGGACCGTGTGACGGCAGCGCGACGGCGCCCCGGCTCCCGCGAGGAGCCGGGGCGCCGTTCTCGTGTGCAGGCCGCGGGCGGGCCGCCGGATCACGAGGCCCCATCCCCGGGGCGCGGTGGGCGCGGCCGTCCGCCGCGCGGGCCGGCGAGGGCCCGGACCGGCGGACGGCGGCGGCAGCACTCCCGGGCGTCGGTTAGACTGGTAGACGCCGAAGACCGCCGGTCGCCACCCCGAGGGTGGCCTAAGGTCCCATGCGAATGGGCGGCCCGCGCAGGTGTACCGAGAGCGACGGCGTTTTTCCCCGTCGCGCCCCGTGCCCCTGCGCCGGGGCTTTTTTCATGCGCCTCTCGCCTTCCCACCGCCAGGACCTTTGCTTCGGACCGGCGTTCACAGTTGGAAGGAGTCCCATGGCGAGGCCGGACAAGGCAGCCGCGGTCGCCGAGCTCAAAGAGGAATTCGAGAGCTCGCAGGGCGCAGTGCTGACCGAATACCGGGGGCTCAGCGTGGCGCAGGTTACTCAACTGCGCCGCAGCCTCGGCCAGAACGCGCGTTTCCGTATCGTCAAGAACACGCTGAGCAAGATCGCGGCCACCGAGGCCGGTCTGGACGAGCAGGTCCTGGACCTGTTCGAGGGCCCCTCGGCCATCGCCTTCGTCCGCGGGGACGTCGTCGAGGCCGCCAAGGGTCTGCGTGACTTCGCGAAGGCGAACGCGCCGCTGGTGATCAAGGGCGGCGTCATCGACGGCAAGGCGATGAGCCCCGAGCAGATCACCAAGATGGCCGACCTCGAGTCCCGCGAGGTGCTGCTCTCCAAGATGGCCGGCGTCCTGAAGGCCAAGCAGGGCCAGGCCGCAGCGGTGTTCCAGGCGCTGCCGCTCAAGACGGCGCGACTGGCCAAGGCGCTGCACGACAAGCGTTCCGATGAGGGCGCGGAGAGCTAGCGACGACCCCCGCCGGCGTACCCGCGCCGGTATCAGGCTTGGCACGGCCGCAGGGCGCGTGTCGGTAGAGGAAAGAGAGACCGCATTATGGCGAAGCTCAGCAACGAAGAGCTCCTTAGCGCCTTCGAGGAGATGACCCTCCTGGAGCTGTCGGAGTTCGTCAAGCTGTTCGAGGACAAGTTCGACGTCGAGGCCGCCGCTCCGGCCGCCGCCGTCGTCGCCGCCCCGGGTGCCGGTGCCCCCGAGGAAGAGGTCGAGGAGCAGTCGGAGTTCGACGTCGTCCTCGAGTCCGCCGGCGACAAGAAGATCCAGGTCATCAAGGAGGTCCGCGGGCTGACGAGCCTCGGCCTCAAGGAGGCCAAGGACCTGGTCGACAACGCCCCGAAGCCGCTGATGGAGGGCGTCAGCAAGGACAACGCCGACAAGGCCAAGGAGGCCCTGGAAGGCGCCGGCGCCACCGTCACGCTCAAGTAGGACCGGGCGTGCGACCGCCTGCCGCGTGCGCGCGGCCCGGCGGGTCTGCGCATCAGGGCGGCCGCCCCGCGGGGCGGCCGCCCTTTTCGCGTCGGGGCCCGGCGCACCGGGCCTCCGGTGCGCCTGCGGCGCGGAAGCCGCCTCGATGCGGCGGGCCCCTGCGGCCCCGTGGACGGGGCCGCCCGATGCGGCGCGGCGAGGCCGCGGCCGCCCGCGGACGGGGCGGTGCCGCGGACGGCCGGGCTCATGGGACCATGGCCGAAACCGGGATTCGATGATGCCCGGAACATGCTCGAAAGCGGTGCGCGACGCGGCCGGGCGAGGGGTGCGAAGAGGTGGTCGGGTGTCACACGCGGTGTGCGCGCCCGCGCGCGGCGGCACCGGCGCGGTAGCGGAGGGGCGTGGGGGCGGCTCCGGGAAAGAAGATACGTTCCCGCATGTCCGGCGCCTCACACCCCGAATTTCCTGTGGGGCCTCTCACGGGCACCGAACCGCGCGCACGGCGCCGCCCGGGCTTGACGGATCCGCCTGTTGGGGCGATGCTGCGTGGTGTCGTGACTGACTTCGGGGGGTGCGGTTGGACAGCGGTGTAGTATTCGGCTACACTGCCCTTTTGCGCTGCCCATTGACGATCCGTGTGCCGGTGTCCGTGCTCCGCGGCCGGATTCCGAGGCTCCCTCGGTGTTCCCGGACCCCACCGTACGTTCTCCACTTAGAGCTCCCGCCCGATGTCCGTCGGCGGGTCTCGGCCAGACATTCCGGATCGTCCGGCGTGCGCGCGCATCAACCGCCACAAGCCTTCGGAAGGACCCCTGTTGGCAGCCTCGCGCAACGCCTCCGCTAACGACCTTGGTCCGAACCGCGTTTCCTTCGCCCGTATTCGGGAGCCACTCGAAGTCCCGAACCTCCTGGCCCTGCAGACCGAGTCGTTCGACTGGCTGCTCGGTAACGAGAAGTGGAGTACCCGAGTCGAGGCGGCTCGTAACGCCGGCCGCAAGGACGTTCCGGAGCAGTCCGGTCTCGAAGAGATCTTCGAGGAGATCAGTCCCATCGAGGACTTCTCCGGGACCATGTCGCTCTCGTTCCGCGACCACCGGTTCGAGCCGCCCAAGTACTCCGAAGAGGAGTGCAAGGACAAGGACATGACCTACTCCGCCCCGATGTTCGTCACGGCGGAGTTCATCAACAACGACACCGGTGAGATCAAGAGCCAGACGGTCTTCATGGGCGACTTCCCGCTCATGACCGCGAAGGGCACGTTCATCATCAACGGCACCGAGCGCGTCGTGGTGTCGCAGCTCGTCCGTTCGCCTGGCGTGTACTTCGACCGCCAGGTCGACAAGACCTCCGACAAGGACCTCTACGGCTGCAAGGTCATCCCGTCGCGCGGCGCCTGGCTGGAGTTCGAGGTCGACAAGCGCGACTTCGTGGGCGTCCGCATCGACCGCAAGCGCAAGCAGGGCGTCACCGTGCTGCTCAAGGCGCTGGGCTGGACCACCGACCAGATCCTGGAGCGCTTCGGCTCCTACGAGTCGATCCGCAACACGCTGGAGAAGGACCCCACCGCGGGTACCGACGACGCGCTCCTGGACATCTACCGCAAGCTCCGCCCGGGCGAGCCGCCGACGAAGGAGTCCGCCCAGGCGCTGCTGGAGAACCTCTACTTCAATCCCAAGCGCTACGACCTCGCCAAGGTCGGCCGGTACAAGATCAACAAGAAGCTCGGCCTCGACACCGAGTTCACGCAGGGCACGCTCACCGAAGACGACATCGTCGCCACGATCGACTACCTCGTGCGGCTGCACGCCGGCGAGGAGGAGCTGGAGACCAGCCAGGGCGCCCGCCCGATCGAGACCGACGACATCGACCACTTCGGCAACCGCCGCCTGCGTACCGTCGGCGAGCTCATCCAGAACCAGGTGCGCCTGGGGCTGGCCCGCATGGAGCGCGTCGTCCGCGAGCGGATGACCACCCAGGACGTCGAGGCGATCACGCCGCAGACCCTGATCAACATCCGGCCGGTCGTCGCCTCCATCAAGGAGTTCTTCGGCACCAGCCAGTTGTCCCAGTTCATGGACCAGACCAACCCCCTGGCGGGGCTGACCCACAAGCGGCGGCTCAACGCGCTGGGTCCGGGCGGTCTGTCGCGCGAGCGCGCCGGCTTCGAGGTGCGCGACGTGCACCCGTCGCACTACGGCCGCATGTGCCCGATCGAGACCCCTGAGGGTCCCAACATCGGCCTGATGGGTTCGCTGGCGGGCTACGGCCGCGTCAACTCCTTCGGCTTCGTCGAGACCCCCTACCGCAAGGTCGTCGACAACAAGCTGACCGACGAGGTCTTCTACCTCACCGCCGACGAGGAGGACCGCTACGTCATCGCCCAGGCGAACACGCCTGTGGACGCCGAGGGCAACTTCCTCGACGACCGCGTGCTGGTCCGCCGGAAGGGCGGGGAGTTCGAGGCCGTCACGGTCGACGAGGTCGAGTACATGGACGTGTCGCCGCGCCAGATGGTGTCGGTCGCCACCGCCATGATCCCCTTCCTGGAGCACGACGACGCCAACCGCGCGCTGATGGGCTCCAACATGCAGCGCCAGGCGGTGCCGCTGCTGCGCGCCGAGTCGCCGATCGTGGGCACCGGCATGGAGTACCGGGCGGCCACCGACGCCGGCGAGGTCGTCCTCGCCGAGAAGGCGGGCGTGGTCGAGGACGTCACGGCCGACTACGTCACCGTGATGGCCGACGACGGCACGCGCAAGACCTACCGGCTCGGCAAGTTCCGCCGCAGCAACCAGGGCACGTGCTTCAACCAGCGCCCGATCGTCGAGGAGGGCCAGCGGGTCGAGGAGACCCAGGTGCTCGCCGACGGCCCGTCCACCGACCACGGCGAGATGTCGCTGGGCCGCAACCTGCTCGTGGCGTACATGTCCTGGGAGGGCCACAACTACGAGGACGCCATCGTCCTCTCCCAGCGCCTGGTCCAGGACGACGTGCTCTCCTCGATCCACATCGAGGAGCACGAGGTCGACGCCCGCGACACCAAGCTGGGCCCCGAGGAGATCACCCGCGAGATCCCCAACGTCAGCGAGGAGGTCCTGGCCGACCTCGACGACCGCGGGATCATCCGCATCGGCGCCGAGGTCATCGACGGCGACATCCTCGTCGGCAAGGTCACGCCCAAGGGCGAGACCGAGCTGACCCCCGAGGAGCGCCTGCTTCGCGCGATCTTCGGCGAGAAGGCGCGCGAGGTCCGCGACACCTCGCTGAAGGTGCCCCACGGCGAGTCCGGCAAGGTCATCGGCGTTCGCGTCTTCAGCCGCGAGGAGGGCGACGAGCTCCCGCCCGGCGTCAATGAGCTGGTGCGCGTCTACGTCGCGCAGAAGCGCAAGATCACCGACGGCGACAAGCTCGCCGGCCGCCACGGCAACAAGGGTGTCATCGCCAAGATCCTGCCGCAGGAGGACATGCCGTTCATGGAGGACGGCACCCCTGTCGACATCGTTCTCAACCCGCTGGGCGTGCCCGGCCGGATGAACGTCGGGCAGGTCCTGGAGATCCACCTGGGCTGGCTGGCGAAGAACGGCTGGAAGGTCGACGGCGACGACGAGGCCTGGAAGCAGGCGATGCACGAGATCGGCGCCGCCGACATCACACCCGGAACGAAGGTGGCCACCCCGGTCTTCGACGGTCTGCGCGAGGACGAGATCGGCGGTCTGCTGGCCTCCAGCCTCCCCAACGAGGACGGAGTCCGGCTGGTCGACGAGCACGGCAAGGCGCAGCTGTACGACGGCCGCACCGGCGAGCCGTTCGCCGAACCGATCGCGGTGGGCTACACCTACTTCCTCAAGCTGCACCACCTGGTCGACGACAAGATCCACGCACGCTCCACCGGGCCGTACTCGATGATCACCCAGCAGCCGCTGGGCGGTAAGGCGCAGTTCGGGGGCCAGCGCTTCGGCGAGATGGAGGTCTGGGCCCTGGAGGCCTACGGCGCCGCCTACGCGCTGCAGGAGCTGCTGACGATCAAGTCCGACGACGTCCTGGGCCGCGTGAAGGTCTACGAGGCGATCGTCAAGGGCGAGAACATCCCCGAGCCGGGCATCCCCGAATCCTTCAAGGTGCTCATCAAGGAGATGCAGTCGCTCTGTCTGAATGTGGAGGTGCTGTCCAGCGACGGTATGTCGATCGAGATGCGGGATACCGATGAGGACGTCTTCCGGGCAGCGGAGGAACTGGGAATCGACCTTGGCCGGCGCGAGCCGAGCAGTGTCGAAGAGGTCTAACTTCCGCGATCTTCAAGAGCAGGGGACGAATTAAGTGCTCGACGTCAACTTCTTCGACGAGCTCCGGATTGGCCTCGCCACCGCCGACGAGATCCGACAGTGGTCGCACGGCGAGGTCAAGAAGCCGGAAACCATCAACTACCGGACCCTTAAGCCGGAAAAGGACGGGCTCTTCTGCGAGAAGATCTTCGGTCCGACCCGCGACTGGGAGTGCTACTGCGGCAAGTACAAGCGCGTCCGGTTCAAGGGCATCATCTGCGAGCGCTGCGGTGTGGAGGTCACCCGGGCCAAGGTCCGGCGTGAGCGCATGGGCCACATCGAGCTCGCCGCCCCGGTGACCCACATCTGGTACTTCAAGGGTGTTCCCAGCCGCTTGGGCTACCTGCTCGACCTGGCGCCGAAGGATCTCGAGAAGATCATCTACTTCGCCGCCTACATGGTCACCTGGGTCGACACCGAGGCCCGCGAGCGCGACCTGCAGTCGCTGGAGGCCCGCATCTCGGTGGAGCGCCAGCACCTGGAGCAGCGCCGCGACTCCGCCGTCGAGGAGCGCCACAAGAAGCTCGAGAACGACCTCGCCGAGCTGGAGGAGCAGGGCGCCAAGGGCGACGCGCGGCGCAAGGTCCGCGAGTCGGCCGAGCGCGAGATGCGCCAGATCCGCGACCGGGTCCAGCGCGAGATCGACCGGCTCGAAGAGGTCTGGAACCGCTTCAAGAACCTCAAGGTGCAGGACCTCGAGGGCGACGAGATGCTCTACCGCGAGATGCGGGACCGCTTCGGCAAGTACTTCCGCGGCGGCATGGGCGCTCAGGCGATCCAGGAGCGGCTGGCCAACTTCGACCTCGACGCCGAGGCCGAGCGGCTGCGCGAGACCATCCGCAGCGGCAAGGGCCAGAAGAAGGCGCGTGCCCTCAAGCGCCTCAAGGTCGTCTCGGCGTTCCTCAACACCCGCAACAGCCCCATGGGCATGGTGCTTGACTGCATCCCGGTCATCCCGCCGGACCTGCGCCCGATGGTGCAGCTCGACGGCGGCCGGTTCGCCACCTCGGACCTGAACGACCTGTACCGCCGGGTCATCAACCGCAACAACCGCCTCAAGCGGCTGCTGGACCTCGGCGCGCCCGAGATCATCGTCAACAACGAGAAGCGGATGCTGCAGGAGGCCGTCGACGCGCTGTTCGACAACGGCCGCCGCGGCCGCCCGGTCACCGGGCCGGGCAACCGTCCGCTGAAGTCGCTGTCCGACATGCTCAAGGGCAAGCAGGGCCGCTTCCGGCAGAACCTGCTGGGCAAGCGCGTCGACTACTCCGGCCGCTCGGTCATCGTGGTCGGCCCGCAGCTCAAGCTGCACCAGTGCGGCCTGCCCAAGCAGATGGCCCTGGAGCTGTTCAAGCCGTTCGTGATGAAGCGCCTGGTCGACCTGAACCACGCGCAGAACATCAAGAGCGCCAAGCGCATGGTCGAGCGGTCCCGCCCGGTGGTCTGGGACGTCCTCGAAGAGGTCATCACCGAGCACCCGGTGCTGCTCAACCGCGCGCCGACGCTGCACCGCCTGGGGATCCAGGCCTTCGAGCCGCAGCTGGTCGAGGGCAAGGCCATCCAGATCCACCCGCTGGTGTGCACCGCCTTCAACGCCGACTTCGACGGCGACCAGATGGCGGTCCACCTGCCGCTGTCCGCCGAGGCCCAGGCCGAGGCGCGGCTGCTGATGCTGGCCAGCAACAACATCCTCAAGCCGTCCGACGGCAAGCCGGTGACCATGCCCACCCAGGACATGATCATCGGGCTGTACTACCTGACCACCCTCAAGGAGGACGGCCAGGGAGCCGGCCGGGCGTACCGCACCCCGGCGGAGGCCATCATGGCCTACGACCTGGGCGAGCTCGACCTTCAGGCGCCGATCAAGCTGCGTGTTGACGGCGATGTGCCGCCGCCGCGCGAGTGGGTCGAGCCCGAGGCCCACGAGCCCGGCGAGCCCTACACGCTCGACACGACCCTGGGGCGCTACCTCTTCAACGAGACCACGCCCTCGGACTACCCGTTCGTGAACTACCAGGTGGGCAAGAAGCAGGTGTCCTCCCTGGTCAACGAGCTGGCCGAGAACTACCCCAAGGTCCAGGTCGCGTCCACGCTGGACGCGTTCAAGGACGCCGGGTACCACTGGGCCACCCGGTCGGGCCTGACCATCGGGATCTCCGACGTGCTCGCGCCGCCGCGCAAGACGGAGATCCTGGAGGGCCACGAGCGCCAGGCCGACAAGATCCAGCGCGAGTTCGACCGCGGTCTCATCACCGACGACGAGCGCCGCCAGGAGCTCACGGAGATCTGGACCAAGGCCACCAACGAGGTCGCCAAGGACATGGAGGACAACGCTCCCGCCGACAACCCGGTGTGGATGATGGTGAACTCCGGCGCCCGAGGCAACCCGATGCAGGTGCGCCAGATCGCGGGCATCCGCGGCCTGGTCTCCAACACGCGCGGCGAGACCATCCCGCGTCCGATCAAGTCCTCCTACCGCGAGGGCCTGTCGGTGCTGGAGTACTTCATCTCCACGCACGGACAGCGCAAGGGACTGGCCGACACCGCGCTGCGTACGGCCGACTCCGGGTACCTGACCCGGCGCCTGGTCGACGTCGCCCAGGACGTCATCGTGCGCGAGGTCGACTGCCAGACGGACCGCTCGCTGTGGCACGAGTTCGGCGAGGAGAACGCCGCGGGCACCGTGGTGCGCAAGCACAACGTCGAGAACACCGGCTTCGGCCGGACCATCGCCGAGGACGTCGTCGTCGACGGCAAGGTCGTCGTGCCGGCCGGAACCGACACCTCCGAGCCGATCATCGACAAGCTGGTCGAGAACGGCGTCGAGCGGGTCCGCGTGCGCAGCTCGCTCACCTGCGAGGCCAAGATCGGCGTGTGCAGCACCTGCTACGGCCGTTCGATGGCGACGGGCAAGCCCGTCGACGTCGGCGAGGCCATCGGCATCATCGCCGCGCAGTCCATCGGTGAGCCCGGTACCCAGCTGACCATGCGGACCTTCCACATGGGCGGTTCGGCCGGCAAGGACATCACCCACGGCCTGCCGCGTGTGACCGAGCTGTTCGAGGCCCGCATCCCCAAGGGTGTGGCCCCGATCAGCGAACTCGAAGGCCGCATCCGCATCGAGGACACCGAGAAGAGCCGGAAGATCATCCTCGTGCCCGACGACGGGTCCGACGAGATCTCCTACCCGGTGCCCATGCGCGCCCAGCTGCTGGTGGGCGAGGGCGACCACGTCGCCGTCGGCCAGCAGCTCATCCAGGGCGCCATCAACCCGCACGAGGTGCTGCGCATCCAGGGCCCGCGGGCCGTGCAGCAGCACCTGGTGTCGGAGGTGCAGGAGGTCTACAAGTCGCAGGGCGTCTCGATCCACGACAAGCACATCGAGATCATCGTGCGGCAGATGCTCAAGCGGGTGAACATCCTGGAGTCCGGCGACTCCGAGCTGCTGCCCGGCGAGATGGTCGAGCGGCCCAAGTTCGAGTCCATCAACCGCCGCGTCGTGGCCGAAGGCGGTCAGCCCGCGGCCGGCCGCCCGGTGCTGCTCGGCATCACCAAGGCGTCGCTGGCCACGGAGTCGTGGCTGTCGGCGGCGTCGTTCCAGGAGACCACCCGGGTTCTCACCGAGAACGCCATCCACGGCAAGAGCGACCCGCTGGTGGGCCTCAAGGAGAACGTCATCATCGGTAAGCTCATCCCGGCCGGTACCGGCTTGCCGCAGTACCGCAACGTCCGGGTCGAGCCGACCGAGGAGGCGAAGGCGTCGATGTATTCGGTGTCGGGCTACGAGGAGCCCAGCGAGTACACCTTCGGGCAGGGTTCGGGAGAGGCCGTGCCGCTGGAGGAGTACGACTTCGGGCCCTACAACAGGTGACCTGAAGAGTCGATCGGCGAATTCGCTTGGTAGAACGAGCGGCGGCGGTGGTCCACCCGTTTACCGGGTGGGCTACCGCCGTTCGTCGTTGCGGCTCGGCATACTCGGTTATCGATGGGGAGAGCAGCGCCTAGGCGCGGTCGGGAGATCGAAGACAGTGACGGACAACGGGGGACAGCGGTACGTGCCGCCCGATGGTGACCACGGTGCCCGCCGGGACGCCGAGGGATCGTGGTTCAGGCCGAGCGGCGACCGCCACCGGACGCAGTCCCAGTACGAGGAGACCTATCAGGAAGCCGGCGCCGCCGAGGAGGGCGAGGCGGCCCGGCCCGGCGAGGACGGACGCGCGCAGGCGCGCCCGCAGGACCCCTACGCCGGGCACCCGCACGAGGGTGACCGGCAGCGGTCGGCCTTCCCCAACAGCGGGGGCTACCCGGGCGTCGGCGGCGGGCGCCCCGGCATGGCCGAGCCCTATCCCTCGGCGCTGGGCGACCTCGGGCTGCCCGGCGACGACCCGCGCGGCGCGGCTCCCGGGCAGGAACCGCCGCCGCTCAGCCGCCCGTACACGGCGTCCGCAGAGCCCGGGGGCGGCGCGAACGCCGGTGCGGATCGGCCGGTCTCCGAGCCGGCCCCGACCCGCGATCCCCGTTCCTTCGGCGAGCCCGGCAGCGGCGGCACGGGAGGGCCGGCGCACCAGGCCCGGTCGGGCTACGCCGAACCGAGGGGAGCCGGCACCGGCGAAGCCGGCACCGTCGGGGGGTACCGGCTGCCCGACGCCCCCGGCTCCGGTTCCCAGGACGCCCCGCTGAGCGCCCTTGAAGGCACCGGCGGCTACCCCGGATTCGGGTCGACGGTGCGCTCATCGCGCGACGACCACCGTCCGAGCGCCCCCGGCGCCGCGTACGCAGGTCCCTCCGCCGACGAGTCCCGGCAGTACCCGGGCTCCGGTCGTATGCAGGCCGGTCCCGGCCTCGGCGGCCGCCCGGAACCGGGCGAAGCCGACTCCGGACCCGATACCGAGCCGTTCTCCGCGAGGGATGTGGAGAACACGGCCGATCCGGCCCGCCCGACCGATCACCGCGGCTCCGGGACCGCTCCGCGGCCCGGCGGGGATCCCGCGCCCGCGGCGCGGGACGAGCGGGAGGGCGCCGGCCGGCAGCCGGGGGGCGCCCCTGCCCCCTTCGGCGAGCCGGGCGGCCCGGCCGCCCGCGAGGCGCCCGGCCCCTACGGCCGCGCCGAGACCGCGGGCCCGGCGGAGCCGCAGTGGCCGGCCGGCGGGTCCTACGGCGCGGGCGCGGGCGCGGGCGCGGGCGCGGGTGCGGGTGCGACCGGGTCCTGGGACCGCGCCTCGTTCGGCGAGCAGCGCGAGCCCGAGCGGTTCGGTCCCTCCGAACAGGCCCCCGACGACTTCCGCGGCGCTGCCGAGCGGTTCGGTCCCTCCGAACACGCCTCCGACGACTTCCGCGGCGCTGCCGACCGGTTCGGCGCGCCGGAGGCCGAACCGCACGCGGGCGCCCGGTCGGCGGGCGCACCCTGGCCGGCGGACCCCGCGCTCGGTGCGGCGGGCGGCGGCGCGCCGTACGGCGAGGCGTCCTACGGCGACCACTCCGCGTACGGCGACCGGCGCGACCCGCGCAGCGGCGAGGAGCCGCGGTGGGAGCGCCCCGGCACCGACCACCCGCATCAGGACGAGCGCCCCTCCTCCTATGGAACAGACTTCCCCGGCCCGGCCGAGCCCGGCGGTGCCGCAGGCGAGCCCCGGCGCTTCGCCTCCGGCGCCGCGTACCGGCTCGACCCCGAGTCCGGGCCGCTGCCCCGCTGGGACGCCGCGAACGCGGACCCGCTCGACCCGCCGCGCGGCGGGTCGGCCGGAAACGACCCCGCGGCGCGGCCCGGCGCCGAGCCGGACCCCGCCAGCGGCTACGACGACGAGCTGTCCCGCCCCTACTCCCACCGGATCCAGATGGAGGACGACCCGTCCTCGCGGTCGGCGTACTCCTGGTCGGACCCCTCCCGCGGCGAGCCCGGCCCGACCCCCTCGGAGTGGACCCCCGCTCCGTCCGAGCCCGGGGCTTCCCCGCCCGAGTGGACCCCCGCTGCGTCCGAGCCCGGATTCGGGCCGGAAGCCGGCTCCGGGCGGCCGGAGCCCGGCCGCGGCCCAGCGGAGGGCCCCTCCGGCGGTCCCGACGGCGGCCTGGGTACAGGCAGCGGCAACACCTGGGCGTTCAGCCGCGACGACACCCGGCTGCCGGACGAGGTCCGCCAGGCCGTCGACGAGGCGCAGCGCCGGCGCCGCGAGGGCTCGCCGGACCAGACGACCCGGTTCCCGCAGTCGCGGGACGAGGGCGGCTCGGGTGAACCGCCGGCGCCCGGGCCGGGCAGCGCATCCGCAGCGGGGCCGGGCTCCGGTCTCGGCGACGACCCGCTGTCGGCGATCGCGGCTCAGCAGGCGCGCGCCCGCGGCGGCGAGCCGGCCCGCGGCGCCCCCTACGCGGGGGAGCCCTTCGCGCCGGGCACCGCGGCCGGGGGCGAAGACGGGCCGCACACCGGGGCGGTGCCCGCCTCCGGCGACGAACTCGGGCCGGACCTGCGCGGCGGCGGCGACTTCCCCGCCGGCGACGAGCTCGGGCCGGACCTGCGCGGCGGCGGTCCCGCCGACGCCGGCGTCGGGGGTCCGCACGGCGGATTCGACGAGTACGGCGAAGGCCACCACGACCGCCACGGTCGGCCCGGCTATGAGGAGCGGTACGGCGACGCGCGGTCCGGCGAGTACGGACGCGAAGCCGACTACGGGCAGTACGGCGGCTACGGGCGCGAAGCCGACTTCGGGTACGGCCGCGGCGAGGCCGCGGGCGGGCCCGCACCGGAGTACGGCCCCGGCCCCGAAGGCGGCATCGGGTACGACTCCTACACCCAGGCGCCCGGCCCGGACCACCGGCCCGGCGGCCAGGACGGCCCCGGCTCCGTCGCCGATTCCTACCCGGAGTACGCCGACCGGCGCGGCGGCGAGCCGCCGCGCGGGGACGCCTTCTCCGGAGGGGACGGTTCCGCCTACGAGGGCCTGTCCACCGCGGGCGCGCCGCCCGCCGACTACGGGCGGCCGGGCGGTGCGGGGCCCGAAGGCCCGGAGACCGCCGCCATGGACCTCGGCGCGTACGCGGCGGACGCCGGCGGGTACGGCTCCGGACCCACACAGGATGCGGACCCCTACGGCGAGGGGTACGGCACCTCGCCCTACGGCTCGGGCGGCTACGGAGGCGCGCCGCCGGAGGGCTACGGCGGCGGCTACGGTCCCGGCGGCGAGGGGTACGGCACCCCGCCCTACGGCCCGGGCGGCTCCGAGGGCATGCGGCCCGAGGACTACGGCACCGACCCCGGCGCCTACGGCGAGGACGACCGGAGCGGCCGGGCGCCCCGCGACTCCCGCGATCCGATAAGGCAGGAGTTCCCCGGCTTCGACCGCCCGCTCGGCGGCGCGGCCGGCGACCCCTACCCCGGCTACGACAACATCGACCACTGGCCCGACACCGCGCCGGAGGCGTCGGCCACCCTGTGGCTGGGCATCGCCGCGCTGGTGCCGGTGATCGGTCTGTTCACCGCCGTTGCGGCCCTGATGACGGGCTCGCGGGCGCGGCGCGCGATCCGCCGCTCGCAGGGTGAGCTCGAAGGACTGAACCTGGTCCGGCTGGGCACGATCCTGGCCTGGGCCGGCATCGGGCTGCTGCTGGTGGAGGTCGCGGTCTACGTGGGGGTGTTCGTGCTCTCCTGACGCCGCTCCGCAGGCACCCGCCGCGGGTGCCTGCAAAGGAGGCTCCGGTGCCCGGTGCGGCCGCGACCGCACCGGGCACCGGTGTCTTCGGCCACATCCGCGGGCGCGCCGCGCGGACAGTGGCGGGAAGTCCCGGACCTGATGGGGATTATTCCGCACGAGCACTCCTGAGAGCCCGTACACTAGAGGAAGACCTACGACAGCATGAGGCTGCGGAATCAGGAGTACCGAAGCTGGCGGTCGTCATTTTGACCTGCTACAGAGCCTTCGGTACTCTGTAAATTCGTGCCCGTGAGTCGACGGGTCAGCACGTGCGCACTCTGCGAACGGCTTTCGCCGGACAGTGCAGAGCGCGGAGCGTGACACCTCCTCCCAGCGAAACGACCGCAGGGTCGGACGTTATCCGGATTCCGCCATGCTTGGGGTAGAGCGCGACACGCCCGGGTGCGGGGGTAGGGGAGGACGGGAAGTCCAGCAGGTCACAGGACACATCGGCTAAGAAGAACCGGCGTAGGTCACGAGAAAGACGGAGACGCGGTGCCCACCATCCAGCAGCTGGTCCGCAAGGGCCGACAGGACAAGGTCGCAAAGAACAAGACCCCGGCGCTGAAGGGGAGTCCGCAGCGTCGTGGTGTGTGCACGCGTGTCTACACCACTACGCCGAAGAAGCCGAACTCCGCCCTGCGCAAGGTCGCCCGTGTGCGCTTGAGCAGCGGGATCGAGGTCACGGCCTACATCCCCGGTATCGGACACAACCTCCAGGAGCACTCCATCGTGCTCGTGCGCGGCGGTCGTGTGAAGGACCTGCCGGGTGTCCGGTACCGGATCGTCCGCGGCTCTCTCGACACCCAGGGCGTGCGTAACCGCAAGCAGGCGCGAAGCCGTTACGGCGCTAAGAAGGAGAAGTAAGCATGCCGCGCAAGGGCCCGGCGCCGAAGCGCCAGCTCATTACCGACCCGGTCTACGGATCGCCGCTCGTCACCTCGCTGATCAACAAGGTGCTGCTCGACGGCAAGCGCTCGATCGCCCAGGGGATCGTCTACAAGGCCCTCGAAGGCGCGCGCGAGAAGACCGGCCAGGACCCGCTCGTGGTGCTCAAGCGTGCGCTGGACAACGTGAAGCCCGCCCTCGAGGTGCGCAGCCGCCGTGTCGGCGGCGCCACCTACCAGGTGCCGGTCGAGGTCCGCTCGTCCCGCAGCACGACCCTCGCTCTCCGCTGGCTGGTCACCTACTCGCGCAAGCGCCGCGAGAAGACCATGACCGAGCGGCTGTTGAACGAGCTGGTCGACGCCAGCAACGGGCTGGGCGCCAGCGTCAAGCGCCGCGAGGACACCCACAAGATGGCGGAGTCGAACAAGGCCTTCGCCCACTACCGCTGGTAATCCCCGCGGCTTTATCGATACGAGACCGAGAGAAGACGAGCCCTCATGGCTACCACTGCTCTTGACCTTGCCAAGGTCCGCAACATCGGGATCATGGCGCACATCGACGCGGGTAAGACCACGACCACCGAGCGCATCCTCTTCTACACCGGCGTGAACTACAAGCTGGGTGAGGTCCATGACGGCGCGGCCACCATGGACTGGATGAAGGAGGAGCAGCAGCGGGGTATCACGATCACGTCCGCGGCTACGACCACCCACTGGGACGACCACACGATCAACATCATCGACACGCCCGGCCACGTCGACTTCACGGTCGAGGTCGAGCGTTCGCTGCGTGTGCTCGACGGTGCCGTCGCTGTGTTCGACGCCAAGGAGGGTGTCGAGCCGCAGTCGGAGCAGGTCTGGCGCCAGGCCGACCGCTACGGGGTTCCGCGGATCTGCTTCATCAACAAGATGGACAAGATCGGTGCGGAGTTCCAGCGCTGTGTCGACATGTTCTCCGACCGCCTGAACACGAACCCGCTGCCGGTGCAGCTGCCGATCGGCGCCGAGTCGGACTTCAAGGGCGTCATCGACCTGGTGCACATGAAGGCGCTGGTCTGGAGCGAGGAGACGAAGCTGGGGGAGATGTACGACACCGTCGACATCCCCGACAGCCACGCCGAGGCCGCCCGTGAGGCCCACGACAAGATGATCGAGACGCTGGCCGAGGCCGACGACGAGATCATGGAGCTGTACCTGGAGGGCGTCGAGCCCACGATCGAGCAGGTCAAGCCGGCCATCCGGCGCGCGACGATCGCCGGCACCGCTATCCCGGTGCTGTGCGGCACCGCGTTCAAGAACAAGGGTGTGCAGCCGCTGCTCGACGCCGTGGTCGACTACCTCCCCGCGCCGCTGGACGTCGAGGCCATCGAGGGCCACGACCCCAAGGACGAGTCCGAGGAGGCCGCACTCTCCCGGCGTCCGTCCGAGGAGGAGCCGTTCTCGGCTCTGGTCTTCAAGATCATGAGCGACCCGCACCTGGGCAAGCTCACCTACATCCGGGTCTACTCGGGTGTGCTGGACACCGGCACGCAGGTCCTGAACAGCGTGAAGGGCCGCAAGGAGCGCATCGGCAAGATCTACCGGATGCACTCCAACAAGCGCGAGGAGATCCAGCGTGTGGGCGCCGGCGACATCGTCGCGGTGATGGGTCTGAAGGACACCACCACCGGCGAGACGCTGTGCGACTCCGCCAAGCCGATCGTGCTGGAGTCGATGACGTTCCCGGCGCCGGTCATCGAGGTCGCCATCGAGCCCAAGAGCAAGAGCGACCAGGAGAAGCTGGGTGTGGCCATCCAGCGCCTCGTCGACGAGGACCCCTCCTTCCGGGTGTCCACCGACGAGGAGACCGGCCAGACGGTCATCTCGGGCATGGGGGAACTGCACCTCGAGGTGTTCGTCCACCGCATGCGCGACGAGTTCAAGGTCGAGGCGAACATCGGCCGGCCGCAGGTGGCCTACCGCGAGACCATTCGCAAGAAGGTCGAGAAGGTCGACTACACCCACAAGAAGCAGACGGGTGGCCAGGGCCAGTTCGGCCGCGTGGTGATCGACCTGGAGCCGCTGCTGTCCGAGGACGGCGGCGACAGCGCGGGCTACGAGTTCGTCAACAACATCACGGGCGGCCGCATCCCCCGGGAGTACATCCCCTCGGTGGACGCCGGCTGCCAGGAGACTGCCGAGTTCGGCATTCTCGCCGGATACCCCCTGGTGGGGATCAAGGTGACGCTGCAGGACGGCGCGTACCACGACGTCGACTCCTCCGAGCTCGCCTTCAAGGTCGCCGGCTCCATGGCGTTCAAGGAAGCGGCGCGCAAGGCCAAGCCGGTTCTGCTTGAGCCCGTCATGGCGGTGGAGGTCACGACGCCCGACGACTACATGGGCGACGTGATCGGCGACCTGAACAGTCGGCGCGGTCAGATCCAGTCGATGGAGGAGCGCTCGGGCACCCGTGTGGTCAAGGCCCAGGTGCCCCTCTCGGAGATGTTCGGCTACGTGGGTGACCTGCGCAGCCGTACGCAGGGTCGAGCCACGTACACGATGGTGTTCGACTCCTACGCGGAGGTCCCGTCCAGCGTCGCAGAAGAGATTGTGGCGAAGGCGCGCGGCGAGTAACCGCGATACGTATCCAGTCCAGCTAGCAACCCTGTACGTCTAGGAGAAATCCAGTGGCGAAGGCCAAGTTCGAGCGGAGCAAGCCGCACGTCAACATCGGCACCATCGGTCACATCGACCACGGTAAGACCACGCTTACCGCCGCCATCACCAAGGTTCTGCACGACGCTTACCCGCAGCTGAACCCGTTCACGCCGTTCGAGGACATCGACAACGCTCCTGAGGAGCGCGAGCGCGGTATCACCATCTCCGTCGCGCACGTCGAGTACGAGACCGAGCAGCGCCACTACGCGCACGTCGACTGCCCCGGCCACGCCGACTACGTGAAGAACATGATCACCGGTGCGGCGCAGATGGACGGTGCCATCCTGGTCGTGGCCGCCACCGACGGCCCGATGCCCCAGACCAAGGAGCACGTGCTCCTGGCCCGCCAGGTCGGCGTGCCCTACATCGTGGTCGCGCTGAACAAGGCCGACATGGTCGACGACGAGGAGATCTTCGACCTGGTCGAGCTGGAGGTCCGCGAGCTCCTCAACGAGTACGAGTTCCCGGGCGACGAGGTTCCGGTCGTTAAGGTCTCCGCGCTGAAGGCGATGGAGGGCGACGCCGAGTGGAGCCAGAACGTCCTCGAGCTGATGAACGCCGTTGACGAGAAGATCCCGAACCCGGAGCGCGACGTCGACAAGCCGTTCCTGATGCCGATCGAGGACGTCTTCTCGATCACCGGCCGCGGGACCGTCGTCACCGGCCGCGTCGAGCGCGGTGTCATCAACGTCAACGAGACCGTCGACATCGTCGGCATCAAGGAAGACAAGCAGACCACCACCGTCACCGGTGTGGAGATGTTCCGCAAGCTGCTCGACCAGGGCCAGGCGGGCGACAACGTCGGTCTGCTCCTGCGCGGCACCAAGCGCGAGGACGTCGAGCGCGGCCAGGTCGTCATCAAGCCCGGCACGACGACCCCGCACACGCAGTTCGAGGCGCAGGTCGTCATCCTGTCCAAGGACGAGGGCGGGCGCCACACGCCCTTCTTCAACAACTACCGTCCGCAGTTCTACTTCCGCACGACCGACGTCACCGGCGTCGTCACGCTGCCGGAGGGCACGGACATGGTCATGCCCGGTGACAACACCGAGATGTCCGTCCAGCTCATCCAGCCGGTCGCGATGGAGGAGGGCCTGCGGTTCGCCATCCGCGAGGGTGGCCGGACCGTCGGCGCGGGCCGAGTGACCAAGATCATCAAGTAGCACGGGACGTGCGGGGGCGGGCCCGGCGACGACGCCGGAACCGCCTCCGGGGGCGGCCGGGCCGCGCGAGACTCGGCCCGGCCGCCCCCGACATGACCGACGTCATCGGGCTCTGTAGCGGTGATGCGCCTCAGGGGACAGCCCTGTTGCAGATTCTCAGGTGAATAGAGCCACCCAAGGGCAAGCCCCTGTGGGGCACGTGCCGGCGGCAGCCGGCGCCGCGCCTCTACGGACACTAAGCGAAGGACGAAAAGGCCACCATGGCGGGACAGAAGATCCGCATTCGGCTCAAAGCCTATGACCATGAGGTCATCGACAGCTCAGCTCGCAAGATCGTCGAGACCGTGACGCGGACTGGTGCGAGCGTCGCTGGCCCGGTGCCGTTGCCGACGGAGAAGAACGTTTACTGCGTCATCCGCTCGCCGCACAAGTACAAGGACTCGCGCGAGCACTTCGAGATGCGCACGCACAAGCGGCTGATCGACATCATCGACCCGACGCCGAAGACCGTCGACTCGCTCATGCGGCTCGACCTCCCGGCCGGCGTCGACATCGAGATCAAGCTTTAAAGGACGCACTGACATGGCCACCAAGCAGATCACGGGAGTACTGGGCGAGAAGCTCGGCATGACCCAGGTCTTCGACGACGCGGGCAGGATCGTGCCCGTGACGGTTCTGAAGGCCGGTCCGTGCGTCGTGACGCGCGTCCGTACTCCGGAGACCGATGGCTACTCCGCCATCCAGATCGGCTACGGGAAGATCAACCCGCGCAAGGTGAACAAGCCGCTCGGCGAGTACCTGCGCAAGCACGATCTCACCCCGCGCCGCCACTACGTCGAGGTTCGCACCACCGACGCCGCCGAGTACCAGCTCGGCCAGGAGCTCACCGCCGACGCCTTCGAGGTCGGCGAGTTCGTCGACATCACCGGCAAGAGCAAGGGCAAGGGCTTCGCCGGCGGGATGAAGCGCCACGGCTTCCGCGGCCTGAGCGCCACCCACGGCACCCAGCGCAAGCACCGTTCGCCCGGCGCCATCGGCGGCTGCGCCACGCCCGGGCGCGTGTTCAAGGGCACCCGGATGGCCGGGCGGATGGGCAACGTGCGCAAGACCATCCAGAACCTCTCCGTCCACTCGGTGGACGCGGAGAAGGGGCTGATCATGGTCAAGGGCTCGGTTCCCGGTCCGAACGGCGGACTGGTGCTCGTCCGCACCGCCGTGAAGGGGGGTAAGTAAGCCATGGCTTCGACCATCAACGTGAAGGACGCCCAGGGCAAGGCCGGCCGCAGCGTCGAGCTGCCCGAGTCGATCTTCGACCAGAAGGCGAACATCCCGCTGATGCACCAGGTCGTGCTGAGCCAGGAGGCCGCCGGCCGCCAGGGCACGCACGCCACCAAGACCCGCGGCATGGTCCGCGGCGGCGGCAAGAAGCCCTACCGCCAGAAGGGGACCGGTCGCGCCCGCCAGGGCTCGACGCGCGCTCCGCAGTTCGTGGGCGGCGGCACGGTCCACGGCCCGCAGCCGCGCGACTACACGCAGCGGACTCCCAAGAAGATGAAGGCCGCGGCACTGCGCAGCGCGCTCTCCGACCGCGCCCGCCACGACCGCGTGCACATCGTCAGCGAGTTCGTCGGCGAGGACGTCGCCACCAAGCGCACCCAGACCGCGCTGAAGGCGCTGCGCCAGGTCACCGCCTCCGCCAAGGTGCTGGTCGTGCTGGAGCGCGCGGACGAGCACAACCGGCTCGCCCTGCGCAACGTTCCCGAGGTGCACATCCTCGACGCCGACCAGGTGAACACCCGCGACGTCCTCTACTGCGACGACGTGGTCTTCACCGAGCGGGGCTACGAGGAGTTCCTGGCCCACGCTCAGGGCACCGCCAAGGCGGTGCGCGAGTCGCAGGAGGAGGACCAGTGAGGATCCCCGACCCTCGGGACATCATCGTCGAGCCGGTGATCTCCGAGAAGAGCTACGGGCTCATGGACCAGAACAAGTACACGTTCCTGGTCCAGCCCACGGCCAACAAGACGCAGATCAAGATCGCGGTGGAGAAGATCTTCGAGGTGAAGGTCACCAGCGTGAACACGATCAACCGTCCGGGCAAGCGCAAGCGGACCCGCTTCGGGTACGGCAAGCGCCCCGACACCAAGCGGGCGATCGTGAGCCTGCGCGACGGCGACCGGATCGACATTTTCGGCGTGTGAGCGTTTCGCCGCACAGGCGAGCCGGTCCCCCGAGCGATCGCAACGAGTAATACGCAAAGGAATGCGCGAAGAAGATGGGCATTCGTAAGTACAAGCCGACCTCACCAGGTCGCCGCGGCGGAAGCGTGGCCGACTTCGTCGAGATCACGCGCGACCACCCGGAGAAGTCGCTGGTGCGGCCGCTCCACTCCAAGGGCGGTCGCAACGGCAAGGGCCGCATCACCGCCCGCCACCAGGGCGGCGGGCACAAGCGGGCCTACCGGGTGATCGACTTCCGCCGCCACGACAAGGACGGCGTCCCCGCCAAGGTCGCCCACATCGAGTACGACCCCAACCGCACCGCGAGGATCGCGCTGCTGCACTACGTGGACGGCGAGAAGCGCTACATCCTGGCGCCCGCCGGCCTCAAGCAGGGCGCCCGCGTGGAGAACGGCCCCAACTCCGACATCAAGCCGGGCAACTGCCTCCCGCTGCGCAACATCCCCACGGGTACCTTCGTGCACGCGGTCGAGCTGAAGCCCGGCGGCGGCGCGAAGCTGGGCCGGTCGGCCGGGTCGCAGATCCAGCTCCTGGCCAAGGAGGGCGCCTACGCCACGCTGCGCATGCCCTCCGGCGAGATGCGCCAGGTCGAGGTGACCTGCCGCGCCACCGTCGGCCAGGTGGGCAACGCCGAGCAGTCCAACATCAACTGGGGCAAGGCCGGACGCAACCGCTGGCGGGGCAAGCGCCCCACCGTCCGCGGTGTCGCCATGAACCCGGTCGACCACCCGCTCGGCGGTGGCGAAGGCAAGAGCTCGGGCGGCCGGCACCCGGTCAGCCCCTGGGGCAAGCCCGAGGGGCGCACCCGCAGGCCGAACAAGCCCAGTGACCGGCTCATCGTGCGTCGGCGTAGCAAGAAGAAGCGGTAAGGAGCACGTCTGATGCCACGTAGCCTTAAGAAGGGCCCCTTCGTCGACGACCACCTGATCAAGAAGGTGGAAGAGCAGAACGAGAAGGGCACCAAGAACGTCATCAAGACGTGGTCGCGGCGTTCCATGGTCGTTCCCGAGATGATCGGGCACACCATCGCCGTCCACGACGGCCGCAAGCACGTCCCGGTGTTCGTCTCCGAGTCGATGGTCGGTCACAAGCTCGGCGAGTTCGCTCCCACGCGCACTTTCCGCAGCCACGTCAAGGAAGACCGCCGTAGCCGCCGCTAGCGGTTGCATTAGGAGTAAGAGCCATTACCCCACGGTGCGTGGGGGTGATTTCCGTGAGCGAGGGAAAAGCGATGGGAACGAGGGCACAGGCACGGTTCGTCCGTGTTACGCCCCGAAAGGCCCGCCGGGTGGTGGACCTTATTCGCGGGTTGCCCGCTGACGAGGCACAGGCGGTGCTCCGGTTCGCGCCTCAGGCGGCGAGTGAACCGGTGGGCAAGGTGCTCGCGAGCGCCATCGCCAATGCCGAGCACAACGACAAGCTGGACCGCGAGACGCTGGTGGTCGGTGGAGCTTGGGTGGACGAGGGTCCGACCCTGAAGCGCATCCGGCCGCGCGGCTTCGGCCGCGCGTTCCGGGTCACCAAGCGGACGAGCCACATCACTGTGGTCGTTGAGCCGCGTGAGACCGCGGGCGCCTCGTCGACCAAGACGAAGGAGAGGACCCGATAGTGGGGCAGAAGGTCAACCCGCACGGGTTCCGACTCGGCGTTACCACCGACTACAAGACCCGGTGGTATGCCGACAAGCTGTACAAGGACTACGTCAAGGAAGACGTGGCCATCCGCCGGATGCTGAACCGCGGCATGGAGCGCGCCGGGATCTCCAAGGTCGAGATCGAGCGCACCCGTGAGCGCGTCCGCGTCGACATCCACACCGCCCGGCCGGGCATCGTCATCGGCCGCCGCGGTTCGGAGGCCGACCGCATCCGCGCCGACCTGGAGAAGCTGACCAACAAGAAGCAGGTCCAGCTCAACATCCTCGAGGTCAAGAACCCGGAGACCGACGCTCAGCTCGTCGCTCAGGGTGTGGCGGAGCAGCTGTCCAGCCGAGTCGCGTTCCGTCGGGCGATGCGCAAGGCCATGCAGAGTGCGATGAAGAGCGGGGCCAAGGGCATCCGCATCCAGTGCGGAGGCCGCCTCGGCGGTGCCGAGATGTCGCGTTCGGAGTTCTACCGCGAGGGCCGCGTGCCCCTGCACACGCTCCGCGCCGACATCGACTACGGCTTCTTCGAGGCCCGCACCACCTTCGGCCGGATCGGCGTGAAGGTGTGGATCTACAAGGGCGACGCTCCCGCGACCCGCGCCGAGCGCGAGGCGGCCCAGGCCGCGCAGCGCGCTCCGGGCGGTGGCGGCGGCGGTGGCGCGGGCCAGCGCCGTGAGCGCCCCGGGCGCCGTCGCCGCGGCGGCCAGGGCCAGCAGGGCGAGGCCAAGGCCGGCGCCGGTGCCGAGTCCGGTCAGGGCGCGGAGAAGTCCGGGAACGAGGGGAGCTGACCGATGCTGATTCCCCGCAAGATCAAGTACCGCAAGCAGCACCACCCCGACCTCACGGGGCGGGCCAAGGGCGGCACGAAGGTCAACTTCGGCGAGTACGGCATCCAGGCGCTGGACGCCGCCTACGTCACCAACCGGCAGATCGAGGCCGCCCGTATCGCCATGACGCGGCACATCCGCCGTGGCGGCAAGGTGTGGATCAACATCTTCCCGGACCGCCCCATCACCAAGAAGCCGGCCGAGACCCGCATGGGCTCCGGCAAGGGTTCGCCCGAGTGGTGGGTGGCGCCGGTCAAGCCCGGGCGCGTCATGTTCGAGCTGTCGGGTGTGCCGGAGCCGATCGCCAAGGAGGCCATGCGCCGGGCGATGCACAAGCTCCCCATGAGGTGCAAGTTCGTGAAGCGCGAGGTGGAGGCGTGATGCGGGCGACGCAGAAGCTCCCCATGCGGTGCTTGCCGAAGACATGCAAGTTCGTGAAGCGCGAAGTGGAGGCGTGATGGCGAAGTCCCTGACCGCCCAGGAGCTGCGCGGCCAGTCCGTCGAGGACCTGGTGGGCAAGCTCAAGGAGGCGAAGGAAGAGCTGTTCAACCTCCGCTTCCAGGCCGCCACCGGGCAGCTGGACAACCACAGCCGGCTGCGCACCGTCAAGCGTGAGATCGCCCGGATCTACACGGTCATGCGCGAGCACGAGCTCGGAATCATGCCGCTTACCGGTGAGTCGGCTGAGAAGACGAAGGAAGCAGCCGAATGAGCGAGACCACGCAGAGTTCGACGCGGAACTACCGCAAGGTGCGCGAGGGCTACGTCGTCAGCGACAAGATGTCCAAGACGGTCGTCGTCGAGGTCGAGGACCGCGTGAAGCACTCGCTTTACGGCAAGGTCATCCGCCGCACCACCAAGTACAAGGCCCACGACGAGGGTGAGACCTGCGGCGTCGGCGACCGGGTGCGAATGATGGAGACCCGGCCGATGTCCGCGACCAAGCGCTGGCGCGTCGTGGAGATCCTGGAGAAGGCCAAGTAACCCCCGGATCCGGCGGCCGGTTCGTGGAGATCGGCCGCCCCAGGGGTGTGACCACCTAGCAGCGCGGGCCCTGGCGGGCCACGCGCGCACAAATCAGGAGCAGACGTGATTCAGCAGGAGTCGCGACTCAAGGTCGCCGACAACACGGGGGCCAAGGAGATCTTGACCATCCGTGTCCTCGGCGGCTCGGGTCGGCGCTACGCGGGCATCGGCGACACCATCGTGGCGACAGTCAAGGACGCCCTCCCCGCCGCGGGCGTGAAGAAGGGCGATGTCGTCAAGGCCGTGATCGTGCGCACCTCCAAGGAGCGCCGCCGGCCCGACGGCTCCTACATCCGCTTCGATGAGAACGCCGCCGTGCTCATCAAGGACGGTGGGGACCCGCGCGGCACCCGCATCTTCGGACCGGTCGGCCGCGAGCTGCGGGACAAGAAGTACATGCGCATCATCTCGCTAGCGCCGGAGGTGCTCTAGGCGATGAAGATCAAGAAGGACGACGAGGTCGTCGTCATCGCCGGCAAGGACAAGGGTGCCACCGGGAAGGTCATCAAGGCCCTGCCCCGGGAGCAGCGTGTCGTCGTCGAAGGCGTCAACCTCATCAAGAAGCACAAGCGGGCGAACCCGGCGGGCGGCCAGCAGGGCGAGGTCGTCACCATGGAGGCCCCGATCCACGTGAGCAACGTCGCGATCGTGGACGACGGCCAGCCCACGCGCGTCGGTTACCGCTTCGAGGAAGACGGAACCAAGGTTCGGATCTCCCGCCGTACCGGTAAGGACATCTGATGACGGTCGACACTGAGACCTCCGCCCCGAAGGCCCCGGAGATGCCGCGGCTGAAGGAGAAGTACCGCTCGGAGATCATCGCGGCCCTGCGCGAGGAGTTCGGGATCGGCAACATCATGCAGATCCCCGGTCTGACCAAGATCGTGGTGAACATGGGTGTGGGCGACGCCGCGCGCGACGCCAAGCTGATCCAGGGCGCGGTGAACGACCTCTCGCTGATCACCGGCCAGAAGCCGCGGATCAACCGGGCGAAGAACTCGATCGCGCAGTTCAAGCTGCGCGAGGGCATGCCGATCGGCGCCAGCGTCACGCTGCGCGGCGACCGGATGTGGGAGTTCCTCGACCGGCTGCTCTCGCTGGCGCTGCCCCGGATCCGCGACTTCCGCGGGCTCTCGCCCAAGCAGTTCGACGGGCGCGGGAACTACACCTTCGGGCTGACCGAGCAGGTCATGTTCCACGAGATCGACCCCGACAAGGTCGACCGGCAGCGCGGAATGGACATCACGGTCGTCACCTCGGCGACCACCGACGACGAGGGGCGCAGCCTGCTGAAGCGGCTCGGCTTCCCCTTCAAGGAGTCCTAGGGGAGACCATGGCTAAGAAGGCTCTGATCGCCAAGGCGAACCGCAAGCAGAAGTTCGGCGTTCGCGCATATACTCGGTGCTCGCGGTGCGGCCGTCCGCGCGCCGTCTTCAGGAAGTTCGGCCTGTGCCGCATCTGCTTCCGCGAGATGGCCCACCGCGGCGAGCTCCCCGGCATCGCCAAGGCGAGCTGGTAGGTCCCCTGCGCCCGTGCCCGCCGGACCAGCGCCACGGTGCGCGGTCCTCGGCGGGCACAGGCGCGGCCGCTCCGGCGGCCGCCTGCTCGCACAGCGGACTGTAGGAATCGCGGTCCCGGCCCCGGCCGGAACCGCGAGCGACAACCGACACCAACCGACAGGGCACGGTGCCGAGCACATCGGCGCGGTGTCCATGACCACGCCGTAGGTCCTAGAGGAGCCCGCGTCCGGCGCGGGAACAGGCGCTGAAGGGAAGCGCCTGTCCTTGGGGAAACCGCGGTGAGGAAGGGCCTATCGGCCATGACGATGACCGACCCGATCGCAGACATGCTTACGCGTCTGCGTAACGCGAATTCGGCTTACCACGACAGCGTGGTCATGCCGTATTCCAAGATCAAGGCGCACATCGCCGAGATCCTCCAGCAGGAGGGCTTCGTGCAGGGCTGGAGCTCCGAGGACGCCACCGTGGGCAAGAACCTGGTGGTGGAGCTCAAGTACGGCCCCACGCGCGAGCGCTCCATCGCCGGCGTGCGGCGGGTCTCCAAGCCCGGCCTGCGCGTCTACGCGAAGAAGGACAACCTTCCGCGCGTGCTGGGAGGCCTCGGCGTCGCCATCATTTCGACGTCCGGCGGCCTGATGACCGACAAGCAGGCCAAGAAGCGCGGCGTGGGCGGCGAAGTCCTCGCCTACGTCTGGTAGAGGGAGGGATTTCGACATGTCGCGTATTGGTCGACGGCCGATCTCGGTTCCCAAGGGCGTCGAGGTCACCATCGACGGGCAGGACGTCACGGTCAAGGGCCCGAAGGGCGAGCTGAGCCACCGGGTGGCCGAGCCCATCACGATCGCATGGGAAGACGACGCGCTGCGCGTGGACCGGCCCGACGACAAGCCGGACAACCGCTCGCTGCACGGGCTCACCCGTGCGCTCATCGCCAACCTCGTCGAGGGAGTCTCCAACGGATACTCCAAGACGCTGGAGATCCACGGTGTCGGTTACCGGGTCCAGGCGCGGGGCTCCAACCTGGAGTTCTCCCTGGGCTTCAGCCACCCGGTCGTGGTGGAACCGCCCGAAGGCATCAGCTTCCGCGTCGAGAAGCCGACCGTGCTGCACGTCGACGGCATCGACAAGCAGCTCGTGGGCCAGGTCGCCTCGAACATCCGCAACCTGCGCAGGCCCGACCCCTACAAGGCCAAGGGCGTGCGCTACCAGGGTGAGCGCATCCGCCGCAAGGCCGGAAAGGCTGGTAAGTAGTCATGGGCAAGTCCACGACGCTGACCCGCAGCAAGGGGACGGCCAAGCGCGCGAGTTCCCGTGCGCGGCGCCACCTTCGGGTCCGCAAGAAGATCTCGGGCACCCCGGCGCGCCCGCGTCTGGTGGTGTTCCGCTCCTCCAAGCACATCGTCGCCCAGATCGTGGACGACACTCGGCACCACACGCTGGTGGCGGCCTCGACGCTCGACCGCGACATCCGCGACGGCGAGGGCACCAAGTCCGAGAAGTCCCGCAAGGTCGGCGAGCTGCTTGCCCAGCGCGCGAAGGCGGCCGACATCACGGCGGTCGTGTTCGACCGCGGCGGCTACCGGTACCACGGCCGCGTGGCCGAGCTCGCCGACGGCGCGCGCTCCGGCGGACTGGAGTTCTGATGAACCCGGTCGCAAGCATTTTCACCAACGGGAAGAGGAACCACTGATGGCTGCAGCTCCGCGGCGCGGCGCCGGTGGCGAGCGGCGTGACCGCCGTGACGATCGCCGCGGCGGCGCCGCAGACAAGGGTGTCTCCTACATCGAGAAAGTCGTGACCATCAACCGGGTCGCCAAGGTGGTCAAGGGCGGTCGGCGCTTCAGCTTCACCGCTCTGGTCGTCGTCGGCGACGGCAACGGCATGGTCGGCGTCGGCTACGGGAAGGCCAAAGAGGTCCCCGCGGCCATCGCCAAGGGCGTCGAGACCGCGAAGAAGAACTTCTTCCGCGTCCCGCGCGTCCAGGGCACGATCACGCACCGGGTCCAGGGCGAGGACGCCGCCGGCGTCGTGCTCCTGCGCCCGGCCGCGCCCGGTACCGGTGTCATCGCCGGCGGTCCGGTCCGCGCGGTGCTGGAGTGCGCGGGCATCCACGACGTGCTGAGCAAGTCGCTGGGCTCGTCGAACCCGCTGAACATCGTGCACGCCACCGTCGCCGCGCTCAAGGACCTCAACCAGCCCGAGGAGATCGCCGCTCGGCGCGGTCTCCCGCTGGAGGACGTGGCTCCGGCCGCCATGCTGCGCGCCCGTGCAGAGGCGAAGGCGGGTGCCTGACCATGGCGAACAAGCTGAAGATCACCCAGGTCCGCTCCAAGATCGGCGGCAAGCAGAACCAGCGCGACACTCTGCGGTCGCTCGGACTGCGCAAGATCGGCTCGTCGGTGGTGCGTGAGGACAACCCCTCCGTCCGCGGGCAGATCAACGTCGTCGCGCACCTCGTGAATGTCGAGGAGGTCGACGCATGAGCGACTACACGCCTGACGAGCCGCTGAAGCTGCACCACCTGAAGCCGGCTCCGGGCTCCAACAAGGCCAAGATCCGCAAGGGTCGCGGCGAGGCGTCCAAGGGCAAGACCGCGGGCCGCGGCACCAAGGGCACCAAGGCCCGCTCCACGGTGCCGGCCGGGTTCGAGGGCGGCCAGATGCCCCTGATCCGGCGCGTGCCCAAGCTCAAGGGCTTCAGCAACGCCCGGTTCAAGACCACCTACCAGGTGGTCAACCTGGACCGGCTGGGCGAGCTGTACCCCGAGGGCGGCGAGGTCACCGTCGAGAGCCTGGTCGCCAAGGGCGCGGTTCGCAAGAACCAGCCCGTCAAGGTGCTGGGCGAGGGCGAGATCTCGGTCGCCGTCCAGGTGTCCGTGGACGCGTGCTCGTCGTCGGCCCGGGAGAAGATCACCGCGGCCGGTGGCAGCGTCACCGAGCGGTAGGAATGACCTACGCGTCGCGTCAGAGGCGCCTGCCGGACCTCCCACGGGGTGGGAACCGGCGGGCGCCTCTGCGCGTTCAGCGGCGGGTTGAGGTAGTTTCGGGGGCACTGCCCGCGTGCTGTCGCCTCGCCACGGGGCGTGACGCCCTGTGAGCTGGACGATCCTTATCCCCCCGCGATTGGCTGTTACAGTGCGATACTGCTTGACCCAAGACCTCAGGGTCCCGGGGCCCCTCCCGGGACCGACGTGCTACGACGATTCTGGATCGGCCGCGATGTCTGGAACCGGTTCCGCCGCCGAAACCTCGCAGGAGGAGACGTGCTAGGTGCGTTCATCCGTGCGTTCCGCACGCCTGACCTCCGCAACAAGCTGCTTTTCACGCTGTTCATCCTGACCATCTTCCGGTTGGGGGCGGTGATTCCGGCGCCGGGCATCAACTCGGCCGCCATCCGCGAACAGCTGGAGTCGGTTCAGGCGCAGGACTCCACCGGAGTCTTCACGCTGCTGAACCTCTTCAGCGGAGGCGCACTGTTCCAGCTGGCGGTCTTCGCGCTGGGGATCATGCCCTACATCACCGCGAGCATCATCATCAACCTGCTCACGGTCGTGGTTCCGCGCCTGGAGGCCCTCAAGAAGGAGGGCCAGGCCGGCCAGGGCAAGATCACCCAGTACACGCGCTACCTGACCCTGCTGCTGGCGGTCCTGCAGTCCTCCAGCATCGTCGCCATGGCGCGCACCGGGCAGCTGTTCCAGGGCCAGATCCCGGTGAGCACGTACATGCCCAACCAGGATCCGCTGACCCTGGTGACCATCGTCATCACCATGACCGCGGGCACCGGCGTGATCATGTGGTTCGGCGAGCTGATCACCGAGCGCGGGGTCGGCAACGGCATGTCGCTGCTGATCTTCACCACGGTCGTGGCGGGCTTCCCCTCGGCGATGACCACGATGTTCCAGGAGCAGGAGACCTGGATCTTCGCCGTCATCTGCGTGGCGGGCCTGGTGCTGATCGCCGGCGTGGTCTTCATCGAGCAGGCGCAGCGCCGGATCCCGGTGCAGTACGCCAAGCGCATGGTGGGCCGCCGGATGTACGGGGGCAGCTCCACCTACATCCCGCTGAAGGTCAACCAGGCCGGCATCATCCCGGTGATCTTCGCGTCGTCGCTGCTGTACCTGCCGCAGCTGGCCGTGGGCCTGATGGGCCAGGACGCCGACAACCCGGTCGCCGACTTCATCAACCAGTACTTCATCTCGGGCACGCACCCGGTGTACATGGCCACGTTCTTCGCGATGATCATCGGCTTCGCGTTCTTCTACGTGGCCATCACCTTCAACCCCGCTGAAGTCGCCGACAACATGAAGAAGTACGGTGGGTTCATCCCGGGTATCCGGCCCGGACGTCCGACCGCCGAGTACCTGGACTACGTCCTCACCCGGCTGACGACGCCCGGTTCGCTGTACCTCGGGCTGATCGCTCTGCTGCCGATGATCGCGCTGGGAGCCTCCGGTGCGACGCAGAACTTCCCGTTCGGCGGTACGAGCATCCTGATCATGGTCGGTGTCGGGCTGGACACGGTGAAGCAGATCGAGAGTCACCTCCAGCAGCGGAACTACGAAGGTTTCTTGCGATAGTGCGTGCCGTATTGGTGGGACCCCCGGGAGCCGGAAAAGGCACCCAGGCCCAGATCTTGGCGTCCGAATTGTCCATTCCGAAGGTGTCCACAGGCGACATCTTCCGTGCCAACGTCAGCGGTGGCACCGAGCTCGGGAAACAGGCGAAGGCCTACATGGACCGGGGCGACCTCGTCCCCGACGAGGTCACCAACGCGATGGTCCGCGACCGGCTCAAAGAGGAGGACGCCCGGGGCGGCTTCCTGCTCGACGGCTTCCCGCGCAACGTCGCCCAGGCCGAGGAGCTGAACAAGATCCTCGACGACCTGGGCGTGCGGCTGGACGCCGTGCTGGAGCTCAAGGTCGACGAGGAGGAGATCGTCAAGCGGCTCTCCGGTCGCCGGCAGTGCCGCAACTGCAACCGCGTCCACCACGTCGAGTTCGAGCCGCCCGCGGCCGAGGGCGTGTGCGACGACTGCGGCGGCGAGCTGTTCCAGCGCGACGACGACCGCGAAGAGGTCGTCCGCCACCGCATGGAGGTCTACCGCGAGCAGACCGAGCCGCTGGTGTCCTTCTACCAGGGCGAGGGCATCCTGGTGGCGATCGACGCCACAGGCGGCGTGGACGCCGTGACCGAGCGGGCCAAGGCCGCACTGCGAAGCGACGCCTGATGTTCCGCAAGGCGGATCCGCCGGTCCAGCTGAAGACGGCCGCCGAGATCGCGAAGATGCGTGAAGCGGGCAAGGTGGTGGCGCGCACGCTCGACATGCTGCGCGCCGCCGTCGAGCCCGGTATGAGCACGCTGGACCTCGACGCCGTCGCCGAACGCTGCATCCGCGACGCCGGCGCCGTGCCCTCGTTCAAGGGCTACTACGGGTTCACCGGCTCCATCTGCGCCTCGGTGAACGAGGAGGTCGTCCACGGCATTCCGCGCGCCGGAAAGACGCTGCGCGAGGGCGACCTCGTCTCCATAGACTGCGGCGCGATCCTGGACGGCTGGCACGGCGACTCCGCGATCACCCTCGCGGTCGGCGAGGCCCGCCCGCAGGACGCGAGGCTGATGGACGTCTGCGAGGAGGCCATGTGGCGGGGGATCGCCGAGCTGCGGCCCGGTAAGCGGCTGGGCGACATCGGCGCCGCGATCGACGGCTACATGCGCTCGCAGGGGCGCTTCGGCAACGTGCAGGAGTACGGCGGGCACGGCATCGGCACCGAGATGCACATGGACCCGCACGTGCTCAACTACGGGCGGCGCGGCAAGGGCCAGGAGCTGGTCGAGGGCATGTGCCTGGCGATCGAGCCGATGGCCAACGCCGGCACCCGCCACGTGGTCGAGCTGGACGACGGCTGGACCGTCGTCACCCGCGACGGCGAGCGTTCGACCCACTTCGAGCACTCGGTGGCCATCACGGCCGACGGCCCGCTGGTGCTGACGGCCCGCGAGGAGAACCGCGAGCGCATCGCCGCGCTCGGGTTCTGCGACCCCGGCTTCTAGTACTTCGGGCGCCACGGGGATCGGGTCCGGTCCGGGGGGACGCGCGCCGAGCGGTACGGGGGCCGGGTCCGTCGCCTACGATGGGCACTGCGGGCGGGCGCGCCGCTCTCGCGCGGATGCTGGAGGAGATGGGCGATGCCGGAGTCCTCACCCGAGATGCGGGCATCCGACACCGACCGCGACCTCGTGGCGAAGGTCCTCCAGCGGCACTTCGCGGAGGGCCGGCTCGAAGGCGAGGAGTTCAACCTGCGCCTGGAGAGGGCCTACAACGCGCGCACCCGCGCCGAACTGGAGGCGCTCACCGCCGACCTGCCCGAAAGCGAGCTGATCGGCCCGCCGATCGACGAGCAGGCTCCGCCGGCGCCGGTCCTGGGCGCCGACGGCGGGCTGCTGCGCGATCCCGCGCTGGCGATCCCGTGGGCGCTGTGGGCCGGGGTGAACCTGCTGTGCTTCACCATCTGGCTGATCCTGTTCTTGACCGGAGCGTCCGCCGGATATCCGTGGTTCCTGTGGGTGCTCGTTCCATGGGGTATCGTGATGGGGTTCATAACCCTGGCGCTGGCAGCCGTGAACCGCGGCGGGCCGCAGAGCGGCGGCGGATAGCCGCATGCGACCGCGGCCGTGCACGCCGTCCGGTGGGCCGCGGGGCGGTACGTCCTCGCGGCCCGGTCGGCAGCACCCGCGCAAGAGGGTAGAATGGCTATGCCCACACTCGGGCTGTTGGGTCGGGCTGCCCGCCATCGCCCGCGTCCGCTCGCCGCACGCGGGTTGCTGACGCAGTCGACCTGATCTCTCAGTGTTCGCTATCGCTTCAGCAGTGCCCGGGCGCAGTGCTCGGGTCATTCCGTATGTTCCCCGTTTCCGACGGGGATGGTCCCGGTGGAGGATATGGCTAAAAAAGACGGCGCCATCGAAATCGAGGGCTCCGTTATCGAGTCCCTACCCAACGCAATGTTCCGAGTGGAGCTCGACAACGGGCACAAGGTCCTTGCCCACATCAGCGGCAAGATGCGCATGCACTACATCCGCATCCTTCCCGACGACCGAGTCGTCGTAGAGCTGAGCCCGTACGACCTGACGCGCGGGCGCATCGTTTACCGATACAAGTAGTCCGCCACCGTCGCCGGGGCCTCCGGCGGTAGCGGTGACGCACGAGTTCCATGAGTTCGGAGCCACCATGAAGGTCAAGCCGAGCGTCAAGAAGATCTGCGCCAAGTGCCGGGTGATCCGCCGCCACGGCACGATCATGGTCATCTGCTCGGACCCGCGCCACAAGCAGCGCCAGGGCTAGTTCCCGCAGCTGCCCGGCGCGCTCTTGAGCGCAGTGCACTGACGACACGAGAAACAGGCCCCCGCGGCGAGCCGCGGAGGCGCACAGACGGTCCTGTCCCGATCCCTCCGCGAGGAAGGGACAACCCCCGGTCGGAGGCCGGGGCCTCGTCGATTGGGCGACGAGAGGGTGGGACGGGAACAACCTCCGCAGAGAGAATCGAGGAGTCGCCCATATGGCACGCATCGCCGGCGTCGACCTCCCCCGCGAGAAGCGGGTGGAGATCGCCCTCACCTACGTCTACGGGATCGGGCGCACCCGCGCCGTCGAGACCCTCCAGAACACGGGCGTCAGCTCCGAGACCCGCGTCCACGCGCTGAGCGAGGACGACCTCGTGAAGCTGCGCGACTGGATCGACGCCAACTACCAGGTCGAGGGCGACCTGCGGCGCGAGGTCCAGGCCGACATCCGTCGCAAGATGGAGATCGGCAGCTACCAGGGCATGCGCCACCGCCGCGGCCTGCCGGTGCACGGACAGCGCACGCAGACCAACGCGCGCACCCGCAAGGGCAAGAAGAAGACCGTGGCCGGCAAGAAGAAGGTCGGCAAGAAGTAAGTAGTCCGTCCTCACCGACCGGCCGCCGCGCCGATGCGGCCGGACACCGCGAACGGACCGATGATCTTGGGAGTTATCAGGTATGCCGCCTAAGGGCCGTCAGAGCACTGCACGCAAGGTGCGCCGCAAGGAAAAGAAGAATATTTCCCATGGCCATGCGCACATCAAGAGCACCTTCAACAACACGATCGTGAGCATCACCGACCCCAACGGCGCGGTGATCTCCTGGGCCAGCTCCGGCCAGGTCGGGTTCAAGGGCTCCCGCAAGTCCACCCCGTTCGCCGCGCAGATGGCCGCCGAGGCCGCGGCCCGCCGCGCGCAGGAGCACGGGGTGCGCAAGGTCGACGTCTTCGTGAAGGGCCCCGGCTCCGGCCGCGAGACCGCGATCCGCTCCCTCACGGCGACCGGCCTGGAGGTCGGCTCCATCCAGGACGTCACGCCGGTGCCGCACAACGGCTGCCGTCCGCCGAAGCGCCGCCGGGTCTGACACCGGCGGACAGCCGCGCTGCCCCCGCGCCCGCAGGGCGTAGGAGGTCAGGGCAGATCGGGTCCCGCGACCGCGGGGCCGTCCAGTGGCCGTCAAATAGCGGGCGGCCCGGGGAAAGGAATCATCCACCATGTTGATCGCTCAGCGTCCGACGCTCTCCGAGGAGTCCCTCGGCGAGTTCCGGTCCAAGTTCGTCATCGAACCGCTGGAGCCGGGCTTCGGTTACACGATCGGCAACTCGCTGCGCCGCACCCTGCTGTCCTCCATCCCGGGGGCAGCGGTCACCAGCATCCGCATCGAGGGAGTCGAGCACGAGTTCACCACCGTGCCCGGCGTGAAGGAGGATGTCACCGAGCTCATCCTCAACCTCAAGGGCCTCGTCATCAGCTCCGAGCACGACGAGCCCGTGCTGATGTACCTGCGCAAGCAGGGCCCCGGTGTGGTCACCGCTGCGGACATCGCTCCGCCGGCGGGCGTCGAGGTGCACAACCCCGACCTGCACATCGCGACCCTCAACGGCAAGGGCAAGCTGGAGATGGAGCTGACGGTCGAGCGCGGCCGCGGCTACGTCTCGGCGACGCAGAACAAGCAGCCCGGCCAGGAGATCGGGCGCATCCCGATCGACTCGATCTACTCGCCGGTACTGCGCGTCACCTACAAGGTCGAGGCCACCCGTGTGGAGCAGCGCACGGACTTCGACCGGCTGATCGTGGACATCGAGACCAAGCCCAGCATCCGGCCCCGCGACGCGGTCGCCAGCGCGGGCAAGACCCTGGTCGAGCTGTTCGGCCTGGCGCGCGAGCTCAACGTCGACGCCGAGGGCATCGACATGGGCCCCTCGCCCACGGACGCGGCCCTGGCCGCCGATCTGGCCCTGCCGATCGAGGACCTGAACCTGACGGTGCGGTCCTACAACTGCCTCAAGCGCGAGGGCATCCACACTGTGGGAGAGCTCGTCGCCCGCTCCGAGCAGGACCTTCTCGATATAAGGAACTTCGGCGCGAAGTCCATCGAGGAGGTCAAGCAGAAGCTCATCGACATGGGGCTGTCGCTGAAGGACTCCCCGCCCGGGTTCGACCCGAGCAGCGCGGCCGACTCCTACGGCTCCGAGGACGACGACGAGGCGTACGTCGAGACGGAGCAGTACTAGAAGTAGGACGCCGGCGCTCTGCGCCGCAGTGTTTCCAAGCCGTCGCAATGGTCCCCGCCGCGCCCCAGCGGCGCGGCGGGGACCGCACCACTAGGAGAACGACACCATGCCCACGCCGACCAAGGGGCCCCGCCTGGGGGCCGGCCCGGCACATGAGCGGCACATGCTGGCGAACCTGGCGACCTCGCTGTTCCAGCACGGCCGGATCAAGACCACCGAGACCAAGGCCAAGCGGCTGCGCCCTTACGCCGAGAAGCTCATCACCCTGGGCAAGCGCGGGGACCTGCACGCTCGGCGGCAGGTGCTGACCAAGATCACCGACAAGGCCGTCGTGCACGAGCTGTTCACCGAGATCGGCCCGCGCTACGAGAACCGCAACGGCGGGTACACCCGTATCACCAAGATCGGGCCGCGCAAGGGCGACAACGCTCCCATGGCCGTGATCGAGCTGGTCGAGGCCGGCCCGGCGACGCCGCCCGCCACCCGCAGCTCGCAGGCCGCGGCCCCGGCGGAGCCCGCCCAGGCCGAGAAGGCCGAGGCCGCCGAGTCCGCGGCCGCCGAGCAGGAGGCCCCGGCCCAGGAGGCCGAGACCGCCGAGGGCACCGGGCAGTCCGCCGAGTCGTCCGAGGACAAGAAGCAGGCCGAGTAGCAGCGACCAGCAGGCACTGCCGGAGGCCGCGACCGGGTGCCCGGTTCCCGCAGGACGGGACCGGGCATCTGTGCGTTGTGCGCGCCTCGGCCGGCCGCGCAGGAGGGTGTGGCGTCCGCGCATGGGTGAGACCGCCGAGGTCCGGCTGCGGCTGGACATCGCCTACGACGGCACCGGCTTCTCCGGCTGGGCCGAGCAGCCCGACCGGCGCACCGTGCAGGGAGAGCTGCAGGCGGCGCTGAGCCGCGTCCTGCGGCTGGAGCCGGAGCACGCGCGGCTGACCGTCGCGGGGCGCACCGACGCGGGCGTGCACGCCCGCGGCCAGGTGGCCCATCTGGACGTGCCCCAGGCCCTGTGGGCCGCGGAGGGCCCCGAGCGGCTGCTGCGCCGCCTGGCGGGCGTGCTGCCGCCCGACGTGCGCGTGAGCGGCGTCAGCGCCGCTCCTGAGGGCTTTGACGCCCGCTTCTCGCCGCTGTACCGCCGCTACGTCTACCGCGTCAGCGACGCGCCCGGAGGCGTCGACCCGCTGCGGCGGCGCGAGGTGCTGTGGAACCGCCGCCCGCTCGACGTGGACGCGATGAACCGGGCGGCCGAGGGCCTGGTGGGCGAGCACGACTTCGCCGCCTACTGCCGCCGCCGCGAGGGTGCCACCACGGTCCGCGAGCTGCTGCGCCTGGAATGGCGCAGGGAGGACCGGCACCTGTGCGCGGCCACCGTGCAGGCCGACGCGTTCTGCCACAACATGGTGCGCGCTCTGGTCGGCGCGATGCTGGCGGTGGGCGAGGGCCGCCGCGGCGAGGACTGGCCCGCGGGGGTGCTCGGCGCCGGGGTGCGCGACTCCGCGGTCCACGTGGTCGCCCCGCACGGCCTCACCCTGGAGGAGGTCGCCTACCCGGCCCCCGGGGAGATGGCCGCCCGCGCCGCCGCCACCCGCCGCGTCCGCACCCTCTCCGCCACGCCCCCCGCCTGAGCACGGCGGCCGGGTGGGCGCCACCCGGCCGGCCGCCGCCGGATACGCGACGCGGCGGCCTCTCGGGCGAGCTGTGGACAGGCCGGTCGGCCGAGTGCGCGCAACAAGGCTCCCTGGTCCGGCGGCCGCCGCGGGCCTGCCGGAGGTTCGCGCCGGGCCGGGAAGGTCGGCCCGGGAGGCGGCGGTCCTCCGTGCGGCGCCGCCGCCTCCGCGGCTACACGTTCTCGCCCAGGGAGTTCAGCGGGACGTCCAGGAAGCCCTCGCTGACCTCGGCCATCTCGTCCGCGCGGCTCTCGTTGACGCGGCCGTCGCTGGCCGCCGCGAGGGAGAAGGCCAGGTAAGGGCCCCAGCGGGCGCCCGAGCCGTGGCCGCCGGCGACGCCCATCCGCTCGGCGCCGCCGCCCTCCTCGCCCTTGAGGCCCGCGAACCACTGCGCGGAGCCGAGGTCCTGCTCCTGCTCCGCCGCCTGGGCCTCCTCGGGGCTGCCCATCGCCGCGATGCCGACGGTGACCGCGGTCGCCCCGTCCTCGCCGACGTAGGTCGCCCGCACGATCTGCTGGCAGTTGTTATCGGTCAGCACCTCGCCGTAGTCGCCGTGGGCGGCGGTCTGGCATTCGTCGGTGTCGTCGGTGGTGCTCAGCGTGAAGGACTCGCCCGCCACGTCCACGGACTCGGGGAACAGGTCGCCGGTCTCCAGGTCCGTCGGGGTCTCGGGGGCTTCGCCGGCGGCCAGGTCGGCGTCGGAGCCGGCCCCGCTGGTCGCGATGAAGAAGGCGCCTCCGCCGCCCAGCAGCAGGATCGCCACGAAGCCCGCCACCAGGAGCAGCGTGTTGCCGCCGGGCAGGCTGCGGCGTCCGCCGCCGCCGTAGTCGTAGTCGTCGCCGATGTCGGACAGGTCGATCTCGGCGGTGCTGTGCCCGCCCGGACCCGCGCTGGAGTCGTCGCGGAACATGGGGCGGCCGCCGAAGTCGTCCTCGACCCGGTTGACGTTCTGGGTGGCACCGTCGTCGGCCACCGCGTTCATGTTCTGCGTGGACGCGCCGGCGTCGGCCGGGAACAGCGGTTCCTCCTCGACGCCTTCCGGTGTGGGGGTGCCGGGAGCCACGACGCGGCCCTGGATGGGCTGGTTGGGGTTGTACGGGGGCTGCGGCGCGCCGGGCGGCGGCTGGTGGGGCTGCTGCGGCCCGCCGGGTGCACCAGGCGGGGCCTGGCCGGGATGCGGCTGCCCGGGGTTGCCGGCGCCCGGAGGGGGCGGCCACTGCCCGCCGGGTCCGCCGGCTCCGGGGGGCGGCTGGTGAGGCTGCTGCTGGTAGGGCTGCTGCGGACCCGGTGCCGGAGCGGCCGGAAGACCGGGGCGCTGCTGCTGCGGGTCCTGCGCAGGCATGCCGCCGGGCGCTCCGTAGCCGCCCGGCGGCTGGGGCTGCCCCGGCTGCGGCTGGCCGGGCGCGCCCTGCGGCACGCCGCCCGGCTGCTGCGGCCCCGCCTGCGGCGCCTGCTGATGGCCCTGGGGGCCGGGCTGTCCGGGCTGCTGCTGCCACGCCTGCTGGGGCCCCGGGCCCGGCGCCCCGGGCGGCTGTTGGCCGCCCGCGGGGTACTGCGGGGCCGGGCCGCCGGCCGTCGGCCGGCCGGGCACGCCCGGGTGGGGCTGCTGAGGGCCGGAGGGGGGAGGCTGGCCCGGCGCGCCGGGGTGCGGCTGCTGCGGCGCCGCCGGCGGCACCTGGCCGCCGGAGGGGTGCTGCTGGTGCGGGTGTGGCTGCTGGGGTCCGGGAGCCTGGCCCGGCGTGCCGGGGTGCGGCTGCTGCGGCACCTGGCCACCCGAAGGCCCCGACTGCGGATGCGGCTGCTGCGGTCCGGACGACGGCGCCTGGCCGGACCCGGGGAAGCCGGGGGGCGGCTGGGGGTGCCCGGGGTGCTGCGGCGCAGGCCCGCCGGCCGGGTGGGGCTGCTGGCCGCCGGAGGGGTGCTGGTGCGGGTGGGGCTGCTGGGGTCCGGAGGGGGGAGGCTGGCCCGGCGCGCCCGGCTGCGGCTGGTGCGCGGCGCCGGGCGGCACCTGGCCCCCGGAGCCCCCGCCGGGCTGCTGGGGGTACAGGGGCTGCTGCCCGCCGGACGGGCTGTAGGAGGGCTGCTGGGGCTGGTGGGGGTGCTGGCCGGCGGGTGCCTGCGGCCCCGACGGTCCGGGCTGCGGAGCGCCGCCGGGGTGGCCCGGCTGCGGTCCCTGCGGGGGTGAGGGCGCCTGCGGTACGCCGCCGCCCGGCGGCGCCATCGGTCCCAACGGGCTCTGCCCGCCCGGGTCGGGCACCCCGCCGAGGAGGTCTCCGCCGTCCGCGGGCGCGCCCTGGTACGGCTGCTGCGGCCCTTCGGCGGCGGGGTGATCAGCGGAGTCCGGGTGGGTGGCTGCGTGCCGCGGATCAGGGCGGCCGTCGTTCGGCTCGTTTGAATGCGGTGTGATGGCGGTACTCCGAAGACTGTCCTGGGGGAGACGGATGGGGTGGAGGGCAGGCGGTCGCCTTCGTGTCTGCCCGGCCGGGCCTGCGGTCGCGGCCGCACGCTCCCGGTCGGGCGGCCGGCGTCAGGTGGTGTCGGCGGCGGCTCGCCGCCGCGGCGCTCTCGGCGCAGCCGCCGTTCCTGCCGGCGGTTCCGGGCGGCCGCCGCGGCGGAGCAGCGCTGGGGGCGCTTCGCGCTCGGCCGGTGCGATCGACGGTGCGGGCCCGAGGATAACCCCTCGGACGCCGAGTGCGCCGCTTCGGAACGTGGAGCAGGGGGTGCGCGGGAGCCGCGGACGCCCGGTGGTCCGCAGCGGAGCTTGCAGGGGTGGTGGGCGGGCTGGCGGGCGGGCGGACAAAGCACTCGCCGGGCAAGGCATAATGGAAGCGGAGTATTCATTGGTCGCCGTGCCGCTGCGGGTCCGTGCATGACTCGGCAGTGTATGATCTTCGCTCGCTTTGACCAGCAGTGCGTCCGGTCGATAGTATATTCCGTTGTTGTGCGTTGAGTTGCCGTGGGCTCCCGTATGCTCATTCGCGGGTGCCGGCCACGCATCCTCCGCACCCACTCGCCGGAGCCGCCCTCGCAAGGGTGCGGCACCCGGCCCAGCAATTACGAGTTCTCCATCTCCGTCCGCGGGGATGGGCCCCGCCGACTGAGACGAAGGCTTACGATCGTGCGCACATACAGCCCTAAGCCCAGCGATGTCCAGCGTCAGTGGCACGTCATCGACGCCAGCGATGTCGTGCTCGGGCGGCTGGCCAGCCACGTCGCCACTCTGCTCCGAGGCAAGCACAAGACCTACTACGCGCCGCACATCGACACCGGCGACTTCGTGATCGTCGTGAACGCCGGCAAGGTGGCGCTGACCGGTAACAAGCTGCAGCAGAAGCGCGCCTACCGGCACTCCGGCTACCCCGGCGGCCTGCGCTCGGTCCCCTACAGCGAGCTCCTTGAGAAGCACCCGGAGCGGGCCATCGAGAAGGCGGTCAAGGGCATGCTGCCGAAGGGCTCCCTGGGCCGCCAGATGGCCAAGAAGCTCAAGGTCTACGCCGGAGCGGAGCACCCGCACCAGGCGCAGCAGCCGGTGCCCTACGAGTTGAAGAAGATCGATCAGCCCGCCTAGGCGTTCGCGAGACTGAAGGAAGTACGAGGAGAACCGTGGTCGAGCCGACCGGTATCGAAGACGTCGCAACTCAGGACTTCGAGGGGAATTCCGAGGACTTCCCCGCTGAGTACACCAGCGAGACCCCCGAGGGCGCGGCCGCCGGGTACGTCCCGACCGCTTCCGGCCCGGGCGCCGGCACGGGCCGGCGCAAGCAGGCGATCGCCCGCGTCCGGATCACGCCCGGCTCGGGCGAGTGGAAGGTCAACGGCAAGTCGCTGGAGGACTACTTCCCCGACAAGGTGCACCAGCAGGTCATCAAGGAGCCGCTGGTCGCCCTTGGCTTCGAGGGTGCCTACGACGTCTTCGCCCGGCTCAACGGCGGCGGCCCCAGCGGCCAGGCCGGTGCGCTGCGCCACGGTCTCGCCCGCGCCCTCGCCGGGCTGGACGCCGAGAACAACCGCCCGGTCCTGAAGAAGGGCGGCTTCCTCACCCGCGACGACCGCGAGGTCGAGCGGAAGAAGGCCGGCCTGAAGAAGGCCCGCAAGGCTCCGCAGTACTCCAAGCGCTAAGCGCTCGGCCGCGATGCCGCCGGCTCCGGTCGGCGCGTCCGGTCACGGCCCGCCTTTCCCCCGGACTGCTCCGGGTGGTCTGCGCGGGCCGTACGTTTTTCGCCGGTGCATCCCACTTCGGCGCATGCGTGCGGGTACATCGGCCGACCGGGCTATCGTCCCGTTCCGCAGCGCGCGGGCCGCGGCCGTCCCGGCGGTCGCGGAGCCGTGTGGGATGGGCCCGGTCCGCTACTACCCAGACGAAGGGGCGATTGGTTCGTGACTCGGCTGTTCGGTACCGACGGAGTCCGTGGGGTCGCGGGTCGCGACCTCACCGCTGCTCTGGCGCTGGAGCTGTCCATCGCCGCCGCCCGGGTACTGCCCGGTGCGCACTTCGTCGGGGAGCGCCCCAGAGCGGTCGTGGGCCGCGACCCCCGGGCCTCGGGCGAGTTCCTGGAGGCGGCGGTCGTCGCCGGACTCGCGAGCGCCGGTGTGGACGTCGTGCGGCTGGGTGTGCTGCCCACGCCCGCTGTCGCCTATCTCACCGCCGAGATGGACGCCGACTTCGGCGTGATGCTCTCGGCCAGCCACAACCCGGCGCCCGACAACGGCATCAAGTTCTTCGGGCGCGGCGGGCACAAGCTTCCCGACGCCGTCGAGGACGACATCGCGGCGGCCCTGAAGGACCCCGCCGAGGGCGCCGTCGGCCCGGGTGTGGGACGGGTCACCGACGCCGCCGACAGCGCCGAGCGCTACATCCGGCACGTTGTGGGCACCGTCCCGCACGGGCTGGACGGACTCCGGGTCGTGGTCGACTGCGCCAAAGGCGCCGCCTCCGCGGTCTCGCCCGAGGCCCTGCGGCGCGCCGGCGCCGACGTCGTCACGCTGCACGACGACCCCGACGGGCTGAACATCAACCACGAGTGCGGCTCGACCCACCTGGACGACCTGCGCGCGGCCGTGGTCGGCCACGGGGCCGACGCCGGGATCGCCCACGACGGCGACGCCGACCGCTGCCTGGCCGTGGCCGCCGACGGCTCGGTGGTCGACGGCGACCAGATCATGGGCATTCTCGCGCTGGAGCTGCACGAGGCCGGCCGCCTGGCGAAGGACACCCTGGTCATCACGGTGATGTCCAACCTGGGACTGAAGCTGGCCATGCGCGAGGCGGGGATCACCGTGGTCGAGACCCCCGTGGGCGACCGCTACGTGCTTGAGGCGATGCGCGAGGGCGGATACTCGCTGGGCGGCGAGCAGTCCGGCCACGTGGTGATCACCAACCACGCCACCACCGGCGACGGCCTGCTGACCGCGCTGCACCTGCTGAGCGCGATGAGCCGCCGCGGCCTGGCGCTGGACGAGCTGGCCAAGGTGATGACCCGGCTGCCGCAGGTGCTGATCAACGTGCGCGGAGTGGACAAGGCCCGTGCGAAGTCCTCGGCGGCCTTGGCCGAGGCCGTGTCCGCGGCGGAGGCCGAGCTGGGCGAGACCGGCCGCGTGCTGATCCGTCCCAGCGGCACCGAGCCGATGGTCCGCGTCATGGTCGAGGCGGCGGCGGAGGCGCACGCCCACGAGGTCGCCGAGCGCCTGGCCGGAGTGGTGCGCGAGGACCTGGAGATCAGCTAGCCGCATCTCCGGGGCCGGTCGCCGCCCGGCCCCCGGGTGCCTCCACCTGAGCGCCGCGCCGGCGCCGCCCTCAGCCGCGCTCACTCACGGGGACGAACTCCCTCAGCAGGCGCACGAGCTCCTCGGGCCGGTCCTGGGGGACCAGGGCGTCGGAGTCCTCGACCTCCGGCCTGCGCGCCCTGCTCGCGTGGCGCGGCCTCCGCGCCGACGCCGGCTCCGGGCCGGGGACCGGGCGATCAGCCGGCGGGCGCGTCCGCGGGCCCCGCGCGGACGGATCCGCCCCCCGTGGCGGCGGCCCCGTGAGCCGGTGCGGTGTCGTGGGCGCTGACGGGGACCACCAGCGGTGTGCCGGAGACGGGGTCGGGAACCACGGCGCACCGCAGGCCGAACACCTCGGCGAGCAGCTCGGGGGTGAGCACCTCCTCGGCCGTGCCCTCGGCGCGGACCGCGCCCCGGGACATGGCGACCAGCCGGTGGGCGTAGCGCGCGGCCAGGTTCAGGTCGTGCAGCACCATCACCACGGTGCGCCCGTGCCGCTCGTTGAGCTCGCGCACCAGGTCCAGCACCTCGATCTGGTGGGCGAGGTCGAGGAAGGTGGTGGGCTCGTCCAGCAGCAGCAGATCGGTCTCCTGGGCCAGGGCCATGGAGATCCACGCGCGCTGGCGCTGGCCGCCCGACAGCTGCTCCAGGGTGCGGTCGGCGCAGTCCAGCATCCCGGTGAGCTCCAGCGCGTGCGCGACCGCCTCGCGGTCGCCGGAGGACCACTGCCGGTACCAGCTCTGGTGCGGATGGCGCCCGCGCGCGACCAGGTCGGCGACGGCCAGCCCCGGCGGGGCCTGCGGCGACTGCGGGAGCACCGCGACGGTGCGGGCGACGTCGCGCGGAGGCACCGAGCGGATCGGGCGACCGTCCAGCACGACCCGGCCCGCCGCGGGTCGCAGCAGCCGCCCCAGCGCCCGCAGCAGAGTGGACTTGCCGCAGCCGTTGGGGCCGATGACGGCGGTCACCGCGTGGTCGGGCACCGCGAAGTCGAGGCCGCGCGAGACGACGGTGTCGCCGTAGGCCAGCGTGACCCGCTCCGCGCGCAGCCGCGCGGGCTCGGCGGGGGAGGGGTCGTCGGGGGTCATAGCCGGGCCTCCCGGTGTCGGACGACGATCAGGTACATCAGGAAGGGTGCGCCGAGTACGGCGGTGAACACGCCGACGGGGAGCTGGGTGGGCGCGAAGAGTCCGGCCGCCAGCTGGTCGGCGACCAGCGTCAGCGCGCCGCCGAGCAGCATCGAGGTGAACGGCGGCGGCTGGGCGCACCGGCACAGCCGCATCGCGATCTGCGGTGCGGCCAGCGCGACGAAGTTGATCGGTCCCGCCGCCGAGGTGGCCACGCACACCAGCAGGGCGGAGACCGTCAGCAGCACGAGCCGCGCGGCGCTGACCCGCACGCCCAGCCCGAGGGCGGCGTCGTCGCCGAGCCCCAGCGCGCCGAGCGTGCGGTTGGCCCCCAGCGCCACCGGGATGATCACCGCCAGGGCGACCGCGGCGGCGCCGGCGCGGTCCCAGTCGGCGGCGTGCAGGCTGCCGGTGATCCACGTCTGGGCGCGGGCAGCGCTTTGCAGGTCGGTCCAGGTGATGATCCAGTAGACGAGGTTCGCGCAGGTCAGCGAGACCGCGATGCCGACCAGGAGCAGCCGGTTGCTGTGCACGCCGGCGCGCCAGGACAGGCCGAAGACCGCGAACGCCGCAACGAGCCCGCCGGCGATCGCCCCCGCGGGCACCCCGAACTGGCCGACGGCGCCGCTGATCCCCCCGGCGCTGCCGCCGAACACGATCACGGTGACCGCGCCGATCGCCGCGCCCCAGCCGATCCCCAGCGTGTCGGGGCTGGCCAGCGGGTTGCGGGCGAGGGACTGCAGGATGGCGCCGGAGAGCCCCAGCGCGGCGCCGACGAGGGCGCCGGTGAGCGCGCGCGGCATGCGCAGTTCGAGGACGATGAAGCGCTGGCCGAAGTCGCCGCCGCCCAGCAGCACCGCCGCGACCTCGGACAGGCCCACGTCGCTGGAGTCGAAGGCCACCAGGGCCCGCAGGAAGGCGGCGGCCAGCAGCACGGCGACGGCGAGGCACACCAGGGCCGCGCGGGGCCGCCAGGGCCAGGATGCGGCGCCGATGCGCAGCGCCGGGCGGTCCAGTCCGGCACCGGCAGGGCGGCGGCGCGCGGACTCGGGGGCGGGAGCGGGCGCGCTCACAGTTCGATCAGCCTCCTGCGGCGCACCAGCGCGATGAAGAAGGGGCCGCCCAGCACGGCGAGCACGATGCCCACCTCGACCTCGCCGGAGCCGCGCACGACGCGTCCCGCCACGTCGGCGGCGAGGATGAGCGCGGCGCCGCACAGCGCCGCGTAGGGCACCATCCACCGGTGGTCGGGCCCGGTGACGGCGCGTGCGGCGTGCGGCGCCATCAGGCCCAGGAACCCGATCGGTCCGGCGGCGGCGACGGCCGCGCCGCACAGCAGCGCGATGGCGGCGACGCCGGAGGCGCGGATGAGCCGCACCCGGTGGCCCAGGGCGGTGGCGACGTCGTCGCCCAGCGCCAGGGCGTTCATGCCCCGCATCCCGGCCAGCGCGAGCGCCGCGCCGGCGGCGGTGAACGGCAGGATCTGGTACACGACCTCCGCGGGCCGGCCGCTGAGCGACCCCACGCGCCAGAACCGGTAGACCTCCAGGCTGCGCTCGTCCAGCAGTACGACGGCCGAGGTGATCGCGTTGAGAAGGGCGGTCATGGCGGCGCCGGCCAGCAGCAGGGTCATCGGCGTGGGACCGCGTGCACCGCCGGAGGCGATCGCGAACACCGCGACGCTCGCGGCCAGCGCGCCCCCGATGGCGAACCAGACGTAGGCGGAGAGCTCGCCGAGCCCGAGCAGGAAGACGCTGAGCACCACGGCGCACGCCGCGCCGTAGGCCACGCCCAGCAGACTCGGGTCGGCGATGGGGTTGCGGGTGTGGCTCTGCATCAGGACGCCGGCCACGCCCAGCGACGCTCCCACGACCAGGCCGAGCAGGGTGCGGGGCAGGCGCAGCCCGTGCACGATCGCGCCCGCCTCGCCGCCGTCGGGGGCCACGAGTCCGCGCCAGACCTCAGCGGGGGCGAGGCCGCGCGCGCCCACGGCGACGCTGAGCACCGTGCACAGCGCGAGTACACCCAGCAGCAGCGCCAGGCCCGCCAGGCGGCGCCGCACGCGGGCCCCGGCGTCGGCCGTCGCGCTGTCGAAAGCGCCGCGCGGCGGGGCGACCGGGCTCGTTCTCACCGCGCCAACCCTCTCCTTCGCCGACCGACCTGCGAACACGCGCTGGACAAAGCGCCGCAAAACTCACATACTTCCAGTTTCACGACACACGCCTTGCATTAGGCAAGACGAACCTAATCTACCGTGAACTGCAAAGGGAGACCGATGGCGCCCACCGCACGCCTGCGCACGACCGCGCGGATGCTCGCGACCGGATCCGCAGCCGCAGTGCTGGCTCTCGCGACCGCCTGCGGATCGGACACCGGTGGCGGCGACGCCTCCCCAGGCTCCGACGGCGGACCCGGGGGCTTCCCCATCACCGTCGAGCACGCCATGGGCGAGACGGAGATCGAGCAGAAGCCCGAGACCGTCGTGGTGCTCGACACCAGCTACCTCGACTCCGCGATCGGCCTGGAGGCCGAGGTCGTCGGCCGCACCGCCTACTCCGACGGCGGCGGGCTGCGGGACTACCTCGGCGACAAGGGGCGGACCTACGCCGGCGACGCCGAGGTCGTCGGGACCCTGGAGGCCCCCGACCTCGCCAAGATCGCCGAGCTGGACCCCGATCTGATCCTGTCGGCCAAGGTCCGCCACGAGGACGTCTACGACCAGCTGTCCAAGATCGCGCCGACGGTGTTCTCCGAGACCACCGGCGCGACGTGGAAGCAGAACCACCTGCTGGCGGGCGAGGCCCTGGGCAAGAGGGGCATGGCCGAGGAGCAGATCGCCGGCTACGAGGAGCGGGCCGCGAGCCTGGGCGAGGCCGTCGCCGCGGAGAACGGCGGCGAGATGCCCACCATGACCCTCGCCCGCTTCGCCGGCGAACCCACCGTGCGCCTGTACGGGCCGGAGTCCTTCCCCGGCATCATCCAGAAGGACGTGGGCCTGCCCCGCCCCGAGGGCGCCCCGATGCCCGAGGACGGCGGCATCGCCGCGAACCTCAGCCCCGAGGAGATCCTCGACCTCGACGCCGACCACATCATGGTCTCCACGTGGGACGACGGCAGCGGCGAGGCGGCGGAGAAGTCCGAGAAGTTCACCTCCAACCCGCTGTGGGACCAGCTCGAAGGCGAAAAGCACGAGGTCTCCGACAAGGTGTGGCTCACCTCGGTCAGCGTCCTCGGCGCCGACGCGGTCCTCGACGACATGGCCGACGTCTTCGGCGTGAAGGCGCCTTAGGTCGTGTTCGGCGATGCGCGGTTCCGCCGGAACAAGGCGCTGACCGGCACCGATCCCGCCCCGTAGTGGCGGGCGAGCGGGTCGGAGCGTGTCGCGGTCGCCCGGTGGTGCTCCAACCGGCCGGTACAGCGTTCGACCGGGTTGCGGTGCTCGCAGGCCTGCCGGTCGAAAGCCGGCGGGTGGCCGCCCGAGGAACGGCGCCGGCGGCGCCTGCCCCACTGGCCGCTGCGCTGGGGGACGGTGCAGGCGGTCCGGCGGCTGCGCAGCAGCCGCCGGACCGCCTCGGAAGGCGCGCAGCGCCGTCCTGTCGGCCGGCGAGAACGCGGCGGGAGTGCTGCCGGGGCGCTGCGCAGGAGTACAGCGACCCGTCGATCACGCCCGCACGGCGCCCAGCGGCCGGTCCCGGCGGAGCGGCCGGTCCCGGCGCTCCGGCCGCGGGATGCAGCGGGATGCCGCACGGCCGCAGGCGAGCCGCGGCAAGGCCCGCCGGTCCCGGAGCGCTCCGGGACCGGCGGGCGGGCCCGCGTGTGCGGCGGCCGACAGGGCCGCGCCCTACTCGACGGTGACGCTCTTGGCGAGGTTGCGCGGCTGGTCGACGTCGTTGCCCTTGGCCAGCGCCAGCTCGCAGGCGAACACCTGCATCGGGATCGACGAGACGATCGGCTGCAGCAGGGTCGGCACCGCGGGGATCTCGATCAGCTCGTCGGCGAAGGGCCGCACGCTCTCGTCGCCCTCCTCGGCGATGACGATGGTGCGGGCGCCGCGGGCCCGGATCTCCTGGATGTTGGACACGATCTTGTCGTGCAGCACGCCGCGCCCCTCGCGCGAGGGCACCACGACGACCACCGGAAGACCGTCCTCGATCAGCGCGATCGGACCGTGCTTGAGCTCGCCGGCCGCGAAGGCCTCGGCGTGCATGTAGGCCAGCTCCTTGAGCTTGAGCGCGCCCTCCAGCGCCACGGGGTAGCCCACGTGGCGGCCCAGGAAGAGCACGGTGCCCGAGTCGGCCAGCGAGCGGGCGAGCTCGCGCACCGGGCCGACCGTGCCCAGCACCTTCTCCACCTGCTCGGGCATGTTGGCCAGCTGCCCGATGACGGCGTTGATCTCGTCGCCGAACTTGGTGTTGCGCACCTGGGCCAGGTACAGCCCGATCAGGTAGCAGGCCACCAGCTGGGTCAGGAAGGTCTTGGTGGCCGCGACGCCCACCTCCGGCCCGGCGTGGGTGTAGAGCACGCCGTCGGACTCGCGCGGGATCGTCGACCCGTTGACGTTGCAGATCGCCAGCACGCGGGCGCGCTGCTCGCGGGCGTAGCGCACCGCCATCAGCGTGTCCATGCTCTCGCCCGACTGCGAGATGGCGATGACCATGGTCTGCCGGTTGAGGATGGGGTCGCGGTAGCGGAACTCGCTGGCGACCTCGACCTCGCACGGGACGCGGCACCAGTGCTCGATCGCGTACTTGGCGATCAGGCCGGCATGGTAGGAGGTCCCGCAGGCGATGATGACGATCTTCTCGATCTCGCGGAGCTCGGACGGGGCCAGCCGCATCTCGTCGAGGGTGAGCGTCCCGTCGACGGCCACGCGGCCCAGGAGGGTGTCGGCCACCGCCTGCGGCTGCTCGACGATCTCTTTGAGCATGAAGTAGTCGTAGCCGCCCTTCTCGGCGGCCGAGGCGTCCCAGTCGACGTGGTACTCGCGCACCGGGGCGGGGTTGCCGTCGTAGTCGGTGACCGCCACCGAGTCCCGGCGCAGCTCCACCACCTGGTCCTGGCCCAGCTCGACGGCGTCGCGGGTGTGGGCGATGAAGGCGGCGACGTCGCTGGCGAGGAAGTTCTCGCCGTCGCCGCGCCCGACCACCAGCGGGGAGTTGCGGCGGGCCGCCACGACCAGGTCGGGGTCGCCCGCGTGCATCGCGACCAGGGTGAAGGCGCCCTCCAGGCGGCGGCAGACCGCGCGCATGGCGGCGGCCAGGTCCTCGCCCTGCTCCTTGACCTCCTCACCGAGCAGGTGGGCGGCCACCTCGGTGTCGGTCTCGGAGGAGAACTTGCAGCCGCGCTCCTCCAGCTCCAGGCGCAGCGAGGCGAAGTTCTCGATGATGCCGTTGTGGATCACCGCCACCCGGTTGTCGTTGTCGACGTGGGGGTGGGCGTTGACGTCGTTCGGGGCACCGTGGGTGGCCCAGCGTGTGTGCCCGATTCCGATGCCGTCGGCCGAGCGCGGCGCTTCGGCCAGGGCCGCCTTGAGGTTGGCGAGCTTGCCGGCGCGCTTCTCGGTGTCCATCCGGCCGTCGGCCAGAACGGCGACTCCCGCGGAGTCGTACCCGCGGTACTCCAACCTTTTGAGGCCGTCGACGACGACCTCAAGCGCCGGTTGCGGCCCGACGTAGCCAACGATTCCGCACATGAGGGCCAGCGTAAGCGATGAACGGCTTCCAGCCGACCACCCGGGCGCCATACCAATAAGAGTTTCCGCAGGTAAGGGTATAGACCATTTGGTGGCCGCGGTAAGACCGCGCACGTCAGAGGGGCCGCTGGCGCCGCTGCGCCGTCGCCGGGCGCTCCGGTGAACAGCGGGAGAATTATCCGCGCCTGTCCGAGGCCGGCCGGCGGTTCGCGCCGCGCCGTGCGCGCGGCGTGCCGGTACGGCGACGTTAAGCGGCGGATAAAGATCACCCAATCGCCTCGCATCCCCCCGTGTCCGTCGAGGCCCGCACCGGGGCTCAGGGCACACGATCGGGTCCTGTCCGCCCGGCCGGTCCGACGGGGCCGCCATGCGCACGGCGGCAAGGGGGGTACCGGCCCGCGCCGCCGGACGGCGTCGGCGCCCGGCGCGGTGGGTCCCCCGACCGCCGGCCCCGGTCGAGTACTGCGCCGGACGGGCGGCGGCGGTCCCCGGACCGGCGGGGCGCAGCGGCCCCGCGCGATCGTCCGGTGGTGGTGCGGGGAAACGGCATCCCGCACCACCATCGGGCCCTCACCGGCGCTGTCCCGGGGGAGGGCGCTTCCGCCAGATAGGGCTCGTCTAGTGTGGGCAGGCGTGGCTTCGACGAAGAACGGCTTCTCAACGCCGTATGTGGAACTCGACCGGCCGGCATGGGCGGCGCTGCGCGATACGACACCGCTCCGGCTGACCGAGGACGACCTCGAAGCGCTGCGGGGCACCACCGATCCCACGTCGCTTGACGACGTGCGCGACATCTACCTGCCGCTCTCCCGGCTCCTCAACCTCTACGTCAACGCGACCCGGCAGCGGCACGCCGCGGTGCGCGGGTTCCTGGGCGAGGGCGACCAGCCGATGCCGTTCGTCATAGGCGTCGCCGGCAGCGTGGCGGTGGGCAAGTCCACCACCGCCCGCCTGCTGCGCACACTGCTGGCGCAGTGGCCCGACCACCCGAACGTGGAACTGGTCAGCACCGACAACTTCCTCTACCCCAACGCGGTCCTGCAGGACCGGGGCATCATGAACCGCAAGGGGTTCCCGGAGAGCTACGACCGGCGCGCGCTGGTGCGGTTCGTGTCGGAGATGAAGGCCGGCGCGCCGCGGATGGAGATCCCGGTCTACTCCCACCTCGCCTACGACCTGGTCCCCGGCGAGACGCAGACGGTGCAGCGGCCCGACATCCTCATCCTCGAAGGCATCAACGTGCTGCAGCCGCCGCTGCCGGGGCGGCTCGCGGTGGCCGACTTCTTCGACTTCTCGATCTACGTCGACGCCAAGGCGGAGCACATCCGCTCCTGGTACCTGGACCGCTTCCTGGAGCTGCGGCGCACCGCCTTCTCCGACCCGCGCTCCTTCTTCCACGCGATGTCCAGCGAGCTGGACGAGGAGCAGGCCGTGGAGTTCGCGACGGGCGTGTGGCGCAGCATCAACGAGGTGAACCTGGTCGAGAACATCGCGCCGACGCGCGGTCGGGCCACCCTGGTGCTGCACAAGGGCGCCGACCACGCGGTGCGCCGGGTGCGGCTGCGCAAGACCTGAGGCCGTGCGGTGCCGACTGCGCCGCGGGCCCGCGCCCGCCCCGGCGGCGGGCCGGGCTCAGGCCGGCTCGGAGCGGGTGCTCCCGCGGTGGCCCGTCGTCGCCGAGCACGCGGCGAACGGGCCGTGGGGCGAGCGCAGCCGCTCCAGTACCGGGTCGAGGTGGTCGCGGTGCCATACGGCCGGACCGGAGGGGCCCGACACCCGGGTGTCGCACAGCTCCTCGTAGGCCAGGCGCAGCGCGTGCAGCCGCCCGACCGCCTCGTGGTGCTCCCACCACGCCGGGCACCAGGGCGCGCGACCGGAGGCGCGGTCGCCGTGCAGGTCCTCGCCCGAACCCGCGTAGACCGGGACGAGGAACTCGTTCACCCAGGTGACGAGGGTCGCCAGCTCGCCCTTGTAGGCGTCGCGGGACATGTTGAAGATGAACGGCGGAGCCCCGCCGTCCTCCTTCTGCGGCTCCGGCGCAGCGGCGAGCTCGGTGAGCTGCGTCTGCAACCTGATGACGTCCGCACCGAGCCGGTGCATGGCGTCCTGCAGATGTGTCACGCGCTCGAAGAGTCCGTCCCGGTGCGGCCCGCCTTCGGTGGCGATGCGGTCGTCTGTGGAGGTCATGCGGCAAGTCCCGTGCTGCTGTCCGTGTCCGGGACCAGCGTCCCGGTCGAGTCGTCACATATGGGCCGGTTGCCGACACCCGGGCGCCGCGCGTGCGGAGGCGTCCGGTGCGGTGGTGAGGGCTTCTCCAGACCGTATGCCACACGGCGTGCCGCACTGTCCGGCCGGGGCCCCGGCGGCCGGACGTCCGCGACCGGCCCCGGGGGAGAGTGCGCCTGCCGCCGGGCCCTCGGCGGCCGGGCGAATGCCGCCAATTCCGCGAATCGGGACGATTTCCATTGCCGGAACGGTTCCCCGCCCGGGCTCGATGATCATAGGTTTGTCGCGACGGACCTACTGGTGAGGGGTGCCGGGGAGATTGCGGGGGCCTCCTGGCGCCGGGGCCGCGACTCGCGAAGGAAGCGCCATGGACTACGTCCTCGTACACGGAACCACGCAGTCCCCCCGGGGTTGGGACCGGCTCACCGCGGCACTGGCCCGGCGAGGGCACCGGGCGGTGGCCGTCGACCTGCTGGAGGGCGGATCCGACCTCGACGCCGACGGCTACGCGGAGATCGCCGCGAGGCAGGTCGCGGCCGCGGCGGCGGGCTCGGAGGCACCGGTGGTGGGGAGTTCCGGCGCGGGGCCCGTTGTGGTCGTGCACTCGGGCGCGGGCGCACTGGCGTCCGCGGTGGCCGCCCGACTGGGCGCGAGCCGGGTGGTCTGGCTGGCGGCCTTCGTGCCGGACACCGTCCGCCGGCGCAGCCTGCTCAGCGAGATCCAGGGGTCGGCGGCGGAGATGTTCAGCAGCGAGTGGAGCGGTCTGGCCGCCCCGCCCACCGGGGATCCGGTGACGGCGGGCTACTTCCTCTTCCACGACGGCGACCTGGCGACACTGCGCTGGGGACTGGACACCGTCCGGCTGTTCCAGCCGGCCCGCGTCTACGCGCAGGAGCCCCGCCCGCTCCCGGACGGCGTCGCGTCCACCTACCTGCTCCCGGTACGCGACCGCACCCTGCGCCCGCAGTGGATGCGCGTCGCCGCCGAACTGCGCCTGCGGATCAAGGCGCTGGAGGTCGACGCCGGCCACTGCCCGCACGTCTCGGCCCCCGAAGAGGTCGCCGGCATCATCGGCTGACCGGCGCCCGGAAGCCGCACCGGAACACGCTCCGTGGCACGGCCGATTCCCTGTGCACGGCCCGGGTATTGTCCGATGCAGGCGATGAGCGCGGCGGTATGCCGGAAAGCACCGTGACGGGGTGACACGAATGGCTGCTCTGGGCGACGACAGAGGAGTCGGAGGTCCGCGACCGGGAGCGCAAGCCGCAGCTGTACGCGCAGGCGGGGATCAAGCACCACTGGCGGTCGAGAACGAGGACGGGCGCCCGGTCGTCTACGTCTACGAGCTGGACCCCGCCACCGGCGCCTACGTCGCCTCGGGTATCCATCGCGACCGGTTGAAGCTCGCGGTGCCCTTCGACATCGACGTCGATCTCACCGCGATCGACGACATGTGACACCCGGTCTGCGCAGTGGAGCCGGTCGCTGTTCGCGGCGGGCCGGGTTTCCGGGATCGGGCGGGCTGCGGCATGCTCGCAGTAGCGCCGAGCCGGGCGCGGGACCGGGCGACGACCGAAGAGGAGGCCCCGTGCGCAACGCACACTCCGCCGCCGCGGTGCGCAAGGCCGAGGGCGCGCTGATGGAGCGGCTGCCCGAGGGCGCGCTGATGCAGCGGGCCGCCGCCGGGCTTGCGGCCGCGTGCTCGCGGATGCTACCGCGCACGTACGGCGCGCGGGTGGTGCTGCTGGTCGGCAGCGGCGACAACGGCGGCGACGCGCTCTACGCAGGCGCCCTGCTGGCGCGCCGCGGCGCGTCCGTGCGCGCGGTGCTCGCGGGTTCGCGCGTGCACGAGGGGGGACTGGCGGCGCTGCGGGCGGTCGGCGGCCGCACCGTGGCGGCGCCCAGCGGCGGCCGGAGCATCGGCGACTCCGCCGCGGCCGAGGAGATCGCGGCGGCCGACCTCCTCGTCGACGGCTTGGTGGGCATCGGCGGCAGCGGCGGCCTGCGCGAGCCCCACGCTGCGCTCGCGGGGCTGGCGGGCGCGGCCCTGGCGCCGACGGTCGCCGTCGACCTGCCCAGCGGGATCGACGCCGACACGGGCACCGCCTCCGGCCCCACCGTGCGGGCCGACGTCACGGTCACGTTCGGCACCCACAAGCCCGGCCTGTTCGTCGACCCCGGGGCCGAGCGCGCGGGTGTCGTGGAGCTGGTGGACATCGGGCTCGGTCCCGAGCTGTCCGGTCCGAGCCTGGAGTGCCCGCAGAGCGGGGACGTCGCCCGGCTGCTGCCGCGGCCGACGGGCGAGTCCGACAAGTACCGGCGCGGCGTGCTGGCGATGGCGGTGGGCTCGGACCGCTACCGGGGCGCCGCGGTGCTGGCGGTCGGCGGCGCGTTGCGCGCCGGCGTGGGCATGGTGCGCTATGCCGGGTCCGAGGGTGTCGTCGGCGAGGTGCTCAGCCGCTGGCCCGAGGCGGTGGCCTCCGTGCTGGACCCGATGGACCCCCTGGCCGCGCTGCCCCGCCGGGTGGCGGCCTGGGTCGTGGGCCCCGGTCGCGGCCTGCACCCGATGGCGCGGGCCGAGCTGGAGGCCGTCGTGGAGACGGAGCTGCCGGTGCTGCTCGACGCCGACGCGGTCACCCTGGTGTCGAAGAAGCCGGAGCTCGTGCGCGAGCGCTCCGCGCCCACCCTGCTCACACCGCACGCCGGCGAGCTGGCCCGGCTGCTGCCGGGCACCGAGCGCACCGACGTCGAGGGCGGCCGGCTGTCGTACGCGTCGCGTGCCGCCGACGAGTACGGGTGCACGGTCCTGCTGAAGGGGTCGACCACCGTCGTGGCGGAGCCGGGGCGCCCCGCGGTCGCCAACCCCACCGGCAGCCCGCTGCTGGCCACCGCCGGTACGGGCGACGTGCTGGCGGGCGTGATCGGCTCCTTCATGGCCGCGGGCCTGGCACCCCGCGAAGCGGCCGCGGCGGGCGCCTACGTGCACGGCCTCGCCGCCCGGCTGGCCCGCGACGGAGCCCCGGTCTCGGCCTCGGACCTGTTCGACGCCCTGCCCGCCGCCCTGGCCGAGGTCGGATGAGGGTTCGGACGGTGTCCTGGGGCGTGTTCGACGGGGTGCTGTCCTCCTGCGCGGCGCCCCGGCACCTCTCCCGCCGCGTTCTCGCCGGTCGGCAGGGGCCCGCCCCGGCTTCTTCCCCGGCTGTGTGCGAGTGCGGCACCGGGAAGCCCTCGTGGCACACGATCAGGCATTCACCCGGCGCGCACCGGTGCGCATGGAGCACGCGCAGCGCCTGCTCGTGCTCCTCCGGCTCCTTGGGTGGGCCGGGCCGAACGCGCACACCGGCCCCTCGGCGGTGGTAACCGGCGTCAGCTCGGCGCCCCAGCAGAAGGCGTGGTGGGACTCGTCCTTCCCGTAGCCGGCGATCTCGCCCGGGCCGGCCACATCCCCGCGGCGAGCAGGGCCGGTGCCGTATCGCGCAGGTGGCGGTTGTACTCGGACCGGGCCGGCAGGCGCGGGAGGAGACGACCGATCCGGGCCGGGGCCGATCGCAGCCATCGGCGCTCGTCGTCGCAGGGCAGCGGGCCTGAGCCACGGCCACGCAGACGGGTTCGGCGTCGGTGCGCAGCCGTATCGAGCCGCGATTGCGCGGTTGTCGGGCCGAATGCAGGACGTGGTCGTCCAGGTGGATATAGAGTGCGATCAGAAGGGCGTCGAGGTTTGTCTTCACACACTGATCTTCGGCGCCCTTCGCCATGCCCGCAGCCGGTTCGGGAAACTCCCATCAACGATCTACTGGTCGGCCTGATCCGTCTTTGCGCGGGCCAGGCCGCGGGCGGCCATGTCGGCGACGAACGTGTCGCCGGGGTCGCGGCTGTCCTTGAGCAGGCCCAGGTCCCCTTCGCCGATCCAGCGGAACTCGGTGTGCTTGCCCGGCTCCAGGCGGGGCGTGGCGAGGTCGCCCGACACGCGCACCAGGTAGTCCGCCTCGTTGCGGCGCACGCCGTCGCCGGGCGTCCACACCAGCCGGTCGAGCTCGGCGACGACCGCGGTCAGCCGCCAGCCGGTCTCCTCGGCGATCTCGCGGGCGAGCGCCTCGGGCATCGTCTCGCCGGGCTCGACATGGCCGCCGACGAGGTCCCAGCAGCCGGGGAACAGCCGCCGGTCGGGCGAGCGGCGCTGCACGAACACGCGCCCCTCGCCGTCGGAGACCACGGCCCCCGCGACCCACAGCCCGCCGTCGGCGGTGTCGGGGAAGCGGATGCCGGGCGCCACGCTGACTCCCTCTGCCACGGATGCCTCCTTTCCCCCTGAAGCGGACCGCCCGCGGCAGTCCGTCCCGACCCTGGCCCCACGACGCGCAGTGGTGGTACACGTGAACAGTAGGCGATGGGGCCGACGCAAGGGACGGGGACAGCCGTGGCTCGAACTGGGGGCGCCGTGCCTTCATCCCGCGCCGGCCGGCCCACCGGGGGCGGGCAGGGGGACCAGGCGCCGGCTCCGGCCGGCGGCTCCGGCGGCCGCGCCCGGCTGGGCTGGGTGACCGCCCTGGTCGCGGTGAGTGTGGTGCCGTGGGCGCTGTGGGCGGCGGTGCGCGCCACCGGAACGGAGGCCGGCTTTCCCGCGGTCGCCCTGATCGCGTTCACGCCCTACGTCGCGGCGACCTCGGTCGTCCCGCTCGCGCTGGCACTGCTGACGCGGCGCGGCTGGGCGGCCCTCGCCGCCGGCGCCGCGGCCGTCGTACTGCTGGCCTGCGTCCTGCCGCGCGGCCTCCCGGGGCCGGCGCCCCAGGCCGACCCCCGCGGCCCGCGCATGACCGTGCTGACGGCCAACGTCTACTTCGGCCTCGCCGACCCCGACGCGCTCGTGCGGCTGGTGCGCGAGCGGGGCGTCGACGTGCTCAGCCTGCAGGAGCTGACCCGCCAGTCCGACGACGCGCTCACCCGCGCGGGCCTGCGTGCCCTGCTGCCCTATGACGTCACGCACGCCGGGACGGGCCCGGTCGGCGGAGCGGTCTACTCGGCGCACCCGGTGGAGGAGGCGGGCGACAGCTCCCGGCACGAGTACTTCGCCATGCCGCGGGCCCGCGTGCTGGTCCCGGGCGCACCGCCGGTCGAGGTGGTCTCGACGCACCCCATGCCGCCGGCCGGTTCCGGCGCCGTCGCGGGCTGGCGCGACTCCCTGCGCGAGCTGCCCGACGCCCGCCCCGGCGGCGGCCTGCGCGTGCTCGCCGGCGACTTCAACGCGACCCTCGACCACGCCGAGCTCCGCGCGCTGCTCGACACCGGCTACACCGACGCCGCCGACGCCTCCGGCGACGGGTGGCGGGCCACCTGGCCCTCCGACGGCTCGCTGCCCGGAACGACGATCGACCACATCCTGGTGGACCGCCGCGTCGAGGTCCGGCGGACCTCCGTGCACACCCTCCCCGATACCGACCACCGCGCCGTCCTCGCCGAGCTGTCCCTGCCGCGGGCCTGAGCGGGGCCGCCCGGCCCGGCGCCCTTGCGCCCGGCTACCGCGGACGGCGCGGACCCCGCCTGAACCCGGGCGCGGGCGCCGTCGTCGCGCTCACCTGCCATCACGCGCGAACCCCTTCGAGTACGGCGGATCGGGGCGGCGCGGCGCAGGGGCGCCGCGATAGCGTAGGCGCTCGCCGCGCCACGGACCCGTGGCCGAGGCCGATCCTCCCGACACCGCCGGCCGGGTCGCCGGTGCCGGGCCGGGACACCGCCGTAGGGGGCTTATGGACGAGCAGGCCATGATCACCCGCGACCTCGCGCTGCGGCTCTGCGCCAACGCGACCGAGTTCGACCAGGGGTGGATCGAGGCGGACGCCAAGATCGTCGTCCCCTTCGCCGCGCCGCGCGACACCGCGCTGATCCACCGCGTCGTCGCGGCCGGGCGCGCTCTGGGCGTCGAACGGCTGCTGGTGGGCCGCACCCGCGCGGAGTTCGCCTATGAGCCGGTGACCGAGGTGGCGGCCGACACGGCCAGCGTCGTGCACGTCATCCGCTCGTGGGGGGACGAGCCCACCGACGTGCTGGTGGCGGTGGAGGACTTCTCCGCGGCGGTGCTCGTCACATCGACGACGCTGACCGTGGCGGCCGGCCCGCCGGACTTCCTGCGGCCGCTGGTCGGTCCCGACCTGGAGTCGGCCCGCACCGCGTTCGCCGAAGAGGCGCGGGACAGCCGCGACCCCGAGCTGCTGCGCGCCGCCCAGGCCTACAACTGCCTGGAGCCCGGAGCACGCCACGCCCGCACCCCGCGCGGTCCGGGCCCCGACCTCGCCGAGCGGCTGGCGGTGCGTGCCCGCTCCCTGCAGGAGGGCTCGCCCGGCGCCGCCGCGGTACTGCGCGCGCTGCGCGGCGGCTGGGCGTGGGCGATGCTGGCCGTGCTGCTGGTGGCGCCGTTCTTCGTCCCGGCGACGGCCGCCGCCCTTCCCGCCGCGGCGGGCATGCTGTGGCTGGTGGCGCAGCTGGCCTGGCTGTCGCGCTCGCGGACCGTCGCGTTCTCGACGCTGGTGCGCGTGCTGCTGCTGGGCGCCCTGCTGGTGTGGCCGCTCGCCGTCGCGGAGGACGCCTTGACCGCCTATGCGGGCGTCGACCGGTGGGTGGCCTACACCTACGTCGCGGTGTGGGTGGAGGAAGCGGGCAAGCTGCTGCCGCTGCTGCTGGTCGGACTGCCCGCGCGGCGCCGGTTCCGCAGGCTGGCGGCGGTGGACTACCTGCTCCTGGCGGCCGCGTCCGGCGCCGGCTTCCAGGCGGCCGAGACCCTGCTGCGCGCGCTGCCCGCCGGCGGCGCGGCGGCGCTGCCCTTCCCCGGCCCGGCGGCGTTCCTGCCCGGCGCGGTGGCGGTGCCGGAACTGGGCGTGCACTTCTCCGGCCACGGCGTGCTGACCGGCCTCGTCGGCGCGGCGCTCGGCCTCGCTGTCGTGGGCCGCCGCAGCGGGGGTGCATGGCTGTGGCTGCTGCCGCCGGCGGCGTTCGCCCTGGCGGTCCTGCAGCACATGATGTTCAACGCCGCCGTCGCCGAGGCGGCGCTCGGCTCGCCGCTGGAACCCCACCCCGCCACCGCGGTCCTGTACGGCTTCACCGGCGGCGGGACAGCGGACCGGTGGCTGCTGCTGTTCCTGCTGGTGTGCGCCGTGCTGCTGGACTACCGGACGGCCCGGTGCGCGGCAGCCGTGACGCCGCCCCTGCCGGGGCACCCGCCGCTGCCCGGTCTGCGGCGGCGCGCCTACGGCCGGGCGATCCGGCTGGGCGTGCGCGTGCCCGGCGACATCGCCCCGGTCTTCCGCCGCGCCGCGCTGCTGTGGGCCCACGCGCCGCTGCGGCTGGCGCTGACGCTCTCCGACATGCTGCACGAGGCCGCCGTGATGCTGGCCGCCGCACGGCGCGGTCCCGCCGTCCTCGGCACGGCGTGGCGGTTCCTGCGGGAGCGCCGCGCCTACGCCATGGGCGCGGCGCGGTCGGGGGAGCGGCCCTGGCGGCGGTTCCCCACACGCGAGGACCTGCGCTCGACCGAGCACCGGCTCGGCGCGACCCTCTTCGGCGCGGCCGGCGCCGCCGGTGCGGCCGCGGGCGCCTTCGTGCTGGTCGCGGTGTGCGCGGCCGCCGACGCGTACGGCCCGGCGGGCGGGTTCCACGCACACGCCGCCGCGTCCCCGGGCGGGACGCCGTTCACCGCCTACGCCGCCGAGGCGCTGCGCCACGCCGCCGACTGGTACCGGGCGCTTCCGCCCTCGGCGCTGCCGTGGGTGTGGGCGTGGTGGGCGGCGCTGCTCACGCTGCCGGCGGCCGGGTGGTCGGTGCCCCGCGCGTACCCCGATGCGGAGTCGTTCCTGCGCGAGCCGTCGCGGATGGCGGGCCGTGTGCTGGGAGCGGCGGCTCCGGGGCAGGTGCCGTATGCGGTGGCCGGGCTGGCGGGTCTGCTGCTGCCGTCGGTGGTCGAGCGGCCGCTGCGCCGCCGCTGAGCCCGCGGGGAGGCGTCGCCGGTCCCGCGGTCCCGCCGGTTCTCGGGCGGGCTGCGGCGGCCCGTCAGGCGCGGTGGTCGTGCCCGCCGCGCCGCCGCCCCGGTCCGCGATCGATCCGCCCGGGGACTCGTCGCCGTGATGGCCGTGCTTGTAGTAGCCCTCGTGGTCGTCGGCCTGTGCGGCTCCCGCGGAGACCAGGGCGCCGGCGGCGCCGCGGCCACGGTAAGTCCCCCGGTGGCGACATGGTGTTCCACGGACACGGAGGGTTCCCTCGTACGTGGTCACTGCTCCTGCATTCCGTGGTCGCAGCGATCAGCGTCCGCCGTGGCCTCCAGAACTCTCCGCGCCTGCGGGTGAACCGCCGGCTCCGCCCGTTGCGCCCCCGAAGCGGGCCGCCGGGTGGCGGCTACGCCGGGTAGCAGCGGACCTCGGTCGCCTTGACCGCGGCCCAGACCTCGGCTCCGCCGACCGGCCGCAGCTCGGCCAGCGCCTCCGGCGTGATGTCGGCGAGCAGCGGGAGGGCGCCCTCCAGGTGCACCCGCACCTGGTCGCCGAACCGCTCCACCCCCTCGATCCGCAGCCGCCACAGGTTGCGCGGCGTGCCGTCGGGGCGTTGCCGGTACAGGGCGACGGCGCGCGGCGGGAACGCGACGAACACCTCGCCGTCCCAGCGCTCGGACAGCGAGACCTCCGCCGGCGCGGACTCCGCCCCGCCCGCCAGCGCGACCCGCGTGCCCCGGGCGCTGCCGCGGTAGAGGTTGAGCCCCACCAGCCGCGCGACGTAGCCGGTGCGGGGGTGCTGGGCGACCTCGCCGGGGGTGCCCTCCTGGACCACGCGGCCCGCTTCGAGCACGGTGATGCGGTCGGCGAGCACCATCGCGTCCAGCGGGTCGTGGGTGACCAGCACGGTGGCGCAGTCCAGGTCGGCCAGCCGGCGGCGCAGCTCCGAGCGCACCGAGGCGCGGGTGTGCACGTCCAGCGCGGCCAGCGGCTCGTCGAGTAGCAGCAGCCGCGGGCGCACGGCCAGCGCGCGGGCCAGCGCGACCCGCTGCGCCTGGCCGCCCGAGAGCGCGCGCGGGCGGGCGGCCGCGTACTCGGCCAGCCCCACCCGCTCCAGCAGTTCGGCGGCGCGCTCGCGCGCCTCGGCGCGGCCGGCGCCCTGGCAGCGGGGCCCGAAGGCGACGTTGTCCAGGGCGCTGAGATGACCGAAGAGCAGGTAGTCCTGGAAGACCATGCCGACAGGGCGGCGCTCGGTCGGCATGGTGGTCACGTCCTGGGCGTCCAGCCCGATCCGCCCGTCGGCCAGCGACTCCAGCCCGGCCAGCGCCCGCAGCGCGGTCGACTTGCCCGACCCGTTGGGGCCCAGCACCGCGACCACCTCGCCCGGCCGCGCCCGCAGTTCGGCGTCCAGCCGGAACGCGCCCCGGTCGACCACCAGGCGCGCGTCCAGTCCCCGGCGCGCGCCGTCCCCGCGGTCCGCGCCGTCCCCGCGGTCCGCGCCGTCCACGACGCCCCCGCCCCCGGCTCCGGGCGCCCGTTCCGCTGTCACAGCGCACCCACCCACCGGTCGCGCAGCGCTATCAGGATCACCAGCGACACGCCGAGCAGCACCAGGCTCAGCACGATCGCCGACTCCGGGCTCTCCTGCATGGCCAGGTACACCGCCAGCGGCATGGTCTGGGTGCGCCCGGGGAAGTTGCCCGCGAAGGTGATGGTGGCGCCGAACTCGCCGAGCGCGCGCGCCCAGGCCAGCACGCCGCCGGCGAGGACGCCGGGGGCCACCATCGGCAGCGTGACGCGGCGGAAGACGACCGCACGCGAGGCGCCCAAGGTGGCGGCGGCCTCCTCGTAGCGCCGGTCGGCGGCCCGCAGCGCCCCTTCGACGCTGATGACCAGGAACGGCATCGCGACGAACACCTGGGCGACCACCACCGCCGCCGGCGTGAACGGCAGCGTCAGCCCGAACCACGCGTCGAGGTAGCGCCCCACGAGCCCGCGCCGGCCCAGCGCCAGCAGCAGCGCAACACCGCCCACGACCGGCGGGATCACCAGTGGAACCGTGACCAGCGCGCGCACCACGCGGCGGCCGGGGAAGTCCGTGCGCGCCAGCAGCCACGCCAGCGGCACCCCCAGCAGCACCGCGACGGCGGTGGCGGCGGTCGCGGTCGTCAGCGACAGCCACAGCGCTCCGCGCACCTCCGGCATCAGCAGCCGGGTGCCCAGGGTGGGCCAGGGGGCGCGGGCCAGCAGCCCGGCGAACGGCAGCACCAGGAACGCGAGCCCGACCAGGGCAGGCACGGCGAGCGGCCACGGGAAGCGCCCCGAGCGCACGCGCAGCCGGCCGCTCCCGCGCGCGGCCGGGCGCGCGGGCGCCTCAGGAGGTGGTGAAGCCCGCGTCATCGAAGACCTCGGCGGCGCCGTCGGATCGGACGAACTCCGTCCACTCGCGTGCGAGCCCGGGTCGGGCCGCGTCGTCGAGCACCGCGATCGGGTAGTCGTTGGCGGCCTGCTCGGCTTCGGGGAAGGCGATGCCCTCGACCCTCCCGCTCGCGCGGACGTCGGTGCGGTAGACGAGGGCGGCGTCGACCTCGCCCAGCTCGGCCTTCGTCAGCGCGGCCTTGACGTCGCGCTCACGCGAGACCGGTGTGACCTCCAGGTCCGCGGCCTCCAGCACCTCGGCGGCAGCGGCGCCGCAGGGCACCTCCTCCGCGCACAGCGCGACCTTGACGCCGGAGTCGGCGAGGTCGGACAGGGAACCGACGCCCGCGGGGTTGTCCGGGGGCACGGCGATCCGCAGCGTGTTGCGCACGAAGACGACGGGGTCGCCGGCGGTGAGGCCGTCGCCGGCGACCGTGTCCATGGTCTGGGTGTCGGCGGAGGCGAACACGTCCGCCGGTGCGCCCTCGGCGATCTGATTGGCCAGTTCGGAGCTGCCCGCGAAGTTGAACTCCACCCGGGTGCCGGGGCGTTCCCGCTCGAAGCGCCCGCCCAGCTCCTCGAACGTCCCGGTCAGCGACGCCGCGGCGAACACGGTGAGGGTCCGCTCCGCCCGCCCGCCGCCCGAGCCCGCGGAGCCGTCGCTGCCGTCGACCGGGGCGCAGGCCGCTGCCGCGGCCAGCACCAGCCCCGCCGCTGCGCCCGTGATGAGGCGGCTAGCCATGCCGCTGTCCCTTCGCCGGTTCGTTCTCGACGACCACGTGTGTCGACTTCACGATCGCCGAGGCCACCGAGCCGACGTCCAGCCCCAGCTCGTCGGCCGCTTCGCGGCTCATCAGCGACACCACGCGGTGCGGCCCCGCCTGGATCTCGACCTGGGCCATCACGCCGTCGCGGTGGACCGCGGTGACCAGGCCGCGGAACCTGTTGCGCGCCGAGGAGACCTGGCGGCCCGGGTCCTCGGGTGCGTCGGCGCGCAGGAACGCGGCGAGGTCGGCGCCGTCGACGGTGCGGTGCCCGTGTGCGCCGCGCGCCGCGGGCAGCCGCCCGGAGTCGACCCAGCGGCGGACCGTGTCGCCGCTGACGCCCACGAGCCCGGCGACCTCACTGATTCGGAACATCGGCACGCCGCAGAATCTACACCTCGCAGAAGCGAAGGGAAACCCGAAATCCATTCGCTTCTGCGACAGGGAGGGCCGATGGTGGCACGCGTATGCGAATCCGACCCACACGCCCGGCCCCGGTGTTGCTAGCACTACCCGGGCGCGGTGTGGTGACGTCATGGCGCCCGGGGCCGCCGCATCCTAGGTTTGGTAGCGCGGACAGGACGATCGGCCTGCGGACAGAGGGGGTGGCGCGGGTGCGTGCAGTCGCCGCCGCCGCGACGGCGGGTGCGCCCCTGCTCGGCGACGCCGAAGCGCGCTCGCCGAAGGGCCGCCTGCTCGGCCTGCTCCACCTGGTGACCTCCTTCGCGCTGTCCGTGGGCTACCTGGTGCCCGGCACGCTGGTGCTGCTGCCGGTCGTGGCCCTGGTGCTGCTGGTCTTCACCGGCTTCGTCGACCTGCTGCCGGCGGGCGAGCCCCCCTCGCCCGCCGCTCTCGCCGCCTTCTCCGCCGTCCTGCTGACCTGCGCGCCCCTGCTCGGGCGGCTGGCCTGCACCATCCAGCGCCGCCGCCTGGAGGACGTGTTCGGCGTGGTCGAGTCCCGCGCACCGCGGCCCGCCGCCCGACCGCGCAACCCGGCCGAAGCGCTGCTGCGCGGCCTCGGCTACCTCTACGGCCGCGACGCCTGGACTGCCGTCATCTGCGCCACTCTCACCGGCGTGCAGGGCGTGGTCTTCGGCGGGATCGTGCTGGGCCTGGTCGTCTACGGCACCGCGCTGGCCGCGGGTTCGCTGGTCGGCCTCGGCTACGCGCTGGTCAGCGGTTCTCTGGAGAACGCCGCGGCGCCGCTGGCGGCGGTGTTCCTCGGGCCGGTGGGCGCCGTGGTCGGGCTGTGGGCGGTACCACTGCTGGTCCGGCTGGAGTTCGAGGTCAGCCGCCGGCTGCTCCTCGACGCGCCGGAGATGGTGGTGCGGCGCCGACTGGCCCAGGTCCAGGACAGCCGGCTGCGGATGGTCGACGCCGCCGAAGCCGAGCGCCGCCGCATCGAGCGCGACCTGCACGACGGTGCGCAGCAGCGCCTGCTGGTGGTGACCATGACGCTGAGCCGGGCGCGCGCCCGCGCCGCCGACCCCGACGAGGTCCGCGCCCTGATCGACGAGGCCCGCGGCGAGGCCAAGGCCGTGATGGCCGAGCTCCGCGAGGTCGCCCGCGGCCTGCACCCCCGGGCCCTCACCGACCACGGCCTGGACGCGGCGCTGCCGGTGGCCGCCGGGCGCTGCCCCGTGCCCGTCCAGGTACGGGTGGACCTGCCCGAACGCCCCTCGGCGCGCGCCGAGGGGGTCGCCTACTACGTGGTCTGCGAAGCCCTGGCCAACGTCGCCAAGCACGCCGGCGCCGAGAGCGTCGAAGTGCGCGCCGAACGGGCCGCGGCCGAAGGCGCGGACCTGCTGCGCATAACCGTCACCGACGACGGCAAGGGCGGCGCCGACCCCGATTCCGGAACCGGCCTCTACGGCCTGTGGGACCGCGTCAACGCCGTCGACGGCGCCCTGGCGGTGGACAGCCCGGCGGGTGAGGGCACAGTTTTGACAGCCGACATCCCCTGGGAGGCGTGACCGTGCGCATCATCATCGCCGAGGACTCCGTGCTGCTGCGCAGCGGCATGGTCAAGCTCCTGGAGGACGCGGGCGTCGAGGTGCTGGCCGCAGCCGGCGACGCCGAGGAGTTGCTCGCCGCCGTCGACAACGAACCCGCCCCCGACCTGTGCCTGATCGACATCCGCATGCCGCCGGGATACGCCGAGGAGGGGCTGCAGGCCGCGATCGAGATCCGCCGCCGCAAGCCCGGCGTCGCGGTGCTGCTGCTCTCCCAGCACGTGGTCAGCCGCTACGCCGCCGAGCTGCTGGGCGGCGACACCGGCGGCGTGGGCTACCTGCTCAAGGACCGCGTGGCCGACATCGACGAGTTCCTGGTCACGCTGCGCCGGGTCGCCGGCGGCGGCGCGGCCATCGACCCCGAGGTGGTCGCGCAGCTGCTCAGCCGACGCGAGGACAGCGCCATCGATCGGCTGAGCCGCCGCGAGGGCGAGGTCCTCAGCGCGATGGCCGAGGGCCTGAACAACGCGGGCATCGCCGCGAACCTGTTCATCACCGAACGGGCCGTGGAGAAGCACATCCGGGCCATATTCACCAAGCTCGACCTCGGCCAGGACGACCACGACCACCGCCGCGTGCGCGCCGTCCTGGAGTACCTGCGGGGCAGCGACCGCCGCAGCGCCGCACCGTGACCGAGCGGGCACCCGCCCCCACCACACCAGCGAGCAAGGGAGCAGCCGCTCCCGGAGGGAAGCAGGAGATGACATTCACGGGACGCGGGCTTTACGCCGCATCCAGCAAGGAGCCGCGCGGGCGCAGCTCCGGCTGGCTGCTCATCGGGGCCGCGCTGGCGCTGGCGGTGCTGGTGGGTGGAGCGCTGCTCAGCTTCGGCAGTGTCGAGTTGGGCGGCGACACACGCAGTGACGACTTCTCGGGCGTCGAGAAGGTCGAGGTGCGCACCGGATCCGGCGGCGACGTCACCGTCCACGGCACCGAGGACGACGAGGTCACCGTCGAACGCAGTCTGCGGGGCACCCCCTTCGCCGACCCCCGCGAGCGGCTGGAGGCGGACGGCGGAACCGTGAAGGCCGAGGCCACCTGCGGCGGCGGCGCCTGGTTCCTCGGCGACTGCGCGGTGGACTACACGATCAGCGTCCCCGAGGGCACCGCGGTGAGCGTCGACTCGGCGTCCGGCGACGTGGAGCTCGACGAGGTCGTCGGCACCGTCGACGTCTCGGCGGGCTCCGGCTCGATCCGGGGCGAGGACCTCACCGGCGACATCCGCGCGGCCACCACCACAGGGGAGATCGACCTGGGCGACGTCGAGGGCGACGTGGAGATGGAGTCCAACACCGGCTCCATCAGCGCCGAGGGCAGCGGCGGCACCGTGACCGCCGAGACCACCACCGGCGAGGTGGACCTTGAGGAGTTCGCAGCCGAGAGCTTCGACGTCGAGACCACGACCGGCAGTGTCAACCTGGAAGCCGGGTTCGCCAAGGCCCGGGTCGAGACGACCACGGGCTCCGTCGGGATAGAGGCGCTCAAGCCCTTCGACAGCCTGGAGGTCGACACCACCACCGGCTCCGTCGAGGTCGATGTCCCCGAAGGCTCCTACCGCGTCACCGGCGACTCCACGACCGGCGAACGGGACGTCGACGTCGACACCTCCGCCGCCGGCGGCGCTCCCCGCATCGCCGTCTCCACCACCACCGGCTCCTTCAACATCGAAGCCGAGGACTGATCGGTCCCCGGCCGTGACCGGCCCCGTGCGGCACGCCCGGAGCGGGCCGCGTACGGTCCGCGCGCATCCACCGGCAGGGGGCGTCCTCCGCACACGGACGGGCGCCCCCGCGCCATGCCCTACAGTTTGCGCCTGAGCGGCGATCCGAGGGGAGCGGGCCAATGGAGGCGACAACGTTCGGCGACGTCTGGCAGGAGGCGTTCACCGTGCAGGCTCCGCCGCCCACCTGGCTGGTCGTCGCGGCGGGCGTCGCAGCCCTGGTCGTCGTGGTCACCCGCGGCCCCTGGCGGCTGGCCCGCAACGTCGTCACCATCGCCCACGAGGGCGGGCACGCCGTCGTGGCCCTGCTCAGCGGCCGCCAGCTCACCGGCATCCGGCTGCACTCCGACACCTCGGGTGTCACCGTGTCGCGGGGCAAGCCGCGCGGTCCGGGCATGATCATGACGGTGGCGGCCGGCTACATCACTCCCTCGATCGTGGGACTGCTGGCCATCCTGCTGCTGGTCAGCAACCGGATCACCGCGCTTCTGTGGATGAGCGTCCTGGTGCTGGCGGCCATGCTGCTGCTGATCCGCAACGTCTACGGCGTGGTCTCGGTCGTGGGCACCGGCGCGGTGGTGTTCCTGGTCTCCTGGTTCACCCCGGCCGAGGTGCAGGCGGCCTTCGCCTACTTCTTCACCTGGTTCCTGCTGCTGGCGGGCATCCGGCCGGTGATCGAGCTGCAGGCGCAGCGCCGCCGCCAGCCCTCACCGGAGTCCGACGCCGACCAGCTGCACCGGCTGACGGGGGCCCCGGGCGTCCTGTGGGTGGCGTTCTTCGGCGTGGTCAACGTCGCGGTGACCGCGACCGGGGTCTGGCTCTTGATGTTCTGAGGGCCGGCGCCCGCCGCGCGTGCGGGCGCCGGACACGACGCAGGCGCCGCACGTTGGACGTGGGCGCCTTTTCTCTCGGGCTGGGTGGGGGAGCGCTAGCTCGCGCTGGAGCTCTCCTGAGGGGCCGCCAGGGCGGCCTCGACGGTGGGGAAGACGGCGACGCGGGTGTCGATCGCCGTCACGTGCAGAATGCGTGCGATGCGCTCGGACGCGGCGGCGACCGCAAGGCTGCCCCCGGCGCCCTTGGCGGCCTTGTGCGCCTGGATGAGCACGCGCAGCCCGCTGGAGTCGATGAAGGCCAGGCGGCTGAAGTCGAGGACGAGGCGTTCCTGCGGCCGCGCGTCGACGGCCGCGCGCACCGCCTGGTGGAACTGGTCCTCGGTGGCCATGTCGACTTCGCCGCTGAGCGCGAGGACGACGCCGTCGTCGCGATCGCGGCGGGTGATCTTCAGCGCGGCCATGTTCGCTCCGGGATGTTGCGCCGATGCCGTTGCCCTGGGGACCGGTGCGGCGTCGCCACCAGGGCGAGGGCTCTTACCGAACGTGCCGGTCAGCACGTTCGACGACGCGCCGCACAGGCGTGGCTGGTTGTTCAAAGTCGGCTACCCCCATGCTGACAACCGATGTGTCAGGCATATGTGGATCTGAGCTGCCTGCCGTGCCGTGGCGCCGCGGGCGCATAGTCGGCGGAAGGCGGTCGGCGGCAGATGGTTCTGGCCTGCTCGGCCCGATGGGCGGCTCGCGTCGCGCGGTCGCCGCTCCCCCTCATTCCTAAGATGCTTAGAATCAAGCATCCGTCGGGGACGATACCACAGGGCTGTGGCCTTTTCGTGACGCGAGTGACGCACATGCGTGTCCCTAACCGTATTCACACTTCTCTTACCTGCGGTTATCGACGGGGCCCGGGGAGAGGGCGACATCGGCCACACCCGCCCTCCGGTCCACCGCACGCTCCGCGGCCGCCCCACCGGGCTCAGCCGCCGCACCCGTTTCGTCCCGCATCCTCCCGCCGCACCGCATCGCCGCGACGGCAGGTGTCCGAACCCGCGCAGAGGGGGTAGGGAACGACTGCACGTGCACCGCGGGGGGATGCGATGAACGAGAGAGGCGCCGCGGCCGCCGCGGCCGACACCGCCGCCAACGCCTACGTGCTGCGGTTGGGCGACGACGCGCTCGTCGCGGGCCACCGGCTGGCCGAGACCGAGGGCAGCGGGCTGTGGCCGGCTGCCCACGACGGCGAGACCGAGGCCGCCCGTATCGCGCGCGGCCAGCTGAGGCTGGCCCGCTCGCTCCTGGGCTCCGCCGCACGGATGGAGGAGCAGCTCACCGGCGTGCTGCGCACCGAGGACGACCTCATCATGGGCCGCGGCGCCGACCAGTTCCTCAACCTGCGGCTGCTGGAGCTGCCCAATACCGACCTCGCCCACGCCGTCGTGCGCCAACTGCTGTTCTCCGCCTACGCGCTGGAGCTCTACACGGCGCTCACCGCCTCCGCGGACTCCGCGCTGGCGGCCATCGCCCGTACCGCCGTGCGCGAGCTCCCCTTCCACCGCGACCACGCCGTCCGCTGGACGCTGCGGCTGGGCTCGGGCGACGACGACCGCCGCCGGCTCGACGCGGCGCTGAGCGAGGCGTGGCCGTACACCGGCGAGCTGTTCCTCTCCGACGAGGTCTCGCGCAGCGCCGCCGAGGCCGGTATCGGGACCGATCCCGCACTGCTGCGGCCCGCGTGGGAGGCGGCCGTGGAGGGAGTGCTGCGCGACGCGCGGGTGGCCCGGCCGGACCCGGTGCCGCCGGTCGGCCCGGTGGAGATGTGCGGCCGCGGAGGCGTCCACGCCGAGGCCTTCGACCGGACGCTCGCCGACATCCGCCGCGACCGCGCGCCGGAGGGGCAGTGACGCTCGCGCTCGGCCCGCGCGCCCGCGCGCACGCGCGCGCAATGGCTGCAGGAGTCATGCGGGGAGCCGGCGCGGAGAAGGGCCCGGCCGGCGCGGAGCGCGCGCCCCACCGGAGCGGGCGGAGGTGGAGCCCGGCCCCGGAGGGACCGGGCTCGGGACCGCGTCGCGGGCGGCCCGCGGCCCCGCGGGCCGCTCAGTCGCGGGGGAGGCGCGTGGTCTGGTCGGGCGCGTGCGGAGCGCCGCCGCGGTGCCGGCCTCCCGATCGGCGCTCGGGCGCCTCGCCCAGGGCGTCGCGGTAGCCGCTGGAGTAGCCGGAGTCGTCGAACTCCGCGCCTTCGGGTACGTCGCGCTGGACCGGCTCGCGCCGGGTGCGGCGGACCGCGGTCGCGCCGACGCTGGTCAGCAGCGAGACGATCGCGATGCCGACGACGGTGTTGATGACGGCGGTGGATAGCTGGCTGGCCGGCGTCGCGCTCTGGGTGAACGGGCTGACCGCCGCGACGACCGTGGCCAGGCCCACGATCCAGCCGAAGAAGATCGTGGCCCGCGGAGCGCTGATCAGCAGCAGGTGCAGCAGTGCGGTGGCCACCAGTGCGGCGATGCCCGCCGTGGCGGCGTAGGCGGCCGTGCCCGCGCCGCCGGTGTAGCCGGCCTCCTCGGGAGCCAGAATCGGGATGCCCAGCACGCCTCGCACAACCAGCGTGCCGACGAGGACGATCAGGGCCGCGACGACGGCGGTGGCGAGACCGCCGGACCACAACCTGACGGCGTTCACACGCCGTTCGTTGCCATATTCGCTCATGCCGTTTCCCCCCGATACGGCCCGAACACGGTTGCTGGCCCCATACCCGGCGCCGACCGGCGAAAACACGGGTGCCCCGCGGGCGCGGCCGATCCGGCGCGGGGGGCCGCGCGCGCACGAGGCCGGCCAACGGGGCGGTCGGGGTAGGGGCGCGAGAGGCGGCACCGCGGCCACGCCGACCGGGCGCGGCCCTACGCCGTACGGAGGCGCGGCCGGCGCCCGAGTGTGTCCGGAATCACCGTGGAATCTCCGCTCGACCGGTCATCGGACGCGGTGTCCGGCACTGCGACGCAGGTCACAGGGGCGCCCGCCGACTCGGTGCCGAGGGCGGTGTGCGGGGCGCGCCCGCGGCGGCGCCCGCGTTCGCCGAGCCCAGCTCAACGACCGGTCGGCCCGGCGCGGAAGGCGGCCTCCGAAGCGCGTGGAACCGCGGCGCCCGCGCCGTTTGCGGGCCGCGGGCTGGCGCCGAAACGGCGCTTACTCGCGCCGGGGAGAACGCATTATAGACTATCGAGAATTCGCATCGGATTCCTGGTCGCGCTTTGGGAATTCGCGGTGCGTCTTGCGCAATGTGTTGCGTAGTGCGGTTCGCGGCGGGCTCAATAGGTGCTCCGAAGGGCCTCTGACGTGGGCGGAGGCGCTGTGTCACTATGATGACCCGGGGTGAATTTTTCGGCTCTGACCTGCGCGGACAAGCTAAAAATGCCTCTTGCCACTTGAACTATGGTGGGGGTCATGGCTTTCAATGTATATGCGCGAAGTTTGACCCTCGGCGTCGTGTGTGTCTGGTGAGAGGGTTTTTCGAGTGTGAGGAGTCGAACAATTAAGGGACAGGATCAGCAAGATTTTGGTGACGACCCGCTGGCCGTTCGCGACACCGATCACTACAAAGACGAGTACGTGACGGGGTTCGTCGACAAGTGGGACGAGCTGATCGACTGGAAGAAGCGCTGGGCCAGCGAGGGCAACTTCTTCATCGAGCAGCTCAAGGCTCGCGGCGTCGAGAAGGTGCTCGACGTGGCCACCGGCACGGGCTTCCACTCCGTCCGCCTCATCGAGGACGGGTTCGAGACCGTCAGCGCCGACGGCAGTGCGGAGATGCTGGCCAAGGCCTTCGCCAACGGACAGACCTACGGCGGCCACATCCTGCGCGTCGTCCAGGCCGACTGGCGCTACCTCAACCGGGACGTGCACGGCAGCTACGACGCCATCATCTGCCTGGGCAACTCGTTCACCCACCTGTTCTCGGAGCGCGACCGCCGCAAGGCGCTGGCTGAGTTCTACGCGATGCTCAAGCACGACGGCGTGCTCATCCTGGATCAGCGCAACTACGACGCCCTGCTCGACGGCCAGTACGGGAACAGCCACACCTACTACTACTGCGGCGACGAGGTCTCGGCCGAGCCCGACCACGTCGACGAGGGCCTGGCGCGCTTCCGCTACCAGTTCCCGGACCAGTCGCAGTACTACCTGAACATGTTCCCCCTGCGGAAGAACTACGTGCGGCGGCTGATGCGCGAGGTGGGCTTCCAGCGCGTCGACACCTACGGCGACTTCCAGGAGACCTACCAGGCCGACGAGCCGGACTTCTTCATCCACATCGCGGAGAAGTCCTACCGCACCGAGGACGAGCTGACCGGCTCGTACTCCTCCGCGGTCCAGACGGCCCGCGAGTACTACAACTCCACCGACGCCGACACCTTCTACCACACGATCTGGGGCGGCACCGACATCCACGTCGGGCTCTACGAGTCCGACACGGACGACATCGGTGCGGCCAGCGTGCGCACGGTCGAGCGCATGGCCGGCAAGGTCCAGGTCACCCCCGCCACGAAGGTGATCGACATCGGCGCGGGCTACGGCGGTTCGGCCCGCTTCCTGGCCCGCACCTACGGCTGCCACGTGACCTGCCTCAACCTCAGCGAGGTGGAGAACGAGCGCAACCGGGAGAAGAACCGCGAAGAAGGCCTCGACCACCTCATCGACGTGGTCGACGGCTCCTTCGAGGACATCCCCGTCCAGGACAACGGGTACGACGTCGTGTGGTCGCAGGACGCCTTCCTGCACAGCGGCGACCGCATCCGTGTGATGGAGGAGGTCGCCCGGGTCATCCGCCCCGGAGGCCACTTCGTCTTCACCGACCCCATGGCCGCGGACAACGCCGACCGCGGTGAGCTCAAGCCCATCCTCAAGCGGCTCCACCTGGACACCATGGGCACGCCCGGGTTCTACGACCGCGAGGCCGCCCGGCTGGGCCTGTCCAAGGTCGAGTTCGACGACCTCACTCCGCAGCTGCCGAACCACTACGGCCGCGTGCTCGCGGAGACCGAGAGCCGGGAGTCGGAGCTGAGCGGCAAGATCAGCGACGAGTACCTGGAGCACATGAAGACCGGACTGCGCAACTGGGTCAACGGCGGCCGGTCCGGCTCCCTCGCCTGGGGCATCCTGCACTACCGCGCCTGATCCCCTGGCGACTCACCAGCGGCCCCGCGGCCCCCTCCGCGGGGCCGCTGGTGTCTCCGCCGGCGGTTCGGCCCGTGTCGGCACGGGGTCTCGCGGGTACTCGGCAGGACGGGACACCGCCGCCCTCCGCCGCGGTCGCCCCGAACGCAGCGGGGCAGGACCCGGGCGTAGGCGGCGCGCAGCGTGCGCGGCCGGCCCCGGTCGGTCTCGTCCGCCCGCCCCGGCCCAGGTACCGCGCCGGTAGAGAGGAAGCGCCAGATGGACGGCACATCGGAGCGGCTCTGGGTGGTCGTCGGCGTCGACGGCTCCGATTCCAGCCGCTACGCGCTGGAGTGGTCGGCCAACCAGGCGGCGCAGCGTGGACGCGGACTGACCATCCTCACCGCGGTGGGCCCGCCCGACGCCGCGGGCGCCTTCCGCGAGATCGTCCCGCGCGGCGGCGAGCAGGAGACCTCCGACCGCCTCCGCGACGCCCAGGCGCTGCTGGACTACGCCCGCGACTGGATTCTGCGGCTGTTCCCCGAGCTGTCGGTGCGCACCCGCATGCCCACCGCGCGCGCCGCCGACGCGCTCCTGGACGAGGCCAAGCAGCCCGACACCTCCGCCGTGGTCGTGGGCTCGCGCGGGCTCGGCGGTCTGGCGTCGGCCTTCGTGGGGTCGGTGGGCATCGAGCTGGCCGCGCACTCCCCGGTGCCGGTGATCGTGCTGCCGAAGAAGCACGAGGCCGCACACCGCGCCAAGGGCCGCGTCGTCGTCGGCGTGGACGGATCGGAGTCCAGCCGCCGGGCCGTGGAGTTCGCCTTCGCCCAGGCGCGGTGGAACGAGGCCGAGCTGGTGGGGGTCTGCGCCTGGCAGCCGATGGCGGCGTTCGTCTCCGCGATGGGGCCGGTGCCGCCCGAGGCCTTCGACGACGAGGCCGTGGAGGCCACGGCCCGCCGCACCGCCGAGGCCGAGCTGGCGGAACTGCGCGAGGCGTACGCCGACGTGTCGGTGGACCTGCGCACGCTGCGCGCCCATCCGGTGGTGGCGATCCTGGAGGAGGCCACGCCCGCCGACCTGGTCGTCGTGGGTTCGCGCGGCCGAGGCGGTTTCCGCGGCCTGATGCTGGGTTCCGTCAGCCAGTCGGTCCTGCACGGCGCGCACGGTCCGGTGGCCGTGGTGCGCTGACACCGGCCGGCCCCGGCGGCCCGGTGCTCCGGGCGGTGCGCCCGAGGGCGCCCTCGGCCGGAGCCGAGCGGCTCCGCGAGGGCGGGTGCGCGCGTCCCGGGGCGAGCGCGGCGACGCGGCCTGCGCCGACTCCGGCGCGTACGAAGCGGGCCTGTCCGGTGATCGCCTCGACGGCGGCGCGGCCGCCGCAGGCGACGACCGTCCGCCCGCGGAGGGCGGTACCGCCTGTTCGGAGAACGGGAAGGCGCCCGGCGCATGGCGGCGCTCCCGGTGGTCGGCGTGATGCAGGACGTGCTGCTCGGCGTCCTCGGCGGAGCCGGTGCCGGTGCCGGCGAAGCGGAGTACCTGCAATGCGCCGTCATCCAACCGGGTGCGCGACCGCCGCCGGGTCGTCGGACGGGCGCGGTGCGGCACTTGACGGAGAGGCGCCCACCACGGTTGACTCGGACAGACCGACCAGTTGGTATTCGACGACCGCGGAGGCGGCCAGTGAAAGCGTTGCGGGTGCACGAGACCGGCGAGCCCACCGACGTCCTGCGTGTCGAGGAGGTCGAGGACCCGCGTCCGGGCGCGGGGCAGGTGCTGGTGCGGGTCCGCTCCGCCGCCGTCAACTTCCCCGACGCGCTGCTGTGCCGCGGCATGTACCAGGTGAAGCCGCCGCTGCCCTTCACGCCGGGCGTCGAGCTGTGCGGCGACGTCGCCGAGACGGGCGAGGGGGTCAGCGGCGTCGAGGCGGGGGCCCGCGTCGTCGGCAGCGCCGACCTGCCCGCCGGCGCCTTCGCCGACTACGCGCTGATGAGCGCCGACGCGGTCTTTCCGGCACCCGCCGCCCTCACCGACGACGAGGCGGCCTCCCTGTTCATCGGCTACCAGACCGGGTGGTTCGCCCTGCACCGCCGCGCGCGGCTGCGCGAAGGCGAGACCGTGCTCGTGCACGCCGCCGCCGGCGGGGTCGGCAGCGCGGCGGTACAGCTCGCCAAGGCCGCCGGCGCGCGCGTGGTCGGGGTCGTCGGCGGTCCCCGCAAGGCCGAGACCGCGGCCGCGCTGGGTGCCGACGTCGTCGTGGACCGCCGTAGCGAGGACTTCGTCGCCGCGGTCAAGGAGTACACCGGCGGCCGCGGCGCCGACGTCGTCTTCGACCCGGTCGGCGGCGACTCCTACCAGCGCTCCACCAAGTGCATCGCCTTCGAGGGCCGCATCGTGGTCGTCGGCTTCGCGAGCGGCACGATCCCCTCGCCCGGGCTGAACCACGCGCTGATCAAGAACTACTCCATTCTCGGGCTGCACTGGGGCCTGTACCGCCAACGGGCGCCCGAAGCCGTACCGGAGGCCCACGCGCGCCTCACCGAGCTCGCCGACCGCGGCCTGGTCAAGCCGCTGGTCAGCGAGCGCCTCGGCGCCGCCGAGCTGCCGGCCGGCGTGCAGCGGCTCGCCGACGGGGACACGGTCGGCCGCCTCGTGTTCACCCCCTGATCCCGCCTTGAGGCGCCGCCCCGCCGCCCCGCGGCGCCCGGGCGGGTTCTGATGGCCCGACGGGCACCCGGCCGGTCCCGCGGCGGCCCCGGCCCCGGCCCGGCCACCGCCACTGCGCCGCCCAGTCAGCGAAGGAGCCCCCGCATGCCCGAACCGTTCTCGATCCCCGGTACGACGGCGGTCGTCACCGGAGCCGCCGGCGGCATCGGGCTGGCGATCGCCCGCCGGCTGCTGCACCAGGGCGCGGCGCGGGTGGTGATCATCGACCTCGACGCGGACCGCGTCGCCGCGGCGGCCGAGGAGCTGGGAGACCGCGCCGACGGCGTCGCGTTCGACGTCGCCGACGAGGCGGCCGCGGCCGCCGCCGTCGCCCGCATCGAGGAGGACCACGGGCCGATCGACCTGTGGTGCTCCAACGCCGGGGTCGCCGCCGGCGAGGGACTCGGCGACGACGCCGCATGGGAGCTGTCCTGGCGGGTGCACGTCATGGCGCACGTCTACGCCGCCCGTGCGCTGTTCCCCCGCATGGCCGAGCGCGGCCGCGGCCACTTCCTGGTGACCGCATCGGCAGCCGGCCTGCTCACCCAGCTCGACTCCGCTCCCTACACGGCCACCAAGCACGGCGCCGTCGCGCTCGCCGAGTGGCTGGCGATCCGGCACGCCGACGACGGGATCTCCGTGTCGTGCCTGTGCCCGCAGGGCGTCAACACCGCTATGACCGCCGGCGACGGCGGTACCTCGGCCACCCGGCTGGGCGGTGCCTACATCGAGCCGGAGGACGTCGGGGAGGCCGTCGTGGCGGCGCTGCACGCCGGCCGGTTCCTGGTCCTCCCGCATCCCGAGGCGGCCGACTACGAACAGCGGCGCGCCGCGGACCGCGACCGCTGGCTCGAGGGCATGCGCCGCGCCTGGGCCACCATCCGCGCGGGTGCCGCCCGCGGCGAGTGAGAGAGGCGAGCATGGACTTCGGCTACGACGAGACCACCCGCGCCCACCTGGAGCGCCTGCGGGCGTTCATGGACGAGCGGGTCATCCCCGCCGAACCCGTCTACGCCGAGCAGGCCGCCCGGCGCAGCGACCCGTGGTCGGCTCCGCCGGTGGTCGAGGAGCTGCAGGCCGAGGCGCGCAAGCGCGGGCTGTGGAACCTGTTCCTGCCCGCGTCGGACTACGGCGCCGGGCTGACCAACCTGCAGTACGCACCGCTGGCCGAGCTGACCGGACGCTCGCCAGGCCTGGCGCCCAGCGCCCTCAACTGTGCCGCCCCCGACACCGGCAACATGGAGATCCTGGCCATGTTCGGCACCGAGGAGCAGCGCAGGCGGTGGCTGGAGCCGCTCCTCGAAGCCGAGATCCGCTCGGCGTTCTGCATGACCGAGCCCGACGTGGCCTCCTCGGACGCCTCGAACATCCGGCTGAGCATCACCGCCGACGGCGGCGACTACGTGCTCGACGGGCGCAAGTGGTGGACCTCCGGCGCCCTCAGCCCCGACTGCCGGCTGCTGATCGTCATGGGCGTGACCGACCCGGGCGCCGCGCCCTACCGGCGCCAGAGCATGGTGCTCGTGCCCGCGGACACCCCCGGCGTCGAGGTCGGCCGAGGGCTGCCCGTCTTCGGCTACACCGACGGGACCAAGGGCGGACACGCCGAGGTCTCCTTTACCGGCGCCCGGGTACCCAAGAGCAACATCCTGCTCGGCGAGGGCGAGGGGTTCCGCATCGCGCAGGAGCGGCTGGGGCCGGGGCGCATCCACCACTGCATGCGCGCGATCGGCGTCGCCGAACGCGCCCTGGAGCTGATGTGCGCCCGGGCCGCCGAGCGGACGGCATTCGGCGGGCCGCTGGCCGAGCAGGGCACGGTGCGCGAGTCGATCGCGCGGGCGCGGGTGCGCATCGAGCAGGCCCGGCTCCTGGTGCTCAAGACCGCCTGGCTGATGGACACGGTCGGCAACAAGGGCGCGCGCACGGAGGTCTCGGCGATCAAGGCCGAGGTGCCGCTGATGGTCCAGCAGGTGCTCGACGACGCGATCCAGGTGCACGGCGGTGCGGGAGTGTCCGACGACTTCCCGCTTGCTCAGCTGTGGGCCGCCAACCGCACGCTGCGGCTGGCGGACGGCCCGGACGAGGTGCACCTGCGCTCCATCGCGCGCCGCGAACTGCGGCCGTACCTGGCGGACGCGCAGGCGTAGCGGCCCGGCCGCCTGCGGGGAACCCCTGCGCAGGCGGCCGCCGTTCCGGTGCACCGCCCACCCGCCGCGTGCGCCGCGCCGGGCGCGTGCTCCGCCGAAATCCCCGTCAATTCCGGTAATACTTCGGTGAAGTCGCTTCCGGAACGCGTTCATGCCGATACGTTCGGTGGCGAGGCCCTCCGCGGTCCGCGGCCGGGCGCGGGGACGCGCCCGGCGGCGCGTTCGAGCGGAGCATCGGAGGCGGCCGGCGACGGAAGGGGTTGTGGGCGTGCGGACTCCCAGTGCGATGACGCTGTACCTGGCCGGAGGCGCCGCCGCGCTGCTCGCGGCTTCCGGCTGCGGCCTCGGCCTCTCCGGCGGCGGCCTGGGCGACGACCCCGACCTGCCGGGCGCCGACGCCGCGGACCAGACCAGTGCCACGATCGGTGTCGTCGAGGACACCGAGGCCGGGCCCGTGGTCAGCGACTCCGACGGCTACACGCTCTACGCCTACACCGGCGACACCGCCGAGCCGCCCACCTCCACCTGCAGCGGCGAGTGCGCCGAGCAGTGGCCCCCCGCGCTGGTCCGGGGCGGGCTCTCCACCGACGGCGTCGCCCGGAGCCTGGTCGGCCGGATGAAGCGCAGCGACGGGGGGACCCAGCTCACCCTGTCCGGCTGGCCGCTGTACCGCTTCTCCGGCGACGTCGACCCGGGAGACGTCTACGGCCAGGGCGCCGACGGCACCTGGTTCGCCATGACGCCGTCCGGCACCCGCGCCGAAGCGCTGCCCTACGGCACCGAGGAGGGCACCGGCGGCCTGCGCGACGACTAGCGGCCTTGCCCGCACGGTCCGCGCTACGCCAGTGGTGTGACGCGGATCATGCCGTGTGGTGAAGCCGCGGCGGCGCCGCCGCGCGCGGGCGCCGGGCCGGACGCGGAGCAATCGCTTTCCCGAAGCGGAGTCGGCGGCTGCGCTCCGCGCGGCCCCGGGTGCCGAGCGTTGCGCGTATCGGCCGTGGTCTGCGAAGACGTCGCCGCGCTGGCGCCTCCGCCCGGCGGCGCGCCGCCCACCGGACCGGGCGCGGGCGGCCGCCGGCGCGCGGCGGTGCGCCCGCAC